>JBAQDW010000297.1:0-7297 GCA_049286445.1 Rhodoferax sp. | reverse complement strand
AATTCCATTTTCAGATCGATAGGAGCTTAGGCGCGAAGCCGCAGACAGTGCAGACGCACGGCAAGGCGAAGCAAAAACAGATCCTCTTGGTATGGCGTTGGAATAACACGCCATTGAGCCTGCTGTGCGCGCTCAGTGCATCAAATCCAGCATCAGCGCCACCCGAGCCTTCACTGCTGACAAACCTTTGGAATCGGTGAACAGGCTCGCCGGTGTGGGCAACACCCGCCCCCGCGCACAGCGACTCGCAACCACCACCGTCACCCCGGCCCCTTGAGCACGCACCAAAGCGGCTTCTAGCGCATGGTGCAGGGTACCGTTACCGGTCGCTGCCACCACCAAACCCTTCAGCGGTTTGGCCCCAGCCTGGAGGGTTAGGTTGCCAGCCACCAAGACATCGACCAGGGCACCACTGGCACCGGCGTAGTTCATCACAATCTCAACGCTGGGCCAGACGAGGTCTTCTGCTCTCCAATTGATAGCTGCTCGCGCAGATTGGACGTGGGCTACAGGCCAATTTCTTACTAAACGAACGCAGCCTTCCTCAAGGTAGCCCAAGGGGCCGCTGTCACCCGAATCAAACGCATCGACACGGTAGCTGTAAATTTTCTGTACATCCAGGCCGGCATGAACGACGCCAGCACACACCGCAACGACACCGCGGGCACCCAAGGTGCATGCCACCGCCACCGCATCCCGCAGGTTTTGGGGGCCGTCAGGTGCCAGCGCTGACGCGGGTCGCATGGCACATGTCAGCACCACCGGTTTGCCCTGTAGTTCGCCGACCGACAACGTGCGGTGCAGAAAGAAGGCCGTCTCCTCCAAGGTGTCTGTGCCATGGGTGATGACCACGCCCATCACATCCGATCGGGCCAAGTGATACACCACACGGTCCCGCAAGCGCTGCCACACCTCAAAGCTCATGTCTTTGCTGTCCAGCTGAGCCACTCGCTCAGACTGCAGACCCCGCCCCCCTAAGACCTCATCCAAACCGGGTATCGCCGCCAGCAACTGCTCAACACCGACTTGCGCGGCGGTGTAACCAATGTTGTCAGTGGGCGATGCCGCGGTGCCCGCAATCGTACCGCCCGTACCCAAAACCACTACTTTTTTTGCCATAGAAGAAACAGTCACTTGCGAACTTTCAAAAACTGGTTAAAAATACAGTTACTGGATATCAATACAGTACCCATTGACCTACAGCAAGACCACCGCACCTCAAAGGAGTCTCCATGCTTGACAAACCCAAACTCACCGCGCGCCAGCAACAAATTCTGGACCTCATCACAACAGCGATTACCCGCACTGGCGCTCCACCCACGCGGGCCGAGATTGCCAATGAACTGGGCTTCAAATCCGCCAATGCAGCCGAAGAACATTTGCAAGCACTGGCCAGAAAAGGCGTCATTGAACTCGTCAGTGGCACCTCTCGTGGCATCAGGTTAAAAAGTGAAGCCCTGCGCTCATTGAATGAATCACGGGGCAAACCCTTCGCACTGTCTTTGCCAGGCCTGTCCCAACTGGCGCTGCCCTTGATCGGCCGCGTCGCTGCGGGCTCGCCCATTCTCGCGCAAGAACACGTTGATAAAACCTACTACCTGGAAGACAGCTTGTTCCAGCACAAGCCCGACTACTTGCTGAAAGTGCGCGGTATGTCCATGCGAGATGCCGGCATCATGGATGGTGATTTGCTGGCGGTGCAGGCCAGCAAAGAGGCAAAAAATGGCCAAATTGTGGTCGCCCGGCTGGGCGATGATGTCACCGTCAAACGGTTTCGCCGCAACAAACATCTGATTGAACTGCACGCCGAAAATCCCGACTACCAAACTATCGTCATCGAACCCGGTGAAGCGTTTGAAATAGAAGGGCTGGCCGTCGGACTCATTCGCAACACCATGCTCATGTAAGCGCTCCAATAAAAGGTTCATCATGAAAAAGTTCACCACTTCGTCGCCCAAACTGATGGCACCGCTTCAGGGTTTGTGGCGCTGGTTAATGCCACCTGTCATTCCGAACGCATCTAAAAGCAATAGTGATGATCAGCATCCGTTCCCTGGACCGATCTTCGACTCCGCAAAACACGCCAAGCAGCGCCCTTGTTCAGTCGCACCGGCACGCGTCGCCAGCCGACCCTTGCGTGTCATCCGTGTACCAGACCAAGGCGAAAGCGCATCCAACCACGTTGGACGCCTGTTGATTTCAGGACGAATGGCCGACGTTTGCGCTGAACTCGACCGCTTGGTCGCCAACGAAAAAACCTTGCACTAAACCCGTTCAGACCCCGCCAATCAGTGGTGTGACACCTGTCAATTTGAGGGCAAGAGCGGGCAAATAGCCACTTTGCCAAGGCACAATGCAAGGCTATGAACATCGTAATTCTCGACGACTACCAAGACGCCGTTCGCAAGTTGGAATGCGCCAGCCGACTAGAGCCTTACCAGGCCAAGGTCTACACCAATACCGTTAAAGGACTGGGCCAATTAACAGTACGCCTCAAAGAGGCAGAAATATTGATTCTCAATCGAGACCGCACCCACCTCACACGGGCACTGATTGACAAGCTTCCCAAGCTCAAGCTGGTGGTGCAAACGGGTCGTATTGGCCCTCATGTGGATGTGGCGGCTTGCACTGAGCGGGGCATCCCAGTCGCCGACGGCGTGGGTTCACCTTTTGCGACGGCCGAACTCACCTGGGCATTGCTGATGGCAGCGACACGGCGGCTTCCTCATTACATGAGTAATCTCAAACACGGGGTTTGGCAACAATCGGGGTTAAAAACCAGTTCCATGCCGCCTAATTTCGGCTTGGGCACGCTGCTCAGAGGCAAAACGCTTGGCATTTGGGGCTACGGAAAAATCGGGCAGCTGGTGGCGCAGTACGGCAAAGCCTTTGGCATGAGTGTGGTGGTTTGGGGTCGCCCTGCGTCCCGGGAGCGAGCCATTCTGGATGGCTACGACACCGCCATTGGACGCAACGAGTTCTTTGAGCAGTGTGACGTCATCAGCCTGCACCTTCGGTTGAACGAAGAAACCCAGGGCATTGTGCGCGGCGAAGACCTGGCCCGCATGAAACCCACCTCGCTGCTGGTCAACACCTCACGCGCCGAACTGATTGAAGCAGACGCCTTGATCAGCTCGCTGAACCGGGGCCGACCCGGCATGGCTGCCATCGACGTGTTCGAAACGGAACCCATTTTGCAAGGTCATCCTTTGTTGCGACTGGAAAACTGCATTTGTACGCCGCACATTGGCTACGTGGAGCAAGATAGCTACGAACGCTATTTTGGAGCCGCGTTTGACAACGTGATCAATTTCATCAAAGGAACTCCCACCAATATCGTCAACCCAGGCGCACTGCAGGTCAGGCGATAAGACGAAGCAGGTGGACGGTGGGTGATGTCGGGCGAGCAAGCAACATCACAGCACGATGCCTTCTCGCTCAACTTTTCCAACCAATTTGTAGACAAAAATTAAGCTCATGACTCCAGTTTTCCAACGCGTCGGCATTGTCGGTGCCGGTGCCATGGGGCGCGGCATCGCCCAAATTGCTGTGCAGGCAGGCAGCCAAGTCCATCTGTTTGACGCACAAAACAAAGCTGCCGAATCTGCCCAGTCGGCTATTTTCTCGCAGTGGGATCGGATGGGAGAGAAAGGCAAATTGGAGGCGACCCAGATTGCACTGCTTAAAACCCGTCTGCACTGCGCCGCGTCTTTGCGTGATTTCTCCCATTGTGATCTTGTCATTGAGGCCGTCGTAGAGCGGCTGGATGTCAAAGCCAGTCTAATGGCCGAGCTGGAAGCTTTGGTTCAACCCCGCACGGTGCTGGCGAGCAACACCTCTTCTTTATCGGTGACCGCCATCGCAGCCGGGCTCAAACGCCCCGAGCAAGTGGCGGGATTTCATTTCTTCAACCCGGTCCCGCTCATGAAAGTGGTGGAGGTCATCGCCGGCCTGAAAACGTCAGCAGGCGTGTCCGCAGATTTGATCGCCTATGCACGCCAAATGGGGCACACCCCAGTCAAAGCGCTGGACACTCCCGGCTTCATCGTGAACCATGCAGGCAGAGCATATGGAACGGAGGCCCTGCGCATCGTGAATGAAGGCGTCACTGATTTCGCCACCGTTGACCGTATCTTAAAAGACCAGATTGGGTTCAAACTTGGACCTTTCGAGCTGATGGACTTGACCGGCTTGGACGTGTCACATCCCGTCATGGAAGCCATTTACCACCAATATTTTGAAGAGCCACGCTATCGCCCCAGTGTGATCACCGCCCAAAGACTGGCCGCTGGATTGCTTGGCAAAAAATCAGGCGCTGGGTTCTACACCTACGACAACGGCGTCATTCAAATCAGCGCAGAACCACCAGTGCCCGAGGTCGACGACATGCCACCTGTGTGGGTATCGCCGCGCGCCGCTCGCCGAACCGAGTTGTTCGCATTGCTTAGGGACTTGGGCGCGAAAATCGAAACAGGGGCGTCACCCTCTCCAAGCGCACTGACACTGGTCGCTCCATTGGGATTTGACATCACCACGGTGGCCGTGGTGGAACGCCTGGACCCGGCCCGAACCGTTGGAATCGACATGCTGGTGGACGACGCGAGTAGCAAACGTCGTGTACTGGCCACCAACCCAGCGACTCGCCAAGACATTCGCCAAGCCGCCCATGCGCTCATGGCACGCGATGGCAAACCAGTGAGTGTGATCAAAGACAGTGGCGGATTTGTGTCCCAACGCGTCGTGGCGGGAATTGTGAACATTGGATCGGATATGTGTCAGCAAGGCATCTGCACCCCGGAGGATCTTGAAACCGCAGTCACTCTCGGTCTGGGCTACCCGCGCGGGCCACTCGCTTTAGGTAACGCTTTCGGCCCCACCAACATGCTTGAAATTTTATTCAACATGCAAACCGTTTACGGCGACCCGCGCTATCGGCCCAGTCCCTGGCTGCGTCGCCGTGGCGCAATTGGCCTCAGCCTTTTACACGGTGAGGATTAGCGTCCACTCGTTTGAACCTGTTGCGTTCTCTTACACGCTGTTGCATCACCACGTGCAGTGGGACATTGAAAAATACCGATGCCTCGCTTCGGGTAATTGTTCTGCTGTGGTGGTATGAAAACTCAAGGTGACCGGCCCATTGGCATCGCCGCCCTGACCAAGCTCTTCTCACACGCCTTGAAGAATGGTTCAGAAGTCCAACGATGCAGCTCTTATGAAGCGAAGCAGATCAGTCGCAGACGCTCAGGTGACAACCCTGATACGGGGTCACCGTCTCGCGCGTGACAATAAAACGGTTTTCAGTCACCGAAAAGACAGGCCATGGACGATCCAATTCTTACCATCGAAGAACGCGAGTCAATCAACGCTGGACGTTGGTTTTCCTCTTTATCACCCTCACTCAGACACGACATATTGCGATGCGCTTACGTGAAACGCTTCAAGGACGGGGAATTGATTGCCGCAAGAGGGGAGTCTCCAGAGGAGTGGATTGCGTGCGCACGCGGCGCGGTGCGGGTGAGTTCGACCTCAATTACCGGCAAGCAGATCACGCTGACCTATGTCGAACCGGGCATATGGTTTGGCGATGTGGCCATCTTCGACGGCGACCGGCGAACCCACGATGCCTGCGCTCACGGGGAGACCACCATTCTTTGTGTGGCCCGAGCAGACTTCAAGAAAATTCTGGCCCTGCATGTCGAGCTGTACGAGGCGCTTTTGCGCTTGCACGCGCGACGTATTCGTCAGCTTTTTGGACTCGTAGAAGACCTCAATACCTTGCCTTTGCGGGCCAGATTGGCGAAACAGTTGCTTCATCTGGTGCGAAGCTATGGCATTCCCTCACTGAGCAATGCCGCCGAACTTCGCATCGGCCTGCAGTTGGCTCAAGAGGATCTGGCTCAGTTGTTGGGCGCATCCCGACAACGCGTCAACCAAGAACTCAAAGCCATGGAGCGGGAAGAAGTGATTCGAATTGAACCCGGTGGCCTCGTTATTTGCGATCGTGCCGCATTGCTGCGCATCACAGAAGCCGACAACAGCTAAGCCAATATGACCTGGATGGAAAAATATGAGCGACTTTCACCATTTCACTGGCACACGGGCCGTGCCTGAAAAACAGGCATTTGACATTGACGCCCTCTCGGCCTGGCTTGAGAAAAATCTGCCCGGCTTTGCAGGTCCGCTCTCCGTAGAGTCGTTTAAAGGAGGGCAGTCCAATCCCACCTACAAGCTGATCACGTCAACCCAATCCTATGTGATGCGGGCCAAGCCTGGTCCCGTCGCCAAACTACTGCCCTCTGCGCACGCTATTGAACGTGAATTTGCGGTGATGAGCGGGCTCCAAGGTACTGAAGTGCCTGTGCCGCAAATGCTGTGCCTTTGTGAAGACGAGTCCGTCATGGGTCGGGCTTTCTACATTATGGAGTTCATGGAGGGCCGGATTCTTTGGGATCAAACTTTACCTGGCATGAGTAACGCAGAACGTGGGGCGATTTATGCAGAAATGAATCGGGTGATTGCTGCACTTCACTCGGTTAACTACTCTGCCTGTGCGTTGGCAAATTACGGCAAACCAGGCAACTATTTCGAGCGGCAAATCGCCCGCTGGAGCAAACAATACCGTTCCTCTGCCGACGGCGCTGGGCCGATGAGTCAACCTATTCGGGAGATGGAGCAACTGATGCAGTGGCTCCCGGAGAACATTCCAACAATGGCGCGCGACGAGGAGATGGTCAGTATTGTTCACGGGGACTACCGCATGGATAACCTCATGCTTCACCCCACAGAGCCCAGGATCATTGCTGTCTTGGATTGGGAGCTATCAACCTTGGGACATCCCTTGGCTGACTTTAGCTACCACTGCATGGCTTGGCACATTCCACCGGGTGCGTTCCGGGGCATCGGAGGCTTGGATGTTCGCAGCCTGGGAATCCCAACGGAAGGCGACTACATTCGCCTTTACTGCCAGCGCACGAGGCTGGCGACACCAGAACAATTGAAGGCCGACTGGAATTTTTATATGGCCTACAACCTGTTCCGCATCGCTGCCATTTTGCAAGGAATCGCGAAACGTGTGGAAGCAGGTACCGCCGCCAGTGCTCAGGCCGCCAGTTCGGCGGCGGGTGCAAAACCACTCGCTCAAATGGCTTGGAAATTTGCCCAGCAAGCAAGCCCCACAACCTAAGCCGCCGCGTACTTTCAATACCGGCTCCTGCACACCGCTTTACCAACGAAAGAACACCATGGATTTTGACTACTCTCCTAAAACCAAAGAACTTCAAGCCCGTTTGCAGGTATT
>JBAQDW010000296.1:0-14047 GCA_049286445.1 Rhodoferax sp. | reverse complement strand
GGTGTCCCCAGCGGGTATTCACTGACCAGCAAGCCGTGTTGAGCAATGCGGTGCGCCAGATCACGGTGGGCTCGGGGGTACACCCGGTCCAAGCCTGTGCCGACCACAGCCACGGTGACCAAGTCGGCGTGGTTGAGGGCCGCGCCCTCCAGTGCGCCTTCGTGGGCGGCGCCGTCAATGCCCAAGGCCAATCCCGAAACCACCGTCAAACCGGACTGGGCAAAAGTTTTTGCAAACTTGCGGGCATTGACCGACCCTTGTGGCGTGGGGTTGCGACTGCCCACCATCGCCAGGCTGAGCAGGGCACGATCTGACAACAACTTCGCTATTGATTTGATAGCTTCTTGCGCAGTGCTGTCATGGGCTGGGGGGCTATTTGTCGTTAAAGTTCCGCCGCCCAGCAAGTACAGCATGAGCGGAGGGTCTTCCATGGTCAGAAGCGAAGGGGGGTAATCTGAGTCCCCTAATACGACGATTTGCCGCCGTGCGGACCCTGGATTGTCATCGTTCAGCCAAGTCCATGTGGTTTCGACGAGGGCTTGCAGTTCAGCGGGTTCGTCACGCAGCGCGGTGGCCTGGGAGGTGCTGACCACCTGACGGAGTGCTGCCAGGGGCTGTTTGAAAATAGCCTCTGGCAAGCCAAACGCAGACAACAGTTTTCGCGCCGTTGCGTTGCCTATGCCCTGTGTCAGCGAGAGGCGAAGCCAATCACTCAGTTCATCGCGCTGCACGACAGCGCCTAGCGGGGATTGGTGAGTCGATCTCCCACCTTGACACCGTCGGTGATGTCAAGAACCAAGGCGTAAGACAGTTTCTCAAACGTGCGAAACACCATCAGCAGGCCATTGCGCTCATCAGGCAATTTCAAGGCAGTGCGGGCGGGATCGGTCTTGTCGATCAGGCGTGCACCGTCTTTCAAGATGGCCATGACGTGACCGCTTTCTATGCCGTCCCGGGTGCCTAAATTAACCACGACCACTTGATTTTGTGCGGCATTGGCCACGGCACTGCCATAGACCGACACAATGCGCCCCTCCACAGAGCCGCTGGGCGCGCGGGGAACATAGCTCAACAGTTCGGGTTCGGGCTCGGGCAGCAAGCGGTCGCCCACCCGCATTTCCTCTTTGGCCGCAATGATGTCGATGGTGGCGGGAACAATGTCAATTTGAATGCGTCCCTCTTTGTTGGTGGACTCTTGGGTGGATTCGCCGCGCGCGAGCACGGCTTTGCCGACGTACTGGGCCTCATAACCCAGAATCTCTCCCGTCACCGGGTCTTTCAATGGGGTGGCGTCGCGGAAGACGCGGTACGCTTTCTGTTTTTTGGTGGCGTCATCCACCAGCGCCGCATCGGAGGGGCCGCGCGCATAGGCCCGGTCGCCACGGGTTAACAAAACGCGGCCTTCTTGAGCAGCCACGATGCGGGGCGCTGAATTGAGACCGTTTTCATCCACGATCACGGGTTCCGCCAAAAAGGGTTCGATGAATTGGCTGTTCAATGTGGGCAGAGCATCCCGAGCAAGGCTTTCGTAGCGGGTGCGCGGCGACAAGCGAATGGTTTCGGTTGGAATCTCGCCATTGGCAGACTGCCGTGTCCGCAAGCTGGCGCGGCCATTCACGCGCTCAAGGTACAGTTTTTGTCCAGGGTAGATCAAATGCGGGTTTTTGATGTCCTGCAGATTCATGCCCCAAAGTTCTGGCCAGCGCCAGGGCTGCTTCAGAAACAGCCCCGAGATGGCCCACAGGGTATCGCCGCGTTTCACGGTGTACTCGTCCGGGGCGCTGGGGCTGACGTCGGCCAACGGAATGCCGGCATTTGCGACTTGTACCGCTGTTGTTCTTTGCGTGGCAGTGACGGGAAAATCCTGTGCGAATACGGTGCTGGGGAGGGCCATTGCGCCGCCGATGAAGGCGGTGAGGGCGAACGCTGCCTTGGATTTGGCCATCATGAGGTGTGTCATAGCTTGCTGTAATTTAAATGCGTTTTAAACGATTCGATGAGGGGCCTGAAGGTGAGCCGCGCCAAAAAATTCTTGACAATTGACGCACGATTTTGCGCCCAAGCCCTTGATTCAGCAACGCTTTCTGTCTGCCGTCTCCCCGGCGCCGGCTAAAAGTGGCGAAAATAGAGACATATTAAAACCTTTGCGGCGCTCCCGGTTGCCCATCACTCAGGCGATGGCCTGCATACATCCCAAAAATCATGGCGTTATTACCCATTCTCTGTTTTCCTGATCCCAAGCTCCACACCGTCGCTCGACCGGTGGTGGCCGTTGATGCGCGTCTTCAGGCGTTGATTGCCGACATGCTCGACACCATGTACGACGCCAAAGGCATTGGCTTGGCGGCCACGCAGGTCGATGTGCATGAGCGACTCATTGTCATCGACGTGTCTGAGGAGCGAGATGCCCCCTTGGTGCTGATCAATCCCGAGTTGGTCTGGACCAGTTCTGACACGCATCTGAACGAAGAAGGCTGCCTGTCCGTGCCGGGTATCTACGACGGCGTGACCCGCTTTGACGCGATCAAGGTCTCGGCGATGGACGGGGAGGGAAAGACCCGAACGATTGAAGCGGATGGTTTGCTCGCGGTCTGTATTCAGCATGAGATGGACCACCTCAAGGGCAAGGTGTTCGTGGAGTATTTGTCCCCCCTGAAGCGGGACCGCATCAAGAAAAAAATGCTAAAACTCCAGCGTGAGGAGCGCGCTTGAGGCTCATCTTTGCGGGCACGCCGGAGTTTGCCCGCGTTGCCTTGGCCCAGTTGCATGCCGCCGGGCATGAGATTGTGCTGGTGCTCAGCCAGCCAGACCGGCCGGCCGGCCGGGGCCTGAAGTTGCAGGCCTCAGCCGTCAAACAATTTGCGCTGGAGCATGGTCTTGAGGTGGTGCAGCCCCGCAGCCTGCGCTTGGATGGCAAATTTGCCGATGACGCCGCTAGCGCCCGTGAGGCACTGCTGGCGGTTGCGGCGGATGCGATGGTGGTTGCTGCCTACGGTCTGATCTTGCCCCAGTGGGTGCTTGATCTGCCCCGACTGGGTTGCTTCAACATTCACGGCTCGCTGTTGCCCCGGTGGCGCGGCGCAGCCCCGATTCACCGGGCCATTGAGGCAGGCGATGCGCAAACCGGCATCACCATCATGCAAATGGATGCCGGTTTGGACACGGGTGACATGCTGCTGGTATCGGCCGTGCCCATTGGCGAAACAGACACCACCGCCACACTGCATGACACCTTGGCCTGCTTGGGCGGGCATTTGATGGTTGAGGCTTTGGCTTTGGCCGAGCGCGGCACCTTGCTCCCTGTCAAGCAGAGCGAGGAGGGCGTCACCTATGCCCACAAGATCGACAAGGCAGAGGCAGCCGTCGATTGGTCGCAATCTGCCGACGTCATTGTGCGCCGCGTGCGCGCTTTCAATCCGTTTCCTGCGGTCAGTGGCACGTTGAGCGGCGAAACCCTCAAGCTCTGGTCGGCGCAGGTAACACCGGGGTGGCCCCCTGCGGGCGTGAGTTTAGGGCAAATTATGGCTGTAGCCCCCGACGGCATTGCGGTAGCAGCTATGAATTCGATAGTTACCTTGACCTCGCTTCAGCGACCCGGCGGCAAGCGCTTGGGTGTGGCAGATTTTTTGCGCGGCTTTGATGTCAAGGTTGGGCAGGTTTTTGAAGCACGAGGCACGTAGTGTTTTTCAAACGCATCCATTACCAGCACCCCGAGTTTGCCCATGGCATGCGCGACTCTTTGGCCGTTGCGCCGGGACTGGCGGCGTGGGGATTAATGATGGGTGTGGCGATGATGAAATCCGGCTTGAGCCTGACAGAGTCTTTGCTCATGGGGGTGATGGTGTTTGCCGGCAGCTCGCAGCTGGCCGCGATTCCGTTGCTGATTGCAGGCGCGCCGATGTGGGTGATTTTGGCGACAGCGACCTGCGTCAACCTTCGGTTCGTGGTGTTCAGCGCCCACTTGCGGGCCTATGTGATGCACCTTCCCCTGTGGGAGCGACTCGTCACAGGTTATCTGACCACTGACCTCACTTATGTGATGTTCACCAACCGCTACCCCAGCCCTGAGGGCAACGACGCCCAGCGCTTGGCCCAGCAAGCGTATCTGGCGGGCAACGTGTTTGTGAGTTGGACCGCATGGGTGGGGTGCAGCGTGATGGGCGTGGTGTTGGCCAACTTCATTCCCACGCATTGGGGCTTGGGCTTTGCTGGCATTTTGGCGCTGCTGGGCATTTTGTGTTCACTCGCTTCCAGCCGTTTGCGGGTGGTGTCGGCGGCTGTGGCGGGTGTCGCCGCAGTGGCGGCTTTTGCCCTGCCTTTCAAATTGAACGTGCTGGTGGCCATTGCCGCTGCCGTCGCCCTGTGTTTGGTTCTGGAAGAGACACGCTTGGCGCGTCGGGAGGCACCATGATGGGTGAAACCGATCTTTGGACGCTGATCACCATCGTGGCGCTCACCTTAGTCTCTGTGTTGACCCGCTCGTTCTTTTTTCTGTCCAGCAAACCCTGGCCCTTACCGCACTGGGCGCAACGCGGTCTGCAATATGCCCCCATTGCCGCTTTGTCTGCGGTGGTCGTGCCCGAGGTGGTGATGACGCAGGGGCACCTTATCAGCACTTGGCAGGATGCGCGGTTATTTGCGGTGGTGGCAGGCGCGGGCTGGTTTTTCTGGCGCAAAGGGGTGGGGCAGGCGGTGCTGGGCACCATTGTGGTGGGCATGGCGGTGTACCTCGCCTTGCATTTGGGTCTGGGTTGGTAACTTCCACCGGGTAGGCGCTTCTACAATCCCCAGAGTCTTTTCACTCTCAAGGGGTTTTCATGAACGTCATCCGTTTTTCTGAACTGTGCGCAAAGGGCCAAGTTGCTGGACAACGTGTTTTTATTCGGGCTGACTTGAACGTGCCGCAAGACGATGCGGGACACATCACTGAAGACACCCGGATTCGGGCCTCAATTCCTTGTATTCAAATGGCCTTGGACGCGGGCGCTGCCGTCATGGTGACCTCTCACTTAGGCCGACCCACTGAGGGCGAATTCAAGCCTTCGGATTCACTGGCACCTGTGGCCCAACGCATGGGAGAACTCATGGGTCGTGACATCTCGGTGCAGGCCGACTGGGTGAACGGGGTTGACGTGGCACCCGGTCAGTTGGTCATGTTGGAAAACTGCCGTGTGAACATAGGCGAGAAAAAGAACAACCAGGCATTGGCCCAAAAAATGGCAGCGCTGTGCGATATCTTTGTGAACGATGCCTTTGGCACCGCCCACCGCGCCGAAGCCTCCACCTATGGCATCGCCCAATTTGCCAAAGTCGCTTGTGCGGGCCCCTTGCTCGCCGCCGAGATGGACGCCATCACTCAGGCGCTGGCCAACCCCAAGCGGCCTTTGGTCGCGATTGTGGCCGGCTCCAAGGTATCGACCAAGTTGACGATTCTGCGTGCGCTGGCTGACAAGGTGGACCAACTCATCGTGGGCGGTGGCATCGCCAACACCTTCATGCTGGCGGCGGGCTTGAAGATTGGAAAAAGCTTGGCCGAACCTGATTTGCTGGACGAAGCCCGTGCCGTGATCGAAGCCATGAAGGCGCGCGGCGCCGCAGTGCCCATTCCCACCGATGTGGTCACCGCCAAAACCTTTTCTGCTGAGGCGGTTGCCACCGTCAAGGCCGCAGCGGACGTGGCCGATGACGACTTGATTTTGGACATTGGCCCGCAAACGGCCGCAGCCTTGGCTCAGCAGCTCAAGGCCGCCGGCACCATTGTTTGGAATGGCCCGGTGGGCGTGTTTGAGTTTGCCGCGTTTGAGCATGGCACCCGAGTGATCGCCCACGCAATTGCAGAGTCCAGCGCGTTCTCCCTTGCCGGTGGCGGTGACACCTTGGCCGCCATTGCCAAATATGGCATTGAAAAGCAAGTGGGCTACATCTCAACCGGGGGCGGGGCGTTTTTGGAGATGCTGGAAGGCAAAACCTTGCCCGCGTTCGACATACTGGCCAAGCGTGCGAACAGCTGATCGAACGCCGTGGCACTGACGGGCTTGGACAGGTGAGCGTCCATGCCCGCATCCAGGCAGGTTTGACGCTCAGTGTCGGTGGTGTTGGCCGTCATGGCCACAATCGGCGTGTGTTGAGCGGGTTGTTCCAGGGCTCTGATCAGCCGCGTGGCCTGCAGTCCATCCATCACTGGCATTTGAATGTCCATCAACACAAGATCCCAAGAGCCTTGTGAGAACTGGTCCACTGCCGCCTGACCATCCCCCGCGGTAATTACCGTATGCCCCCGTTCCTCCAGCAGTACGGTGGCAACCATTTGGTTGATGGGGTGATCTTCGACCAGCAGAATGACAAGAGGTTTCATGGTGGCGTGGAATCGTTTGAATTTAAGAGAGGACGGCCATGACAATAACGCCGCGGCAAAGGGGGGACTTTACCCCTAGGGTTCATCTGGACATTGATCGTGCTTTTGCCTACACCGGGGGTGACACGGCGACCCGTGACCTGTTGCAAATGGTCGAGCCAAGGTTGGGCAACGATGTTGATGCCATCTGGCACCATCTTGAGGCGGGTGACGCGGTCGCTGCAGGCCGGGCGCTACACGCCCTCAAAGGATTTGCTCCTGTATTTTGCGTGGACGCTTTAACAGAGACCCTTGGGCGCTCGGAGATGATGGGAAAAGCGGGAGCGTTGGGCCCGTTGAAGCTGGCTTTTGCCGAGCTGGGACCGCAACTGCTGGCGTTGCAGTCCGAGATTCAAACCTACTTGGCGGACTTACCTCGCTCACCCTAGAATTGCGAGTGATCGCTCTTGGCGAGCAAAATGATCAAACATTGTTAGACAAGATGAACCTTACCAAAGCCCGAATTTTGATTGTGGATGACGACCGCTTGACGCGCAGCCTGATCCTGAGCGGGCTGAGACAACTGGGCATACAGGATTTGCATGAGAGCGAGGACGGAACGGCTGGCCTGCTGTTGGCCGGAAAAATGCATCCTGACCTCATCTTGACGGACATTCACATGTCGCCGATGAATGGGCTCGAGTTTGTCAAACAGCTTCGTGCACAGACGAATGCGACCCTCCGTGCCACCAAGGTAATTTTTATGAGCGCGGACGCCAGCAAGGAAACACTCCTGGCCGCTCTGCCTTTGGGTATTTTGGGCTATATCGTCAAGCCCCCCACGCTGGACGCGTTGCACGCCAAAATCGAGGCGGCGCTGCGCTGAGGCAGGGCTCAGCCGGCGCAGGCCTGGCCTCGCCCCCTGCTTTTGGCGCGGTACAAACGCGCGTCGGCCAACGACACCAACTCCGCCGGGTCGCGCGCCGTCGTGACGGTACGGTCATCAGATTCGACCCGGGAAGCCACCCCTAAGCTGATGGTGACAAACGGGCCGACGATGGAGTCGGCATGCGGTAGCTCAAGCGTCCGGATGACCGCCTCCAGGTGGTTGGCAAACACGACGGCCTCATTGAACGGGGTGCTGGGTAAAACGCAGACGAACTCCTCACCGCCATACCGCGCCACCAAATCGGCGGGTCGGCGAAGCGCTGTCTTGAGCGCCAGGGCAATGCTTTTCAGACAGTCGTCGCCACATTGGTGGCCGTACAAATCGTTGAAATGTTTGAAAAAATCAACATCCACCAGAATCACGCTCAGTGCCGACTCATTGCGCGTCGCTCGTGCCCACTCTTTGGCGAGTTGCTGATCAAAGTAACGGCGGTTGAACACCCCTGTGAGCCCGTCCAGAAACACGAGCTGGCGAAGCAGGTCGGACTGAAACTTCAAAGTGAGGTGCGTTTTAACGCGGGCGCGAACCACCGCAGGGTTCACCGGTTTGGAGATAAAGTCCACCGCACCGGTGGCCAAGCCCAGTGTTTCTTGGGAGGCGTCGGCGTGGGCGGTGACAAAAATAACGGGGATATTTTTGGTGGTTTCATCCGCCTGCAGCTTGGCGCACACCTCAAATCCGTCCATGCCGGGCATGACCACATCCAGCAGCACCAAGTCGGGCGGGTTGTCTTTCCAGATCGCCAGGGCCTGGGCCCCGCTGGTCGCCATAAACACCTGACAGTCCGCCGAAAAAATCTGGTGAATCACCTGAATGTTGATGGGTTGGTCATCAACCACCAACAGTTTAGGTCTTCCTTTGACCGCGTTCAACAGCGTGTCATGGGGGTCTGATGGGTCAATCATGGGTGATTTTCTGAACGCAGCGCCTGAATCAAAGAGGCACATTGCACCATACTTTGCTGAAAATCGAGCGCATTCATGGCCTTATTCAGTGCGTTGAGGCTCTCTTGTGCGCCCTCATGGGTGGTGCAAAGCTGCGTATGCACTGCCAGCGCTTGCATGTCGGAACGCTGGAGCAGGGCCTGCAAGTCCGTCAGATTGCTCAACAACAAAGCGCTGTTCACTGGTTTGGTGGTGGCGGCTCCTGGTTTTGCCTGGGGCGTCAAGCGGGCCACCACCGCGCTCAATGCGGGCTGGTTCAAGGCTACCGCCTCGCGGAATGAGGCCACTACTTCAGCGTCAGTGCCCGGCGCATCGGCACCACTGACGGTCAGTTCCATCGCCTTTGCCCTAGCGGCCAAGCCGTCAGCACCGAGGGTGGCAGAGAGTCCTTTGAGCGTGTGCAGTAGTCGGTGCGCGCCCTGCCGGTCGCCTTGTTGCAGCAGCGCCTCCAGTTGATCGGGTTGGCGCGCCAAATCCAAAAGGTAAGACTGAAGCACTTTGGCATACAGAACGGTGTTGCCGCCCAAGCGTTCTAGCGCGCCGTCCACATCAATGCCGTCGGCGTCGGTGTGACTCCCATTCGGGCTTGGGCTGGGGGGATGAAAAAGGGGGCTGGCACTGGCGTTGCTCAGGGTCCGGCGCGTGTGTTGGTTCAAGACGCTCACTAAGTCAGACAGATCAATGGGTTTTCCAATGTGGTCATTCATCCCTGCGGCGAGGCAAGCCGTCCGGTCTGAGGCCATGGCATTGGCCGTCATGGCAATCACGGGTAAATCGAGCAACTTCAATTGCTGGCGAACGAAGCGGGTGGCGGTGTAGCCGTCCATGACCGGCATTTGCAAGTCCATCAAGACGGCGTCAAAAGGCGGGGTCGCAGCAGCGATGGCGGAAACACCGAGTTGACCGTTGTCCGCGATCTCCACGATCTCCACGATCGCACCTTCTGCACGCAACAGCTCCTGGGCGACCTGCTGGTTGATCACGTTGTCTTCAACCACGAGCAGGCGCATCCCTTGTAAGCGCTGAATTCGATCGACCTCCAAGCGGGGCCGCGTGCGCAGGTTGCCTCGGCCCGATTGGGCTTCAGCCACGGCATCAAACAGCATGGATGCCGTGATGGGCTTGACCAAAAAGGCATTCAAGCGCGCCTGCTCTTGCTCGCTGCGCTGGGACAGCATCTCTCTGCCCTGTGCGGTCACCATGATGACAATGGGGCCCGCTGCGCTGGGGTCTTGTTGGCGTAATCGAGCAATTGTTTCCCATCCATCCATGTCCGGCATCATCCAATCCACCAAGATCACGTGGTAGGCGAGTGAGTGGGCGCGGGTCCGCGCCTCCACCCTGTTCAGCGCCTCGCCACCGCTGCTCGCTATGTCAACCTGCCAGCCCCAAGACTGGGCCATGTCACGAAGGACTTGGCGGGCGGTGGCGTTGTCGTCCACAACCAACACCGACAGCGACTGCAATCGGGGCTCGGGCGATGGATTGGCCTCGTCGTTTTGGCAAACCGGGGTGGTGAAGGTGAAATGAAAGTCACTGCCCTGGCCTAGCGCACTTTCCAGTTCGAGCTGGCCGCCCATGAGCTCAACAAAGCGTTTTGAGATCGTCAGGCCCAAGCCAGTGCCCCCAAACCGACGCGTCGTGGACGCCTCGGCTTGAGAAAAACCGTCAAAAATGCGGGTTTGATTCTGAGGGGAAATACCAATACCGCTGTCACGCACCGAAATTCGAAGCGTTGCGTGTGAGTCGGTGAGGGACAGCACTTTCAACTGGATCAGCACCACCCCTTTTTCTGTGAATTTGATCGCATTCCCTGCAAGGTTAATGAGCACTTGCTGTAACCGCATGGCGTCCCCCATCAGCGCTTTGGGAAGAGAGGGGTCAATATCAAAGAGCACTTCTACGGGCTTTGGCCCCACGTTGACAGACAAAATGACTGACAAATCTCGCATTAAATGATCGACCCGAAAGGGTTGCAGGTTCAATTCCATCTTGCCCGCATCTATTTTCGAGAAGTCGAGAATGTCGTTCAACAGACCCAAGAGTGATTTGGCCGCGCCGTGCGTCTTTTGCGCGTAGTCCAGCTGTCGTGGGGTGAGCGTCGTGTGTTGCAGCAAGGTGAGCATGCCCAAAATGGCATTCATTGGGGTGCGAATCTCATGGCTCATATTGGCCAAAAACTGGCTCTTCGCCGCCGTTGCGGCCTCCGCTGCGTCTTTGGCGGAATGCAGCTCCTCTTGGTATTCTTTTTCAAGACTAATGTCTTGGCTGACGCCCAGATAACCGGTACACAAACCGTTCTGGTCCGTTAGCGCGGTCACCACCAATGTCACAGGAACTTGGGTTCCGTCTTTGCGCCGGTAGCGCCATTCGTTTTTTTTCCCCAGCATGGACGGATCTAATAAAACTTCAAAGCCAACAACGTCGCGTCCCAGCTGCGCGGACAAGGCCGCTGCCCGGCCCGCCACCTCAGCGGCGTCATGAATCAGTTCTGGCGTGTAGTGACCCACGACCTCCTCGGCCGTGTAGCCCAGCAGGCGTTCAGCCCCCTTGTTGAACAAGGTGATCAGGTGGTCGGTGCCAATGGTCACCACACTCATCTCCGTGGCGGCATTAAGGATCGATTGCAGCATGGTCGTGGTGCGTGCAATTTCGGCCTCGGCTTGCTTGCGAAGCGAGATGTCCGCATAGGTTGTAACGAAGCCGCCGCCCGGCATGGGCGCGCCTCTCACTTCCAGCGCTACGCCGTTGGGTCGAATGCGCTCAAATATATGGAACGCAGGGTGGCTGGCGCGTTCCAAAATGGTTTGAACCATTGGTTCCTTGTCCCCCGGGCCGTACTCTCCCCGGTCGGCGTTGAAGCGAATGATGCGCTCAAACGACGTGCCTTCCTTGAGAAACAGCTCGTCAGGGAAGTCAAGCTGGGTTTGAAAGAGGTGGTTCTTGGCAATCAGATTCAACTCACTGTCAAAGGCACTTAGACCGATCGGAATGTTGTCCAAAATGCTTTGCATGATGGTGTTGGTCCGTTGCAGCTTTTCTGCGTTTTTCCTTTGCTCGGAAATGTCCAGGTGAATACCGGACACCCACTGGGCTTTGCCATCGGGTGTGCGTGATGTCACCGTCCCTCGCGTTTGAATCCAGACCCAGTGCCCGAGTCGGTGGCGCATTCGCAATACGGCGTCGTAATGGTCAATTTCTCCCCGCATATGCTGAGTCAGCAAGACGGAAGCTTGTTGTAAATCGCCAGGTTCGCAGAGATCCCGCCAGGTCTGAGGATTGATCGGCTCTAACGCTTGTTTGGTGTAACCCAGCATGGCAGCCCAAAGTTCATTGACTTCGCATTGCTCCGTTTGAGCGTTGAGGGACCAAATGCCCGCGTTGGTTCCAGCAATAATGCGCGCCAGGCTTTCTCGCTCTTCAGTGAGCGCTTGTTGGGCCAGCACCGCTGCTGTGACATCGGTTCGAATCGAGACGTATTGCTCTATGTGGCCCAACTCGTCGAGGTACGGAGCGATTAGCGTGTCCATCCAGTAAAGCGCACCCTTCTTGGTTTGGTTGCAGACCACCCCGCGCCAAACAGACCCCGATGAAATAGTGGACCACATCTTCGCGCTGAAGCCAGGCTCTTGACGGTCGGATTTGATGAGACGATGGTTGTTGCCGATCAACTCTTTTTGGGAGTAGCCGCTGCTGGCGCTGAACAACTCGTTCACATAAGTGATCGTTCCTTTGGGATCGGTGATGGAGACCAGTGAGTGCTGATTGATGGCACTCATCAGCGTTTGGGCGTCTCGCAGCGCTTTGGCCAGCTGCTGGTTCGTCACTTCCTGTTGGGTGATGTCGCTGGCAATCGCCACATAGCCCGAAAACTGGCCATCGTCGTCCTGCTCAGGCTGTAGCTCAAAATCGAGCCAAAGCGTCTCCCCTTCACCATGGGGCTTTGACATGGTTTGGCGAACACTTTCCCGTTGCGCCAACGCTTTGCGCAAAGAGGCGCTCTTCTCTGGATGGGTAGCGTCGGTTGGGAAGATGTCTTCCATGAGAAGGCCAATGGCGCTCCCCTTGTTCACACCAAATACCCGATTGAACGCGGCGTTGGCCCATTCAATTTTCTGATCGGTGCCACACATCGCCACCAAGTGCGTGGTGTGTTCAACAACACGGGCCATTCGCGCCAAATCCCGCGTCAAAACCCCGGCCTGATGCCGGGCGCGATCGCGCCCGCCAAGCACCAGCCAAACAAGGTAGGCCAACAGCAGGCTCAGTCCGCCCCCTATCGTGGCGACCAGCTGGGGGGTGGTCCAATCCATGCGAGCGTCAAACGCAGCGCTACTTTGTGCCCGCAGCAGGAGAGGATTGCCACCAATGAAGACCGTACGCGATTTTTGAAAGTACGGACTGGATTCAAAATCGGTGGGTGCCACGTGCTCGTTGATGCCCACCGGTTTGACCCGCGAAGAGTAAACCGGCCTGGTGCGGGCTGCCCCGAGTGTGTCGTCAAGCTCGAAATCGATCTCACCCAATGTCTCGTTAGCAGACTTGGCCAGCAAATCGTTGGCGACCAGCGCGGCGAAAAAAATACCCGTGAAGGCCACCCGCCGTTCTGCGCTGGTCGGTGGTGTTTTTCCACCGGCATACACCGGCACAAGATAGAGAAATCCGACACTTTGCTGAGCATCTTGCGCCAGCGTGACTGAGCCAGTCAGGCTGGCGCTGCCCGAGTGAATGGCTCGCTCAACCGCCTCACGGCGAATTGACTCCACGCCCACATCCACGCCTTGGGCGGAAAGATTGGCCACCAACGGTTCGATGTACTTGATGATGTACATCTCCTCGTCACTGCCTTGGGTTGTAACGGTGAAATCGGGTGCTTGATCGGCTCTTTCAGCGGTTTCAAAGCGCTGCAAATCCGAGCGTCGGACCCTCTCGATGTAACCAATGCCTCTAACACCCGGGAATTCACTAGGCAAGTTTCGAGTTGCCACATAAGCGCGGAAATTGTTTCTGCGCAGACTACCGTTCAATTCTGAGCTGGCTTGCGCGCCAATGGCACCTCTCAAACCATGAAGTGTCTGTTCAAACTGTTGAGTGATGGACGCCTGAATACGATCAAAATAGCCATTGAAGAGGCTCCTGGCTTCGGCCTCAATGCGCAAACGACTGGTGTTGTAAGCCGTGGCCGTCAGGACGAGTCCAACGGCCAATGCACCCAGGCTCCAAAGCAGGCGGTGGGTGAGAGCCTGCAACAAGCGCTGACGGATAGGGCGACGCATGGGCTGTCTGGGTTTCTTTGAACTGGGGTTTGGGCATTATCAAGCTGTTGCTGTCCTGTAACCACTTCCGTGCAAGAATGGAAATCTTATTAAAAGGAGACCTCGTCATGCCCCGTCGCGCCACCAAAATCGTCGCCACTCTTGGACCCGCGTCCAGCGATCCCGTCCTGTTAGAGAAGATGATTCGCGCCGGCGTCAATGTGGTGCGTTTGAATTTCAGCCACGGTGCGGCGCAAGACCATATTGACAGGGCGCGCATGGTTCGCGAGGTGGCTCAGCGCGTGGGCCGCGAGGTCGCCATCATGGCTGATTTACAGGGGCCCAAAATCAGGGTGGGTAAGTTTGCTGAAGGCAAAGTATTTTTGGAGCCGGGCCAAAAGTTTGTGTTGGACGCCGCTCGCACTGAATTGGGTGACATTGATGCGGTCGGTTTGGACTACAAGGCCTTGCCGCGCGAGGTCAAGGCAGGGGATGTGCTGCTGCTGAACGACGGGCTGATTGTGATCACCGTGGACGCCGTCAAGGGTGAAGCGGTTCACACCAC
>JBAQDW010000295.1:0-16297 GCA_049286445.1 Rhodoferax sp. | reverse complement strand
CTTGAGTGTTTGAGTGTGGCGAACAAGCTCAACCCCTTCGCGCTTTGCCGCAAGCTACTCATCAACGCATCGCGCTCCGCCTATGCCCAGCTTCAGCTGTTCAGGGCGGCTGCGTAACATCAGTTAAATTAATAGCATTCTTTGGCTTCAGTTGGTGGCCTCTGTAGCAGCGTGCCCGTGGTGCTCGGTGCGCCGCGATTCTCGGGAGTTTTCCCCACTCATACCCCTCGCCCTCTCTCGCCCCAGCGGGCGGGAGAGGTTGGGGGTGAGAGTGGGGCTGCAAGGCAAGAATTGCTGCATATTCAATAGCGGCTTGCGCAGGTATAGAAAGGGCTAGCGACCAAAAAGTCATTCAATAAAGTGGACCCCGGAATTAAGTCAGCGGTTTAAGCTGGACACTGTCTGAAGAAGCGGGGAAACCATGAGTGAAACAAAGAAGCGCAACGTGCACCTGCCGGAGTTCCGAGGGCATCGAAGCCAAGAGGCCTATCCCCGCTCGCGCGGGGGAACCTGAGGCGAAGGCGTTGTCATCGTCCCGGCGGCGGGCCTATCCCCGCTCGCGCGGGGGAACCGCGTCGGTGGTGCTGTAACCACCCTTGACCACGGGCCTATCCCCGCTCGCGCGGGGGAACCTCAATCACTACTGGCTGATCATCGAAATCCGCGGGCCTATCCCCGCTCGCGCGGGGGAACCACCCATGTATGGTGATCTTGGTCAATACCTCAGGGCCTATCCCCGCTCGCGCGGGGGAACCCAGCCTTATCCGCTGAGGTGCGTTGTGCAATGGGGCCTATCCCCGCTCGCGCGGGGGAACCGATGTCAATTAGGGAAAACCCTTATAAGTGTCGGGCCTATCCCCGCTCGCGCGGGGGAACCCCAACCAATTTGGTCGTCCTCGTTCGCAGTGCGGGCCTATCCCCGCTCGCGCGGGGGAACCTAGTGTTGAGATTTTTGCATTGGCGGCTCCAAGGGCCTATCCCCGCTCGCGCGGGGGAACCTTGCGGTCTTGCTGCAGGCCGCCCCAGCCGCCGGGCCTATCCCCGCTCGCGCGGGGGAACCAAATTCAAGGATCGTGTTGCATGCTTCTATGCGGGCCTATCCCCGCTCGCGCGGGGGAACCAGAGTAAGCCGCAGCTTGACCAGCTATCGCCCGGGCCTATCCCCGCTCGCGCGGGGGAACCGGGAAATGACCGGAGGCTGCGAGCTGGTGACAGGGCCTATCCCCGCTCGCGCGGGGGAACCTGGAGCAAGCTTCCACCCTCGCAGCTTGCTCTGGGCCTATCCCCGCTCGCGCGGGGGAACCTTCTGAAATCTTTCGCCTTGTCTCTTCGGTGCGGGCCTATCCCCGCTCGCGCGGGGGAACCTACGTACCAAGCGATGCTAGATCGGTCAGCGTGGGCCTATCCCCGCTCGCGCGGGGGAACCGCTCGGGCATTGGAAATAGAGCCGGTTTCATAGGGCCTATCCCCGCTCGCGCGGGGGAACCTACGCGAACTTGGGAACGGCCTGCATTTTTAAGGGCCTATCCCCGCTCGCGCGGGGGAACCCTCCTGTATGGAAAGACGCATCTCTACCTGTAGGGCCTATCCCCGCTCGCGCGGGGGAACCGCTTAGAGCGTTCGCAACTTCCATTTATTCCCGGGCCTATCCCCGCTCGCGCGGGGGAACCTGGTAATGTGGTTGCGTCCAGGGCATCTTCCGGGGCCTATCCCCGCTCGCGCGGGGGAACCGATAAATACCGGCCAGAAAATAATTTGAAATAGGGCCTATCCCCGCTCGCGCGGGGGAACCCCCGACAAACTATCCGTCCCAATCAATACCCCGGGCCTATCCCCGCTCGCGCGGGGGAACCTAACGGGCCAAGGGTTTGATAAGGTGGTACAGGGGCCTATCCCCGCTCGCGCGGGGGAACCGCGGCCTAATCCGCATACGCCTACCGCTGCCAGGGCCTATCCCCGCTCGCGCGGGGGAACCACATGCTCGCCAATGACGTTGAACGCCGTGGAGGGCCTATCCCCGCTCGCGCGGGGGAACCGGTACGGGCGTAGGCGTGGCTGCACCTCTGTCGGGCCTATCCCCGCTCGCGCGGGGGAACCATGAAAAAAAACTCCAGAAGATGTTCCGAAAAAGGCCTATCCCCGCTCGCGCGGGGGAACCTCAGCCTCAAAAGGAAGCGGAAGATGAGCAATGGGCCTATCCCCGCTCGCGCGGGGGAACCCCACATGAATACGCTCCCCGACTGGTATGGCGGGGCCTATCCCCGCTCGCGCGGGGGAACCCACACGGCCACGCCATGGGCTTGCAGCGTTGACGGCCTATCCCCGCTCGCGCGGGGGAACCTTCACCTGGTGCTGCTGGTTCTTCTTTCATGGGGGCCTATCCCCGCTCGCGCGGGGGAACCTCAAGCGTGAAGTCCCCTCCGAGGTAGCACAGGGGCCTATCCCCGCTCGCGCGGGGGAACCTTCCGCTTCGATTGCTGCAATGGCGATCCAATGGGCCTATCCCCGCTCGCGCGGGGGAACCGGTTGGTGTTTGGTGATGATGCTGCGCCGGTCGGGCCTATCCCCGCTCGCGCGGGGGAACCACGACCGCCATTGAAACCGCCGGTGAAGATTTGGGCCTATCCCCGCTCGCGCGGGGGAACCGCTTTTAGAGCGCGGCGCTTCCATTGTTTTAGGGGCCTATCCCCGCTCGCGCGGGGGAACCATGTGGGTCAAGCTGATAACGATGTGGGTCATGGGCCTATCCCCGCTCGCGCGGGGGAACCTCTCGCATCTAACTCATTGATGCGTAAAAGGAAAACACTAAATGCATTCGGATTTTTAAAGAACGTTAACAGACTTACTTCTGCGTGTTAGCCACATCCCATCCATCTCAACAAGTTCCCGTGATGGTGTTCCAAGATGTGCTAAGCCAAGACCACCCACCTCATTCAAATCACGCCATACCATTACCAAGCTACCTCTGGGCTCTTGGATATGCCAATCCGTCACAACGCCCCAGGTTCGCTGACGCACACCTTTGTTCATTCGGGGCGAAACAAACACATTGGGAGCCACTTCCAGCATGACGGAAGCCAAAAACCCATGAAACCGGTCCGCCACATCACGCGTCACTATCATCACCAGCGCCATTGACTTCCTCCATGCGCAGTACCTGCTTGATTTTGTCGATCATCGAGGGGATAACTTGTTGTTTGCGAAATACCTGTGCCGCTTCACGGCGCACCAATCGGTCCACCGTATCGTCTGCCCCCTTGGCTATCTGCCGGGCGGCGGTAAAGGCAATTTGCAATGTGATGGCCTCCCGAAACAGGTCAGCAATATCCAGCACGAATGACTGACCTGAATCCTCGTGAATAAACCCCAACGGGGGCAGCGCCGCCAGCGACTGCACCGCAATAGCGGCTGCCGCCTGTACCGCAGTGGCCGCGTGATTCAGGGCTTGATTCGGAATGTCTGCCGCCATGGGATTAGCCCTGTCGTAGTGGCGCCCATTCCATTCAATTTCATGTTTTTCAGCCATCAGTTTGTACATAACCTTGACACGCGAACCCTCAATGCCGCGTAGCGTATCCAACTCCCGATGCGGCAATATTTCGCCTAGTCGTAGTGCATACATGTGGCGCGCAACGCTAATGCGCCGGCGCGGGTTACCCCACAACTCGGCCTGTCGCCTGGCAACGTCCGAGCGGTCTGGCATCAAAGGGGGCGCGGTGTAAGTGCGCACGCCATCCACCCCAACAGCCGCCATGAGCGTGCCGTGGCGGGCCAGCAGACGCAGGGCGTCGTGCGTGACGCTGCTGCCCGGCCCCAGTAAGATCATCGACACCGACTGATGCGGAATCTGATCAATCAATGGCGTTAGCGAGTTGCTGCCACGCATGAAGTGCAGGCAGCCGTCAATCACGCACAGCTCGCCACGCTCCAGCCACAACAAGCCGTGGCGGTCTGCATGGGGAAAGCGGGCTGTTTCCAGCCCCAGGCGTCCTTTCAACATAGGGCGTACCGCGCCATTTCAACTGCGTGCAGACCGCAGCAGAAGCAAGCCAAAGCCAAAAGCCCGATGGCGACCCACGCCACCCACCAACAACTGCGCGAAAGCTTGCGGGTTTGCAACGCGCAGTTGCCCTTGCAACACAGCATCAGGCCCGCCAACCAATCGGCTTTGGCGCGCATTGTCAGCAACATTTTTTTGTGTCCTTCGCGTCACGCCCAGTTGCTGGTAGCGAGTGACACTGGCATCAATCAGCTCAGCACCGCCTTGGCGTGTGAACAGTTCGCGCAGCCACTGCACATAGACTTCGCTGCGGTCCAGCTCAGTGCCAGGCGACTTTTCAATCGCAGCCAAAAATGCGTCGCGTTCGCGGCCAGTTTTACCCTCCCGGATGATGGGGCGCACACGCACCTCGAACCCGAGTGCATGACCCGCCGCCCATTGCGTGGGAAAAATTCGCGCACTCAGCCCGGCATGGTGCAAGGTCTGCCCCAGGCCTAGCGCCGCAGCTACATCGGCATCGGCCAGCGCGGCCTGTTGTGCCAATTCAACAGCACCCAAGCGGGTGTAGGCCAGCAAGCCTTGTTCGGCATCGAGATAACGAAACGGCTGCGGCGCTTGTTCGCCAAAGGCGGCACGCAGTAACGCATGCAATGCATAACCCAGGTCACCTTGCGAATCCAGCAAGCGGTGGCGAGCAGCCCAAGCAGCCAGACGCTGCGGATCGGGCTGGGTGTGCAATAAATAAAGTGGCTCAGTACTCATGACATACTTCCTGCATTTTTGATGAGCCCTTCGCGCACCGGGCGCCAGCCGCCGTGTACGCCACTGGTCCAGTTGCGTTCGTCACAGACATCCACGACACGGTCACCAGGCAGTTTGCCTTCGCCATCGGGCCACTGTGCACGCAGCCCGTGTGCACCCTTCGCCAGCGGTGCAAGCTGCAGGGCGTGCAAGATGGAGTCCGCTTCGACCCAACCCGCCACCAGACGCCCCACAGGCAGGCAGGGTTTACGGCCGATAAACAATGGGCGCTGAGGTCGGTCTAGCGCCTGTGCGATGACGTCCAGTGTGGGTGCTTCGTCGGCGGGTTCCAGTCGCACAGCCAATAGCGTCGTGAGGTCAGCGTGATAGTCGCGAAAACGCAAATGTGGACTGTCATAGGACGCAGCACCCCCTCGACGCTCTTCTGCCGTGCCCCAAGTGGTCCAGGCTTTGTCATTGGCGCCCAACTGTGCCGTTTGAAAATCTGTAAGACGTGACCCGGGCACCTCCAGTCGCGCGCCCATTCTTAAACGCTCCTGCAACCGGTTGTGCAGCGCATCGTCGCCCCGATCCCAGCCCAAGGCGTTGGCGAACAAGCCAGTGACCATGGAGAGCGCCGGAAAATCTCGAATCACTCCAAAGTTGTCAATCGTTTCGCCACCAAACGCAATGAGCGGGGATGAAAGTCTGATCAGCAAATGGCGCTTCATTTCAGGCCGCCTGGTCCTGCGCAGAACCTTGCGTGATGTAGGCCTGCACCCAAATTGCCAAGTCATTCAAGGACAGGCGTTGCGCGTTGGGCACGGCCACTTTGTCCAAGGCCAAAAAGCGGCGATCCAGCGTGGCACCGTAAGCCTCGTCGAGTTTGCCAATTTCATCGGTCAGCATTTGTACGGCGGCTTCGCGAATGGCAGGCTGGTTCAACGGCAAGGCATTTTGAAAAGCGCCTGCCAGGCTGCGCGGCTGCCAGTCGCCCACCTCTACCAACAAGAATTTAGCCCATTCAAATGGCGCTGTAGAGCCGCGTTTGGCACCGGGGCTAACGGTCGCAATCAGGTGCAACAGATGCTGCACCACGCGACCCGCCAGTTCGCGCTTTTCGGCGGGCAAGGTAGCCCAGTCTTTGGCTTTCTCGCCTTCCAGGTTGGCAATGAGTTGCGGCACATCGACCACCACGTAACCGTAGTACAGGCCAGAGGCCAGTTCAGTGTCAAAAATACCGGCAGAACCTTGTTCACCAGCTTCGCGCAGCAGGTCGTCCACCACGGTGAAATAATCGTTTTCAACCTGCGCTTCATGCACGGTGAAAGCGTGCGCCACGTACACCGCTGCATCACGGCTGGCTAATACGTCAGAGGTGACCATGCGGCCGAAGAGGGCAGACTCCAGACCGCTGCCATGCTTTAGTGCTGCGATGTTGGTCTTTTCGTCTTTCAAAAATTTGGCAATGGCGGTTTTGAGTGCTTTGACGTCGGGGTTTTCTTGTGCCAACTCGGCACAGCGTTTGACCAGGTACTCAATTTCTGCGTAACCCAGCAACACGGCCTGTCCGGTTTCAAGCGCCTCTTTTCCTTTTGATTCCTTACCACCTTTGTCCAAAAGACCCGCATCCCGCAAGCCCTCGCCAGCCGACTGTGCCATTGCTTCAGACAAACCCGCCTCAATCAGTTTTTTGCGGATCAGGTCCAGCGTGACTCTGGAACGCACCGCCATGGGCACGCCCAGGTTCGCCAGTGCGAAATGGTCGTCGGCCATGCGCCAGTGGCGCTTTAAGCACTGCGACGAAATGCGTGTGCGAATTGCGTCGCCATAAGGCAGGCGCTTGGCCAGGCCCGCATCGTCCCGGTTCAGCAACGCGCCGGGGTAGTTGTGCAGAGTGTGGATTTGGATAAAGCGGGGCAGATTCATGAAAACTCCTTGAATGTTTGGTTGTTATGACTTGGATTCGGCACGAGCGAGCGTTGAAAAATAGGGGCCTGCAATGTGCAGGCGTATCTCTTCGGCCTGAACTTGATGCTGGCGCTGATTGCTGCTTTCGATCAGCACCAGCTCGCCCAGCTCGCGCCAGTTAGGCGCCACGCCTTTGCTGGCCAAAAGACGCAGCACGCGAGGCAAGAGCTGCGTGAAAGCCGCACCCCGTGAGGTCAGCAGCTTGGTCACGCGTGATTCAGACACCCCGGCATGCGCCAACTGCTTGCCAAGTTTCTGCTTGCCATCATGGCCGGCCAACGCCATGCCATGCGCAATCAAGGCCCAGCGTGGCCAAGTGTCCGCATGCCATTGCTCGGGTGATAGGCCTGCGGCCAACAAAGCACGGGCGAGCGCGGCCAACTGGTGGGGTTGCAGTGCTTCCGGTTGGAGCCGGGCCAGTGCGGCGCGCTCGCCAGAACCGGCCCGCTGGATATAAGCCGCCAGTGCCCCAAAGGGCTCGCGATAAGGCGGTACGTCCTCTGACGAGGCGTGCACATTCGGGGTGGGGTCAAGCGTGGTCACTGGTTTCCTCCTTGCGTTTCATGGTTTGTTGGCGGTAGTAATTGGCAAGTTCGGGCAGCGGTGATTTGTCAGCGCGAAGACCACCGTGAAAACGTGACAGGGCAGCAGATTGGGCGCGGTATTTTTGAACACCGTTGCGTGGGCCGGCATCGAAGGCTATTTTCAAAATTATTTCAGCACGGCCAACTAGCCCCAGTAGCCACTGCAGGCGTTGTGCAGCGGGGTCTTCCGCCTCGATTTCCTCGTTGAGGTCGTCAAAGAATCGGGCATCTTCGGCCGTCTCAAACGGATCAGAAAACTTACTGGCCTTGGTCTTGTTTCCATCGCTGCTATCACCGGCCTTGCCACTGGAAAAAAGAACCGCCAAGGCCACCCACAGCAGTTTGCGCACCTCACCAATGACGGCGATACGTTGCGTTGACAAGCGCGCCAGTGAGGCCTTTTGGCTGCTCATGAGTAGACCTCTCGCCTTGGGTGATATCAACACTCGGCGCTCGTGATAGCCCTCTGTTTTTCCTTGCCCACGCGTAATGCCTTGGGCAATTAGAACCAGGCTCTTGTCGTTGGCGGTTTGAATCAAATTGTGTGCTGCCGGAGCTTGGAACTTGCTCCCAAACATCAACTCGGAAACCAACTTGTAGCTAAAGCCCTTGTCAGTGATCGTGAGCGCCTTGCCGCCTTCCACGTCAATGGGTGTCCAGGCGTCACCCGTTAAACCGTTCAGCTCTTTCGCAGCAATGCGCGCTGCTTTGCTGCCGGTTCCAACTGATGTGATTGCATCGCCCGAACTTTGCAGACGAATACGGCGACAAATTTCGATATAGAACGGATCAAGGCTTGAAAACGAAAGACGGCCAAGCCCATCCCACGGAGCCAGCCAGACCAACGCCAAACCGTCTTCACCTTGCAATCCGCGTTCTTCAACCGTACGCGCGCGCTGTGCCAGCAACGATGTGATGTCCCGCTCCCAGCGGGCGCCTTGCAACCCAACTTCAGCCACGCCGACACCAGGTTTGCTGGCGAATCCACCGTTCATGCGAGAAATACCGTAATTACCGGAGCCTAAAAACCCCTCTTGGGTTTGCAGACTCAACAGCGCAAACAGCCAGTCTTCTGGCTGTGAGCGGCGGGCACGGCTGCCTTTCATATCATGATTTTTGGAGGTCACCAGCATGTCAATTTCATCGGCTGCGAATGAGCGAGATTTCCATTCGGCAATGCTGCCCCCGACAACGGGCGCTTGCAGAAATGCAGGTCGGTCCGGCGGCGCCACCAAACACCATGCAGCGCCATCGGGGTCATCCGGCGTGAGCGCCAGCAAGGCAGCGCGCCACTCTGCAGCCGTTTCAAACGCGTCCGTTCGCTCGGCCTTGTGCAACGCAATGGCAGCAAGCTGCACCAGAAAAGCGTGCCACGGGTGGCGCTGGTGCGGCCGCAACGCGGGGTAATCACGCACCTCGTCAGCGGCGAGTGCCACGAACAGTTCAGGCAGGCTGGCGGCAACAGTGCGGCCATCACCGGCGTGGCGGTAGCGAATGAGGGGTTCGGTAAGCAACGAGAATTGCAACTCTGGGGCAATCGTCATGTGGGTTCTCCCTGTGTTTGTTGTTGTCAGTCGATGGCCTTCAGGCGCTCCAGCCCAAAGCGGTAGTAGCGATAGCGTGTGGTGCCTAAAGTGAACTCAAAACCAGTGTGATCCGGCAAAACTCCGATGTTGGCAGGCTGCGCATCCGGGCTCACGCCGGGAGGGATTTGGTGAAAACGCAAGGCCAATTGCGCCACGTCTTGTAGAAAAGGGCCAGGCTGTGGCGGGTCAAACGTCACCAATCGGTCCGCAGCGCCGAGGCGGGTTGCAATTTTCTGGTCGCTGTCAGGGAAGAGGACATCGCCAAACGCATCGTCGTAAGGCAAGGTATGCAGGTGACCAATACCTCTGCGGGCGCTGGTATCGCCCTCAATCGCCTGCCCTAACTTCTTCCAGTCGCCACCCAATTCACTCTCAATCGCCAGTAGCGCATTCGGGTGCGTCGCATGCTCAACTAACACGCGATTATCAACCGGTATCTGGCGGCTGAACTGGGCCTCTATCAATCGCTTGGTCGCCTCAATCATGCGCAGGTCGGGATACACGCCGCCGCCGTCATGAAAACGGCCTAAGCCATTGCGGGCGTGCTTGAGCAAAGGGGATAGATCATTGCCTGCGGGTGTCAACACCCAAGCGCGTGGCAAGCGAAAACCTTCGGGTCGTTCCTGTTCAGGCCGGGCATGCCGGTGCAGGCGGCCAATGCGCTGGAGCAACACGTCCATGGGGCACAGATCGGTGATGAGCAAGTCGGCATCAATGTCCAGACTTTGCTCCAGCGTTTGCGTGCCGATGATGACGCGCCCGCCAAAGTGTTTGCGCACTTTGCCGAGTTGCGTTTCAACAGCTTCATCAAACAAGCGACGGTCTGGTCGGCTGAACCGGCTGTGATGCACGGTGCTGATGCCGTTAACCTTGAACAGCCAGTTGCCGCCATGTGCCGCAGCCAGTTGTTCCAGCGCTTTCAATGTGGCAACGGCTGCCGGGACGGTATTTCGCACCACCAACACGCGTGCGCCCTGTGCTGCAGCATCTGCGGCCACCGTGGCGATTCGCACCGGGTCGTCCATCGCGTCCATGACTTGCCAGTGGATCGTTTTGTGATTCGGGTTGCCTGCCACGGGTTGTAGCTGAATACCGGCCATATTGCGGAAGCTGATGGCAGGGTAAGACGCGGCGCTGGCATCAACCAAGACGGGCGGTGCGACCTTTTTTGGATACCCGATGTTGAGATAACGTGTGCGTGCCGTAGCACCCAAGGTAGCGGAGAGCAGCATGGCTTGCCCGCCTGTTTTGAGGTGCGCCTGGAGCAGTTTCTCTAACAAAACGGTCATGTAGGCGTCAGAGGCGTGAACCTCGTCCACCACCAGCAGGCTGCGGGCGAGCAGGGCGTGGCGCATGTGGGCATGACGCACCTTGAGCGCACCAAGCAGGGCCTGGTCGATCGTGCCGACGGCAATCGTGGCAGCTAAAAACCGTTTGGGACTTTCAGCCACCCAGCGCTGGTGCGCCTTTGCGTCAGCGGGATGATCGGGCCATTGAACTTCAAAATCAGGCAGGCGAATTTTTAGCTGATCATCTGCCGCTTCGTCGCCGGGCAAAGCGCGTACTACGACGGGTGCCTCTTTTGGCCAGAGTCTTTTTACCAAATCAAAAACACGCTGGTACAGCTGCGTTGCCGCCACGCGAGTGGGCAGTGCAAAGTACAAGCTATCGACCTTGCCTGCCTGGAATAGCTGCACAAAACGCCAAAGCGCAGCTTCGGTTTTGCCGCTGCCGGTTTCAGCCTCCAGCACCACCACACTTTCAAACGACAGATCGGCCGCAGCAAGCTGCATGGGCCGCGCCTCTGGCACGCCAAATGCAGTGTTGAACGCTGGTAGTGCGCTGAGCAACTCACGACGCCAGGGTGTGACGTCCAGACCAATGATGTGTACGGCGTAAGCTGCATTCTTTGGTGCGGTTTGCAGCCGGTTTTCGCCTGGGACCGTGTAGGGGAAAAAGCCTTCACGGGTGTCTGAGCCCAGCCAGTCGGCTAGCTGCACCAGTCCGGCAAACAGGTGCGCGAAGGCGGGCTGATTTGGCAAGGGGCGGGCAGACACCTCGAAGGCGAGCGGGTAGCTTTGCTGCACACGCTCGCCCATGCGCGCCATAGTCGCGGCGGGGTCATACACGACGGTGCCGCTTTTGTTCAAGACGGGTTGCCAGATGCGTTCTGCTGTTTGCATTGTGGGTTCTTCCCCAAGGGGGCGACCGTGGTGGCTGATGCTGGCGTGTAGCAATTGGGAAACGGCGTCTTCTCCCCACATGGCGATTTCTGCAATGGGCAAGCCTGCTGCATAGTGTTCGGCATTGTTCATACCGCCTGAAATCAACGCCCATCCTTCCGGGCCATGGCCCGAGGGCGAGCGTGCAGTCCAATAGTCAGGGGGACTTTCAGGATGCGTCCAGCGTCGTGATTGAAACCCGGTGTTGGCTTTGCCAACGTCGTGCAGAAAGACCAGCACTGCGAGTCGCTGAAAGTCTGCGTTATCTAAATCGCGTTCGGCTGTACGTATCAGCGAACGCCGAATAGCAGGACACTTGATCAACTCCAGGAAACAGGAGGCGACATCAGTCATGTGATCCAGCAGCGGGTGAATGCCTGTGACCTGCCCTGATCTGTCGCGTGAAATTTTTCCCCAAGCTTCGAATGAAGCGGCTTCTTTTGTTTGCATTTAAAGACAGATTTTTTGGTTGCGGACTGCGACATTCGATTTGTAGCCAGTCATTCTCATCGCCGATGGTGCGGCCGTCTATCCCCCTAATGGGGGGGGACTGGCCTTGGGACAGTGACGACCTGTATTCACAACCTTATCGTCAAGTGGCGACTTCCTGCAGGCAGCAATAAGTAGCATCGGACAGAAAGCCTGATTCGCAGAGCTATTTTTACCGTCTTGATGGGCGCGGTCGTGCCAAGAGAAAGGTGTCACTAAAGCGAGGAACATCAAGCTTTTGCCATTCGGAGTGGGTTGACGCTGAATTTTTTGTTCTACCGCGATCGAATGGTTGAGCGCAATTTGGTCACGCATGGCTTCGTGGGAAATTAGCGGATCTACTGGCGTCCCTGGCCTTCAGCGATTGAAAGCAGCCCGTCCGCGCGGCTACACCCATCTGCGGGTGGACGGCAACTTTTTGCCCACCACGGCGTTTCCGCGCATTGACCGCTTCAAGGAACACACCATTGAGCTGCCCGTGGCCAGCTTGGACGTGACGCCCACCAACGAAGCCGCGTTGCGTGCTGCGCTGGCCGCGGCGTTCGTTGGCTCAAGGCAAAGGCGTGGGCCAACTTGGTACTCACACGGGTAAGGCCTTGAAGGCTGTGCTGAACCGGTAGAGTTTGCGCAGAATTTGCTATTGAATAAATAGCTGATTGCGCAGGCCCTGTATGGGCTGGAGCCACTATTGTCTTAAATTAAAAGCCTTCTTTGGCCGCGTGGAGGAAGCGGACCAGTTTGTGCGGAAAGTGAAACTTAATGGAAGTGGCAGGCAGCGCAGGCCACTCGCTTCGGGTTGTTGAAAGTCCCTTTGAAAGCCGCTCTGAAAGCTGGCCGCCCACATTGAACTCAGCCTCTTCAAACCCATTGCCCCATGCTGCGGTTGGCTGACTCCCCTGGTCCGCCCGGCGGGGCGGGTTGGGGTGAGAGTAAGGGGTGAAGCACAAGAATTGCTGCATATTCAATAGCGGCTTGCGCAGATTCAGCAAGGGCTAGCGGCCAAAAATACATTCAACTCGGTCCTGCCGGTGGCGCTTGCGTGTGGTGAATTATTTGCCGAGCTTGAGGAAGTAATCAAAAATTTCAGGCACGTTACCGGCGCCCATGCCTGCATCAAAAGCGGCTTGGAGGTTGGATGAGGTGCCTTCAGCAATCTGCGCCCGCGTGCCCAAATCTTTGACCATCTCCAAGAAATAGCCGAGGTCTTTGTTGGCATTGGCGATGGAGAAGCCCAGGTCGCTCATTCCAACGCCATATCAATAGGATCTGTTGTTGCTTCGCCTTGCCGTGCGTCTGCACTGTCTGCGGCTTCGCGCCTAAGCTCCTATCGATCTGAAAATGGAATCACACCCTCCACCGCGTCGTTTTGCAAAACTTCATGAACGGCGAGTTCGAGGGACCGGTCGACAGGATGTCATGTTCATCTTGATCAAGGCCGCTTTGTAGTCAGCGTCTTCCACACTCTTGGCCGCAGCAGCGCGAAGCACGTCTTGTGCCTCTTTGCGGGCTTTCTTGTTGACGACAATGCCTCGCCAAGTGCCGACACTCAAATCAATGCCTTTTTCTTTCAAGGTCGGGACCTTGTCAAAAGCGGACGAGCGTTGGTCGGCCATGAGCGTGAGCATCTTGAATTTGCCAGAGGCAACGTGGCGAGAGACCTCAGCCGCCCTCACCGTCACCACTTCAATATGTACGCCCAATAGCGCTGCAATAGCGGGGTTCGCGCCGTTATAAGGAATGTGGTTGAACTTGACGCCGGTCTTTTCGCTCAGGGACTCAGCTGCCAGATGGAACCGGTGCCGGAGTTACCGATGCGAACCTTGCCAGGGTTGGCTTTGGCATAGGCCATGGATTATTCGATGGTTTTCCACGGCGCATCGGCACTCACGGAAATGGCGCTGAGTTCAGCGTTCAGGCGGGCAATGGGGGCAAAGTCTTCGGCTTCGAAGGAAGCCAGGCCCATGTGCGGCAGCATCGTCATCTCGACCGTGCCCATGCCAATTTTGTAACTCCTGGAGTTTGTAAATTGTTGAGAAAGCGGTCGCAGTGGCAGTTGGCGATCTCTAAGCGTCGTCGGGGGGCGTGATTCAAGGGGGTGTCGGCGGGGCTCCTTGTGAAGAAAAAGGTGGCGACGCTGGTGGCGTATCGCCTGCGCCAGTATGGAGTTGATGGTTTGGAGGCGTCAAGTCAACGCGGGCCAACGGCGCTTGGCCCGCCAACGCCAGCAGCAGATTGGTGGTGGCGAGGGTTGCCATGGCGTGACGGGTTTCAAAGGTGGCCGAACCCACATGGGGCAAGGCGGTGACTTTGGGGTGGGTTCTGAGGGGGGAGTCCAGTGGCAAGGGCTCGGTGGCAAACACATCCAGGCCGGCGGCACGCAGGGTTCCGACGTTCAGTGCGTTTAGCAAGGCGGCCTCGTCCACGATCGGGCCGCGCGCACCATTGATAAAAATGGCACCGTGTTTCATCAGGCCAAATTCCCGTGCGCCCATCAGCCCCTGGGTGTGCTCTGACAAGGGCAGTACCAGCACCACGATGTCGGCCTGGCGCAGCAAGTCGTCCAGCGGCGTGTGAATGACTTTGCCCAACAGTTCGGGACAGTTCTGCTCTGGCAAGACAGGGCGACGTGCGTGGTACAGAACCGGCATGCCAAACCCCAGGGCCGCGCGTTTGGCCAACGCTTGTCCAATGCGACCAAAGCCCACAAGGCCCAACGTTTTGCCGTGTACGTCCCAGCCAAACAGGTCTTCTTCGATGTTGCGAGTCCACCGGCCTTCTTTGACGTGATTGGCCAATTCAACAACACGACGGCTGCTGGCCATGATCAGGGCAAACAGGGTGTCCGCTGTGGTTTCGGTGAGCACGCCCGGCGTGTGGCACAGGGTGATCCCCCGCGCTTGAAGCGCCGTCTGGTCGTAGTTGTCAATGCCCACGGAGACGCTGGAGATGACTTTCAAACGGGGGGCTTGCAACAGCAGGGCGTCGCCAACGGGGTAGCTGGCTCCAATGAGTGCGTCGGCCGTTGCCAGCGCGTGGTGGAAGGCGGCAGACTGATCCGCTTGGCGAGGGTTGGCCACGGTGACGTTGTGCTCGGCTTCAATCCGTGCCAACTGGTCAGCCGGTAACGGGCGGAACACCAGAACGTGGCGACGTGGCATGGCGCTTGTGTGGGTCATGCGGGAAACTCCATGGCGTCAAGTTCAGCCCGGGTGGGCAAGCCCTCGCTGTCACCCAGGACCTGAACCGCCCGTGCGCCGATCCAGGCGCCGCGTTGTGTGGCGGCTGTGGGCGACAAGCCCGCCAGCAAAGCGCTGATGACACCCACCGCGAAGCCGTCTCCCGCGCCCACGGTGTCGACCACCTGGGCCACGGGGAAGCCTGCGACGTAGCCTGATTCCTGGGCATTTTGAAAATAAGCCCCTAGACTGCCGAGTTTCACGACCACGAGTTTGGCGCCCAAATTCAAGTAAAACTGGGCCACCCTTTCGGGCGAGGACTCGCCTGTCAGGGTGAACCCTTCTTCCAGGCCGGGCAAGACCCAGTCGGCATGCGTGGCCAGCTCATTGAGGGTCGTTCGCATGGTCTCGATGGATGGCCATAAGCCCGGCCTCAAGTTGGGGTCGTAGGACACGGTGCGCCCGGCGGACCGCATCAGGTCCATGGCCATTCGCGCAGCGGGCAGGGTAGTGGAAGACAGGGCCGGGAAAATACCTGTGGCGTGAAGGTGGCGTGCGCTGAGCAACCAAGCGGAGTCCACATCAGTCACGCTCATGTGGCTTGCTGCAGAGCCACTGCGGTGTGATTCGACAAACGGGTCGCTGCCGTCGGTGACACGGGTCTTGAACTGAAACCCGGTGCGCTGTAGAGGGTCGCAGACGACGTGGGAGCAGTCAATGCCCTCGCCTTTCATGGCCGCAAGCAAGTAGCGGCCCATCGAGTCTGTGCCCAATCGGCTGGCCCAGCCCACGCGCAGGCCCAAACGGGCCAGTCCGATGGCCACATTGGTTTCCGCCCCAGCGGTGCGCTTGTGTAAGGTTTGGGCTTGCTCCAGCGGGCCCGTCTCGCCGGCGACCATGAGCAACATGGCTTCGCCAAATGTGATGACGTCTAATGAATCAGGCATGTTGAAGCAATTGCAGGTAACGCAAAGAAGAAGAAAAAGAGTTGCACCAGAAAAGGCGTGTTGCGGATCAGCTCGATGTACACATTGATCACAACGCGCAAAGGCTGGGGCCCTGCCGTTTTGCCCCATGCACACAGGATGGCAAGCACCAGGCCAAACACCATCGCAAGCAAGGACAGTTCAATCGTGCTCAGCGTGCCTTTGAGCAGCAGCGGCCAGGCGGCAAAGACATCGGCAAATTGAAACGTGTAGGTCATGTGGTGAGGCCATTCTTTTCGGTTAATGACACGAGCGGGCTGCGGGTGATTTGCACCAATTTTCGTGATTTTATGAAACCGGTTTCAGTTGATTATAAAAATCGAAACCAACTCTGCAACTATGGAAAACCCTAGGGTGTGGCGGCTGGGGTGGCCTGTGAACTGCCGCGCAAAACCAGTTCCCCAGAAAGCAAAATTTGCCGTGCTGGCGGTTGTTGCCCCTTCAGACGCTCGATCAGGCAACTCGCTGCAATGCGGCCCAACTCATCGGTGGGCTGGGCGATCGTGCTCAGGCCCGGGCCAACGTAGGGCGCCCATTCGGTC
>JBAQDW010000294.1:0-2658 GCA_049286445.1 Rhodoferax sp. | reverse complement strand
GGGCTACACACGTCATACAATGGATGGTACAAAGGGTCGCCAACCCGCGAGGGGGAGCCAATCCCATAAAGCCATTCGTAGTCCGGATCGCAGTCTGCAACTCGACTGCGTGAAGTCGGAATCGCTAGTAATCGTGGATCAGAATGTCACGGTGAATACGTTCCCGGGTCTTGTACACACCGCCCGTCACACCATGGGAGCGGGTCTCGCCAGAAGTAGTTAGCCTAACCGCAAGGAGGGCGATTACCACGGCGGGGTTCGTGACTGGGGTGAAGTCGTAACAAGGTAGCCGTATCGGAAGGTGCGGCTGGATCACCTCCTTTCTGGAAACTGCAATTTAATTTGAACGCTCACACTTATCGGTTGTTGGATGGTTGTCGCTGACGAGCCTGGTTTAAGTTGGGCTAAAAGGTGACCGGCTTGGGTCTGTAGCTCAGTTGGTTAGAGCACTGTGTTGATAACGCAGGGGTCGTTGGTTCGAGACCAACCAGACCCACCAAATGATGGTGTGTCAAAACCCTATCCAACGTCCTTCTGGCTAGAATTTGGGGGTGTAGCTCAGCTGGGAGAGCGGCTGCTTTGCAAGCAGTAGGTAGCGGGTTCGAGTCCTGTCACCTCCACCAATTTTTTGTTTCTTATTTGACTTGATGGATTCAACACCAAAGTTGCTTCGAAAGAGGCTGCTTTGTTGTTGATCGAGATTACTTGATCAACCGGCTGTTCTTTAAAAATTTATAGAGTTTAATCAGCGTTGCTAACTGTAAGCTGCGTGAGGAAACTGCACATTCGTAAAGGTTTAGTGCAGACCGTGCCTCATGTAGTTGTTAGCAACAATTTTTGATTGCGTCAAAATGAATATCAAACTTTGTTTGTAATTCGAAAGTAAGTTAGACGAACTTTTTACGCAAGTAAAGAGTGGCGTCATTTACGGCATAACGCGATTGGTGAAAGACCAATCAAACATTCCTTGTGATAACTTTTAATCTTGAAAGAGATGTCAAAGTTATAGGGTCAAGTGAATAAGAGCATGTGGTGGATGCCTTGGCAATGATAGGCGACGAAGGACGTGATAGCCTGCGATAAGCTTCGGGGAGCTGGCAAATTAGCTTTGATCCGGAGATTTCCGAATGGGGAAACCCACCGAAAGGTATCGCATAGTGAATACATAGCTATGCGAGGCGAACCGGGTGAACTGAAACATCTCAGTAGCTCGAGGAAAAGACATCAACCGAGATTCCGAAAGTAGTGGCGAGCGAAATCGGAAAAGCCTGCAAGTGATATCAAGACTGTTAGCAAAGCAATCTGGAAAGGTTGGCCATAGTGGGTGATAGCCCCGTATGCAAAAACAGACTTGTGGTACTAAGCTTGCGAAAAGTAGGGCGGGACACGTGAAATCCTGTCTGAATATGGGGGGACCATCCTCCAAGGCTAAATACTCATCATTGACCGATAGTGAACTAGTACCGTGAGGGAAAGGCGAAAAGAACCCCGGGAGGGGAGTGAAATAGATCCTGAAACCGCATGCTTACAAAAAGTAGGAGCCTCGTAAGGGGTGACTGCGTACCTTTTGTATAATGGGTCAGCGACTTACATTCAGTGGCAAGGTTAACCGAATAGGGAAGCCGTAGAGAAATCGAGTCCGAATAGGGCGAACATAGTCGCTGGGTGTAGACCCGAAACCAAGTGATCTATCCATGGCCAGGATGAAGGTGCCGTAACAGGTACTGGAGGTCCGAACCGACTAATGTTGCAAAATTAGCGGATGAGCTGTGGATAGGGGCGAAAGGCTAAACAAACTTGGAAATAGCTGGTTCTCTCCGAAAACTATTTAGGTAGTGCCTCAAGTATTACCATCGGGGGTAGAGCACTGTTTTGGCTAGGGGGTCATGGCGACTTACCAAACCAATGCAAACTCCGAATACCGATGAGTACAGCTTGGGAGACAGAGCACCGGGTGCTAACGTCCGGACTCAAGAGGGAAACAACCCAGACCGCCAGCTAAGGTCCCTAAAATTGGCTAAGTGGGAAACGAAGTGGGAAGGCTAAAACAGTCAGGATGTTGGCTTAGAAGCAGCCATCATTTAAAGAAAGCGTAATAGCTCACTGATCGAGTCGTCCTGCGCGGAAGATGTAACGGGGCTAAGCCAGTTACCGAAGCTGCGGATTTGCAATTTATTGCAAGTGGTAGGAGAGCGTTCTGTAAGCCTGTGAAGGTGCGTTGAGAAGCGTGCTGGAGGTATCAGAAGTGCGAATGCTGACATGAGTAGCGTTAAAGGGGGTGAAAAGCCCCCTCGCCGTAAGCGCAAGGTTTTCTACGCAACGTTCATCGGCGTAGAGTGAGTCGGCCCCTAAGGCGAGGCAGAGATGCGTAGTTGATGGGAAACAGGTCAATATTCCTGTACCGATGTGTAGTGCGATGTGGGGACGGAGAAGGTTAACTCAGCCAACTGTTGGATATGTTGGTTCAAGCTTGTAGTCGTGCCTGGTAGGCAAATCCGCCGGGCTTAGATGAGGAGTGATAACGAGGCTGCTTGCAGCCGAAGTGAGTGATACCCTGCTTCCAGGAAAAGCCACTAAGCTTCAGCTACACACGACCGTACCGCAAACCGACACTGGTGCGCGAGATGAGTCTTCTAAGGCGCTTGAGAGAACTCAGGA
>JBAQDW010000293.1:0-22954 GCA_049286445.1 Rhodoferax sp. | reverse complement strand
ATCTTCGCTCCATTGCTGTGCTTGTTCATTTTGACCTTTCTTGCAGTTGCAATGCCGCGGGGCGTTCAATCCACTCACCCACGGCATCTTGCACAATTTCGCGCAGCACCACATCTGTTTCTGTAATTTTCATGACTCGTCCGTAGTTCTGACCCAGGTAAGCCCCAGGACGCACTTGATAGAGCAAATTATCGACTTTGACCAAGGCCACGGTCTGACCGGACTTAACCAAACTGCCCACCATTGACATGGTATCCAAAGGAAACAGTTCCAACGCTTCCTTTCGACGCGCCAACTCGGGAGCGATCAACGCGCCACTTGAAGCGGATTGCGTTGACTCTTTCTTCAGCGCTTGTGTCAGTTTTTGAATGCTGAAGGGGTCCACCTCCGTCACTTGCGAATAGGACTCGGGCTCGAACCTTTTGGGCTCGGCTATGGGCTTCACCTTGGGCCGCGTTTGAGTTTTTTGGTCAGCCATCCAAGCGGCCAATTCGTTATCAGCGGAGGTGCCGCAAGCGCTCAGAACCAGTGAAGCCGCTGCGATCAGAACAAAGCGGGAGAAACTCATTTCTTGCCCCCTGCCGCTTTACTCTGTGCGGCCACCTCATCTGCATCCAGGTAGCGGAAGGTTTTAGCGGTCGCATCCATGCCCAATGTGCCGTCTTTGCCGGGCAATATTGTCAAATTATTGAGTGTCACGATACGTGACAAGTTGGCAATGTCGGACGCAAAGGCGCCAACATCGTGGTACCGGCCCGTGACTCGAACTTGGATAGGTAGCTCAGCGTAGTAATCTTTAACAACCACTTGCCCCGGCCGAAACAGTTCAAATTGCAGACTTCGCCCCAACCCCGCTTGGTTAATGTCTGACAGTAAAGCGTCCATTTCTGCTTTGCTAGGGAGCTGCTTTTCTAACTGGGTCACATACTGTTGAATTTGCTCGCGTTGCTTCTTCAATTCCTCAAGATTCACGGCTTTTGTAAGCTTCGCTTTGTAATCTTCTTTGAGCTTTTGCTCCGTAGTTTGCTCGGCCACAAGCTCTTCTTCGTAGCCATTCAACCAAACGTACCAGAGCAGCACCACAGTGACGATGACTGCGGCGAACAGCAAAAGAAACCGAGGAACGTTAGGCCAAAGTGATGGGTCTTTCGGATCCAGGTTTCGAAACTGATCACCTATTTTTTCCAGCTGATCGGGCAAGCTCGCGCCCATTGAGATGTTGATTGCCATATGTCTTGGGCCCTATTGCTTGACCGTTGCGCCATCTGCGAGCGCAGCGGCCGCCCGCACTTTTTCGGCCTCGCTGGCACGAACCAAGTTAACCCGAATGGTGAAATTAGCCACGCGCCGTGCGTCACGGGGAGACAAGTTCACCGATCCAGCGACAATTTCAACCAACTCGGGTTTTGAAAACCAAGGCGTGTTGTTGGCCAAGTTTCGAAGCAGTTCAGACACTCTCTCACTAGACTGAGCAACGCCCTGCAAACTCACTATTTGATTCTCTTGACGCATGCTATTGATGTAGACCCCATCTGGTAATTGAGTCACTAATTCGGTCAGCAAATGCACGGGGAGGTTTCGATCGGCTTGCAAATCTTCTACGGCCTGCTGGCGTGCTCGCAAGGCGGCGATTTCTCCCTCCAGCCCCGCAATATCCTTGATCTGCAGATCAAATTGGGTGATTTCCGACTGCAACATTCGGTTTCTGTCTTGCTGGCCTGTGATTTGCGATTGGTACCACAAGTAAATCAAAGCGGCGACAAGGCAACCCAGCAACACTGTACCCGCCAAATTGACGTTGAACTGGTCTCGCCGGAGCTTCCTGGCAATTTCACGATGGGGGAGTAAATTGATCAATATCATCACAAGAACCTTCGCAGCGCCAACCCGCAAGAGGTTAGATAAGAGGGCGCTTCTCGTTTCATGGCCTTCTGCCGAACGCCGTCTCCCATCTTCATCCCATCGAAGGGGTTCACCACTGCACAAGGAACCGTCGTGTGTTGCGTTACCGCAGCGGTCAGCCCCTCCAAAGCTGATGAACCACCCGCTAGCAGGATGTGGTCCACCCGGTTGTGCGGCGTGCTGGTGAAGAAGAATTGCAATGCTCGACCGAGTTCTTGAACGAGGCTGTCAACAAACGGCTTCAGCACAACGTCATCGTAGTCTTCGGGGAGTTCACCGCTTCGCTTCTTCCCTTCCGCCTCCTCTGGAGAAAATCCATACTGCCTCACGATGAGCTGGGTCAATTGCGCACCTCCAAAGGCTTGATCACGCTCGTAGAGCACCTCCTCATTGAGGATGACCTGCATGCTGGTGGTCAGCGCACCCACCTCAAAAAGGGCAATGATTTTGTCAACCCCTTGACTGGGAAATGCCTCAATCAAACGATCCACTGCCAAGCGCGAGGCATACGATTCAACGTCAACGATCACGGGCTTCAGGCCTGCCGCTTCAGCCAAACCTTGGATATCTTGAATTTTTTCACGTCGAGACGCGGCAATCAACACGTCAACCTCCTCGGGCGAAGAGGCTCTTGGCCCAATGACGCAAAAATCTAAACTCACCTCGTCCAGCGGAAAAGGGATGTACTGATTAGCCTCGGCTTCAACTTGAAACTCCAGCTCTTGATCCGTCAAACCGCCTTGTAAAACGATTTTCTTCGTGATGACTGCCGAGGGAGGCAAAGCCATCGCCACATTTTTGGTGCGAGTACCGCTCTTGCGAACGAGACGGCGGACAGCTTCAGCAACTTCATCAAACTTCTCAATACTACCGTCGGTGATCCAGCCTCTTTCAAGGGGTTCGATCGCACAGCGCTCTAAAACCAACATGCCCGCTTTGTCTCGCCCCAACTCCACCAATTTCACGCTGGATGAACTGATGTCTAAGCCCAACATGGGGGCTGGACTTCGGTTAAATAACGACCCCAAAGAAATCAAGACTATCCCCTGAAACAGGCCAATCGGAGATCAGCGAAACTTAACAATTCACGCGAATACTAGCAGCAAGACCTTTGTTCCTCAAAAGAATTTCGGTGAACGAGATCGGCTGCACGTTGTCTAAAAAAGACGCCAACCACACCGCTCAAGACCTTCGAAGCGTTAAAAATGAGGGTTTTCTATTCAATTTCTTCAATAGCGGATACTACTCTGCCTATGAACAGGCTAGATCATTTTCGCAATGAGGCCGCTTAACTCTACGTTCCATGTCATCGACCACACCGCCAGCACCCGCGAGTAACGCCAATCACCCCAAGGAACCAAAACACGGGCTATTGAATTGGCTGCTACGGATTGCGTTATGGGGCTCTGGCGTTGTTGTTGCGGGCATCTTGTCGGTCTTGATTGTTGTCGCCCTTGCCATGGCGGTGGCTTTCCCGAACCTTCCTGATATCAGCGCGCTCTCTGACTACCGGCCCAAGCTTCCGTTGCGGGTTTACTCTACTGAAGGAACCTTGATTGGTGAATTTGGCGAAGAACGCAGGCGACTGACGCCCATCGGAGCTATTCCGCAGGTGATGACGAATGCGGTGCTGGCCATTGAAGACGCCCGCTTTTATGAACATGGCGGCGTGGACTACAAAGGCGTGCTGCGCGCTGCGTTAGCCAATTTGGGCCGACTCAAAAGCCAAGGTGCGTCCACGATCACCATGCAGGTGGCTCGCAATGTTTACCTTTCCTCCGAGAAAACGTACACGCGCAAAATTTATGAAATTTTGTTAACTTTTAAACTTGAGCATCTGCTTTCAAAGGATCAGATTCTTGAAATTTATATGAATCAGATTTTTCTTGGTAACAGGGCTTATGGCTTTGCTGCTGCATCTGAGACCTATTTTGGCAAGTCACTCAAGGACATCAGCATTGCTGAGGCGGCCATGCTGGCCGGTTTGCCCAAAGCACCATCCGCCTACAACCCCATTAACAATTTCAAACGGGCGCGTACGCGGCAATTGCATGTGATTGATCGTATGCAGGAGAACGGCTTTATTACCGATCAAGAGGCCAGCGCAGCAAAACAGGAATCGCTTCACATCAGAAACGGGACCAGCGATGGCAAAGTACATGCCGAATACGTTGCGGAGACGGTGCGTCAGTTAATGCACGCCCAATATGGCGACGAAACCTACACCCGGGGCTTGAACGTTTACACCACGCTTTCAGCCTTCGACCAGGAAGCTGCGTACAAAGCCTTGAGGCGTGGCATCATGGATTTTGAACGACGCCAAGTTTACCGAGGCCCCGAAAAATTTTTCACCTTGCCAACCGATCCCCAAGCGCTGGATGACGCCGTTGACGCCATTTTGGAGGATTTTGCAGACAATGGTGATGTTCTCGCTGCGGTGGTGCTGGAAGCCAGTAGCAAGAAGATCACGGCAGTTCGTCAAAACGGAGAACCCATTGAAATTACAGGCGAGGGCTTGAAACCTGCTCAATCCGGGGTCGCTGAAACGGCCCCGCCGAATATCAAAGTACGCCGCGGTGCAGTGATACGCGTTTCCAAAACAAGCAAGGGCACGTGGGAGATCACGCAACTGCCTGAAGTTGAAGGCGCTTTTGTGGCGATTGACCCCCGCGATGGTGCCGTGAAGGCGATGGTTGGGGGATTTGACTTTGAAAAGAACAAATTCAATCACGTCACACAGGCTTGGCGCCAACCTGGCTCCAGTTTTAAGCCATTTATTTATTCTGCTGCGCTTGAACAGGGTCTATCGCCAGCGACGATAGCGAATGATGAGCCTCTCTTTTTTGACGCGGGAGTCACAGGCGGTCAGCCTTGGGAGCCCAAGAACTACGACGGAAAATTTGAAGGTCCAATGACGCTGCGCCGTGGATTGGCGAAATCGAAGAACATGATTTCTATTCGTGTCTTGCAAGAAGTCACTCCTGTGAAAGCGCAACAATGGGTTACCCGGTTCGGTTTTGAAGCAGACAAACACCCCGCCTACTTGACCATGGCACTTGGGGCAGGTTCAACAACACCGATGCAAATGGCGACGGCTTACTCCGTTTTTGCTAACGGTGGTTATCGTGTTGATCCTTGGTTGATTAAGAAGGTGACGGACCAAAAAGGAAATACTCTCGTAGAGAGCAATCCCCCTCTTCTGGACGAGTCATCTCGGGTGATCAGCGCTAGAAACGCGTTTGTGATGGGCAGCATGCTGCAAGAAGTGGCTCGCTCCGGGACGGCCGCCTCTGCGCAAGCCACTTTGAAACGCCCCGACCTGTACGGCAAAACAGGGACGACCAATGACGCGATGGATGCCTGGTTTGCGGGATACCAACCCACACTGGCCGCAATCACTTGGATTGGCTACGATACACCACGCAAATTGGGGTCAAGAGAAACCGGTGGTGGGTTGAGCCTGCCTATCTGGATCCGCTTCATGGAAAGCGCGCTTAAAAATGTTCCCGTGTCGGAGCCCAATGTTCCGGAAGGGCTGGTCAACGCGGGAGGTGAATGGTTTTATACGGAGTATGCCAATGGCGCTGGTGTGACCAGCATTGGGATGGAGAGCATGCCAGGAGCACCCTCAGGCACGGTGATGCCTCCACCTGCCGAGGAAAGAAACCGAATTCTGGACTTGTTTCGAAATTGATTAGAAAGAGAAGACCAATGCACTGCCCGCTTGGTCGCTCGCAAAACGAGATAAACAGCTGAAAAACTCGCCTTGGCCCTTGGTATCCAGCCACTGCCCTGATTCAAACTTAAAGTGAAACCCGCCCGCCTTGGCCGCCAACCAGACTTCATGCAGCGGCTTCTGCAAGTTGATAATGATTTGACTTTGATTCGGAAAAACGAGCGTGACCATGCCTCCTACCCGCTGATTGTCGATGTCTGCCAAGGAGGCGTCGTTGATGTGGTCACAACTGCGCTCAACGGCTTTCAGCAACGTTTCGGCTTGGTCAAGAAAATCTGAGTCGTTCATTACAATTTCACCATGTTGTTTTATCTGCGAAGTTTAATCACCGCTGGGCGCCTTGGAGCCTGCGCGGTCTTTTTAGTGGCTTGTGGTCAGCGAGGTCCCCTCTATTTGCCTGTCAACACAGCGCCCGCAGTGACATCAGCGCCTATGGGCCCCTTGGAAGAATCCAGACGCCCTGCTACGGATGCCTCCAAGCCTTTGTGAGGCGCTGACTGGCATCAAGATCACCAGCCTGATGACCATAGGCGATCGACGGCATTTGGTGTCATTCGCTCCCAAGGGGCTGGGGCCCGTTGTCTCTTTGTCAAATTCAATGAACTTCTAAATTGCTACGAATTCAGCAGCTACTTACGCTGTTGGTACGGGCGCTAGAGGTCTTTTTTGTCGAAAAGAAACGAAACAGCCGCCATGCCAACAAGACCCCCAGAATCAAGGCGTACACCAACACCTCTTGAAAGTCATTTTTTCCGGATCGCATCCAAAAGAAATGAAGCAAAGCCAACAGGGCAACGGGGTAGACCATTCGGTGCAGCAGTTGCCAACGCTTGCCACCGAGAACTTTTATCGCTCGATTAAACGATGTCGCAGCCAAGGCAGTCAAAACGACCATGGAGATGAAGCCCACCAAAATGAACGGGCGTTTCACAATATCATTCACAATGTCAGGCACGTCCAAACCCATGTCCAGCCATCCATAGCTCAACATGTGTAAAACGCCGTAGAAGTACACAAACAACCCTACCATTCGCCGAAATCGGGCTAAAGCAGGCGTATGGGTGAGGACTCTCAGTGGCGTGATCGCCAGCACCAGACAAAGAAACCTTAACGTCCAGTCTCCTGTCGAGCGAATCAAGGTTTCAGCAGGGTTGGCACCCAATTGATTGGTGGTGGCTGCATAAACCAACCAGATCAGTGGCAACAAGCACAGAGTGAATAGCAGCGGTTTCACCACAGGGTGCAGCCACCCCGCTTTGGACACCGAGGCCATCAGAAGTACTTCTTCAAATCCATTCCGGCGTAGAGCTGGCCCACTTGAGGTTCATAGCCATTGAACAAGGTGGTGGGGCGCTTCTTGGTAAAGAGTCCATCCTCGCCAATCCGGCGCTCGGTTGCTTGGCTCCAGCGGGGGTGGTCCACGTTGGGGTTGACGTTGGAGTAAAACCCGTATTCGTTGGCCGCGGCCCGGTTCCACGCGGTGGCAGGCTGTCGATCGATGAAACGAATTTTGACGAGGCTCTTGCCGCTTTTGAAACCGTATTTCCAGGGCACGACCAATCGGACGGGGGCGCCGTTCTGGTTGGGAAGCACTTCGCCATACATGCCAAAACTGAGCAGCGTCAGCGGGTTCATTGCTTCATCCATTCGCAACCCTTCCACATAAGGCCAGTCCAGGACGCGAGCGCCCAACCCGGGCATGGTCTTGGGGTCCGCTTGGGTCACGAATTCAATGTATTTCGCACTGCCTAATGGCTGAACCTTTTTGATGAGTTCGCTTAAGGAATACCCCACCCAAGGGATCACCATCGACCAACCTTCAACACAGCGCAGACGGTAGATTCGCTCTTCCATAGGACTCAGCTTCAGCAAGTCTTCTAACGAAAACTTGGCCGGGCTCTTGACCAAACCTTCCACCTCAACGGTCCATGGGTTGGTTTTCAGGGTGTGCGCATTGCGCGCGGGGTCAGCTTTGTCAGTTCCAAACTCATAGAAGTTGTTGTAAGTGCTGGCTAACTTGTAATCTGTTGCTTTGTCGAGGGTCACCGCACCTGAGACCCTCGACTTTTCAAACGGCAAGGCGGCTAATTTACCGCCACTTTGCGCATGGGCTTCACGCAATGCCATCGATCCCAAAGCGGCTCCAGCAACACCACCCGCCATCAACCTGATAAGTTGCCGGCGCTCTTGGTACACACGTTGCGATGTCACTTCGCTGGCCAGGGGGTGAAAAAAACCAGATTTATTTGTCTTGATAAGCATCGTCTGTTTCTCCTTCACCTTTGGTCATGTACTACGCAAAATTCTTACTGGCGTGCACGCCGTTCGGAAAGATTGACTACAAGGTTCCGTAGCTGTGTAGTCCGCTGAGGAACATATTGACGCCGATGAAGGCGAAGGTCGTCACTGCCAGGCCGGCCAGCGCCCACCACGCAGCTACCGTGCCTCGCAGACCTTTCATAAGCCGCATGTGAAGCCAAGCCGCGTAGTTAAGCCAGACAATCAGCGCCCATGTTTCCTTGGGGTCCCAGCTCCAGTAACCACCCCATGCATCGGCGGCCCACAAAGCGCCCAACACAGTGGCAATGGTAAAAAACGCAAAACCCACCGCGATCGACTTGTACATCACATCGTCCAGCACCTCAAATGACGGCAACCGATTTGCAATTTGACGGCGGCCGAACAGAATGGCGCCGATGACCAAGGCCGACACGCCAAAGTAAACCGCCCAATAGTCACTCATGCCGCTGGCCGATGATTTGCGAAACACAATGGGTTCGAAACACAAAACAATGCCCAGCAGCCACAAGGGGGCCAATTTGTACCATTTTGTTTCCGTCGCCTGCTGCTTGATGAGGTAAGCAAACGCCACCATGGCGGCCAACGCGAAGGTGCCGTAGCCGATAAAGTTCGCGGGGACATGCAGCTTCATCCACCAGCTTTTAAGCGCAGGGACCAAAGGCTGAATTTCATGCGCACCACGAACCAAGGTGTACCAGAGCAAAAAACCAACGGCGGCGCTCACCACCAGCATCACAAAGGCGCCCAAAGCACGGGTTTTGTACTGGGCTTCAAAGTACAAGTAGAAAGCAGCCGTCATCCAACAAAACATGACGAACACTTCATACAGGTTACTCACCGGAATGTGCCCCACGTCCGCACCCACCAGATAACTCTCGTACCACCGAACCATGGTGCCAATCAAGGCCATGCCGACCGCCACCCAGGCGAGTTTGGAGGCCACCAAAGACATGGCGTCTCCCTGACGGGACGCAAACATGCCGATCCAGTAAAAAACCGTGCTCATGAAGAAGAGCATGCTCATCCACAAAATAGCCGATTGGCTGGACAGAAAATACTTGAGCCAAAACACACTGTCTGCATTGGCCAGATTACCTTGGTAGGAGACGATGCCCCATAAGGAAAAGCCCGTCACAGCCAACATCAAGGTTCGCAGTGGCCGCCAAAACCAACCCAGCATGATTGCGCAAGGCACGGCGCCGGCGGTAATCGCCTTTTCATACACATCCATGCCCGCGTGGTATTTCAACAGAGCAAACGCCCCGCCCGCCACCACCAAGGCGGCAAACAGCCAATCGAAAAGATTTCGTTTAGAGAAATAACCCTCGTTGAGGGTCATGGTCATTGTTGTTGTCGCAGAGGCTGTGTTCATGTCATTCTTCCTTGATTCCAATCAGTTTCAGCTTCAGTTGCTCAAACTCGCGATCACCGTCCATGGTTTTTCGATTGCTGGACATTGCCATCGTCGCCGCGGAGGTACTCACCCCCTGGTCGTCGCGCGGTGCCAACCACACCCATATCCGGCGTTCCCGGACGTAGAGCATGGCAAATATCCCCAGAATCAGCAATACACAACCCAGATAAACCACGCTCTTACCAGGTGATCGGGCAACTTGAAACACGCTGGCCTGCACGTGAGTGAAGTCTTCCAACTGCAGCACCATGGGTGCCGGGTAGTGCTGCACATCGCTCAAGGCCAGCACGGCTTGCGACATAAAGGCGAGTGTTTGGTCGTTCGACTCCAAGGGTTTTAGACCGGCTTGTTCGCGGGTCAACTGCGCCAACTCAAATAAAGCACCATTCAGAATTCGAATCAACACATCGCCCGCTTTTTCGCGCTCCCCCTCGGGAACGCTCGCCTCCATGAAATCGGCCACGGCCTGCAAACCTCCCGTGGCCTGCCCCACCGTACCGACGGGGTCGCCAGCAAATAAATCCAATACCCGGGTTGTTGAAGCGGTTAAGGGCTTGATCAAGTCAGGACGACTGACATCGACCGCCCGTGCGACGTAGCGCTGCACCAGTTGCGCACGCACAGCGGGGTCAGCCAGGGCAGCATGCATTCGAAACAGTCCAGCCGGAGAGCCTTGGTCATCCGCTGGGACACGAAGGTATCTGAAGGGTTCAGCCGGTGTATTGCGCACACCCATTAAAAACACAGTGCGGCCGTCTCCCATGTCCACGGGCAGCATGTAGTTGTTGTACTCCCGGGCCTGCCCTGAGGCATCTCGCAATTTGTAGCTGATGCTGGGGCCCACATTGTGTAAGCCCTTGTTTTCCCCGACCTTGTTGGCGGCTCCCAAACGCGCGTCCAACTGGGTACGCAAATCAACTTTTCTCACATCGACCGCGTTGCTGCCATCCCCCGCCATATTCTCCACGTTGATGACACGCAGCCCCGTGTACTCCACGGTCATCTTGTCACTGCCGTTGGTCAGTTCCGACGAACCACCCACCACGCCTTCGATGTCAAAGGCCTTGGCCTGGGCGCTCAAGGGCAATGATTTCAGTTTGATCCGTGAGCCACCATCGTCGAAACTGGATTGAAATATTTCCACCCCTCGATGCTTCACGGGGTGGTTCACTTCCACACGGGCGGGCAAGGCTTCACCGGTCTCCTTGTCGTGAATCACGATCTCACTGGCAAACAGTTTCGGCATGCCGGTTGAGTAGTATTCGACGATGAATTTTTTCAACTCGACTGAGAACGGCAGTTCCTGAATGAGAATGCCATCGCCTTGGCTGAGAATCGCCGTACTGGACTGGGTTCCCTCCGTGACCAGAAGGTTGCCTCGAAAGGTGGGGTTGTTTTCGCCCAGCCGGTGCTTGGGTTGAACGTCGGCGATCATGCCTCCCCCGCTGAACACGGTTTTTCCGTTGAACCACATCTGCCCGCGCACGAACAAATCGCCATCAACCAAGCCCCCCAAGCAGATCAGCACAATTGCACTGTGCGCGGCGATGTACCCCAACTTGTTTGCGCCACCTGCTTTGGCCGCCACCATCCAGCCGACTGAGCCTGCTGTATCGCGCTGTTGAAGTTTCACCTTCCAGCCCCCCCCCACCAACATCTGCCCAATGCGTTCAGCAGCCGCCTTGGGCGTTTCATTGAGCTCTGCCTGTGCGCGCTGTCCAAAGGCCTTCAGGCTTTGCTCCCGAATATTTTCTTTGTAGGTGCGAAGATCTGACAGGATTTTGGGCGTGTTGCGAGACACACACAGCGACGTGCTGACCACCAGAAAACCCAAAATCAACATAAACCACCATGCGCTGTAAACAGAATACAGGCTGATGACCCCAAACACTTCAGACCAAAAGGGACCGAACTGATTGATGTAGTTGTTGATCGGCTCGTTCTGCTTGAGCACAGTACCAATTACTGACGCAATACAAATCAGCGTCAGCAAGGAAATGGAAAAACGCATGGATGACAGCAGTTCAATGCTGCCACGCCACAGGCGTGATCCAGTTTTGAGTTCAATACCCTCGGTCGAAACGGTCATGAATGGATTCGTCGGTTGGCTCAAAAAAAGGGGCAGATCATCAAAAAAATGACCTGCCCACCTTGGTGACTTTTTAAAGCGATTGGTTCAATGTTTCAATCGACGCCCCTGACGGAGCGAATGACGCCGTTAATTGGCTTTGCAGTTAACGCAGGCCCGCAATGTAATCAGAGACCGCTTTGATCTCGCGGTCGTTCAATTTGGCCGACACCTGCATCATCTGGTCACTGTTTTTGCGAGAACCATCGCGAAACGCATACAACTGCGTTTGGGTGTAGTCAGCATGCTGACCGCCTAAGCGAGGGTATTGCGCAGGAATTCCAGCGCCATTAGGGCTGTGGCAGCCAGCGCAAGCGGGAATTTGGCGGTCTGCGATGCCACCGCGGTAGATGCGCTCACCGAGGGTGACTAGTTCTTTCTCCTTTGCAAAGCCAGGCTTTGCGGGCTTGGAGTGAAGCCAGAACGCAATGTTGCGCATATCGTCTTCGCTCAGCATGGCAGAAAAGCCCGACATGATGGCGTTCGCACGTTTGCCAGATTTGAACTCCCCCAGTTGCTTCATCAGGTATTCAGGGTGTTGCTGCGCCAGCTTCGGATTGGCAGGAATCGATGAATTGCCGTCAGCCGCGTGGCAAGCGACACACACCGCGGTGTAGCTGGCTTCGCCTTTAACCAAATCAGGTTTGGCGGCCTTCGCCGGCTCCGTTTTGGCTTCTTGGGCAATAGCGGAAAAAGCGGGAGCGGCCAGTGCGGCAACAAAGAAAAGTGAGGTGAGCAACTTCATAGGTGATGTAGTGTCAGGTGGCCAGGACTGCATGATTCTACAATGCGGCCTCGGGACCCTTCCCTTTTACTAATGACTAACACCTCAACCTCTGCGGCCTTTGCGTCCCCTTCCTCCGCGTCCACCACCTCCGCACGGGCGGCTGCCACAGTGGCACTGGGCTGGCTCCACACGGCCAAGTTCCTTACGACAGCGCCTCAACTGCATTTTTTGCCCCCTTTGGACTTGCCTGAAATTGCCTTTGTGGGTCGATCCAATGCGGGCAAATCGACCTGCATCAACACCCTCACCCAACAAAAACAACTGGCTTTTGCCTCAAAAAAGCCGGGGCGAACGCAGCACATCAATTTGTTTGCACTCGGTAAACAGGGCGTGCACGACGCCATACTCACCGATTTGCCCGGTTATGGCTATGCCGCCGTGCCCAAAGCGGACAAAATTCGTTGGCAGCAGGTGATGGCCAACTACCTGGTAACGCGGGAGAACCTGAAAGGCATTGTGCTGATGTGTGACCCCCGCCATGGCCTCACGGAGTTAGATCAAATTCTGCTGGACATCATGCGCCCCCGGGTGGAAGAAGGACTGAAATTTCTGGTGGTGTTGACCAAAGCCGACAAACTCACCCGGGTTGAGCAAAACAAAGCGCTGTCGATCATGAAGCTCCAGGCCGGTGGCGGCGAGGTTCGCTTGTTCTCGGCACCCAAACGCAAGGGGATTGACGAAGTCGCCACACTGCTGTGGCAGTGGGCTCACCCCAATAACGCACTGCCGCCAGAACCCGCGGTCTGAGGGTGTGCGTTAAAGCGGCGCCAACCCAGCGGGTTGGCAGCGCCACTCAGCCACTCGGCCACTCGGCCACTCAAATGCTATTTATTTGATAGCTGCTTGCGCAGACTGAACAAGGGCTAGAAGCACTTTTCATCAATAAAATCCGACGTCGCCCGGCGGACGGTCTTTGAAGCGTTTATGAACCCAAAAGTACTGGTCTGACATGGTGTCAATGTACATTTGCAGCCGCTGGTTCATGAGCGCAGTGTCTGCCACCGGATCGCTGCTTGGGAAATCAGTCCACGCGGGAAGCACCTGAATGTCATAGCCTTGCGGTGTCAAGCGTGAAATAACGGGAACGACTTTGGCGCGCCCCAGCTTGGCGAAGCGCGACAAACTGGGCACCGTCGCAGCGGGGACGCCGTAAAAAGGCACAAACACCGAATCCTCTGGCCCAAAGTTCATGTCAGGCAGCAGGTACAAAGGGTCTCCGGCGCGCAGAGTGGCCACAATGGTTTTCACGCCATCGACCCGGCCAAACAAACGTGCCCGCCCAAAGCGCTGGCGTCCGGCCAGAATCCACGCATCGACTTCCCTGTTGGCCTGATCGGTGTAGATCGTTGTGAACTGGCGTGGCAACTGCTGGGTCAATGCGGTCCAACCAGCATCAAGGCCCACAAAATGGGGCGCAAAAATCACCACGGGCGACTCGCCTCGCAGCGCATCCACTGCGCCTGTCAGGGTCAAGCGCCTGCGAACGAGATCAGGGTGGCCATGCCACAGCCAACCCCGGTCCAACCAGGCCTGTGCAAAGTGAACAAAGGTTTGCCGAACCAAGCACTGGATCTCTGACGCCGTTTTGTGCGCAAAGCAAAGACTCAGGTTGACGGTGGCCACCCGCCGACGAGGTGCTGCCAACCCATACAGCACCCAGCCCAGCACCCAGCCCAAAGCGCGCACCCAAGAGAGGGGCATGCGGCCCAAGAGGCGCATGAACGCAATACCGGCGCGACTCAGCATGGCTCTCCCCTGATGCGCACCCACCGTCGCATGCCAACGCCCTGGTTCATCGCGCGTCTTCGCGTGGTTGCTTGTAGCGGGCGTAGCCCCACAGGTATTGTTCCGGGCAACGCAGAATCAACGCCTCCATGGCGCGATTGACGACGCTGGCCGCTGACGTCACATCTGTTGGCAAGGGCTCATTCAAGGGGAGCACATTGACGCGGTACCCCCGACCCCAACTTAGGCGCTCCCCCCAAGCCAGCAAGACCGTGGCACCGGTTTGCAGCGCCAGTTTAGAGGGCAAGGTCATGGTGTAAGCCGCTTGACCAAAGAACGGGGCCCACACCCCCAAGCCCAAGGGTGGCACTTGGTCGGGCAGCAAACCCAAGCTCTCACCCTGCTTCAGGGCCTTGATCATTTGCTTCACACCCGCGAGCGTGGTTGTGGCCGTTTTGAGCCCGGGCCGCGCCCGGGCACCCGACACCAGATCACGCAGCCAAGCTTGGCGCGGCGGGCGAAACAGCACCGTCATGGGCTGCGCCACTTGGCCAAAACGTTGCGCATAAGCCTGCGCTGTAACTTCAAAACACCCGAGATGGGGCGTTAAAAAAACGATGCCCTTGCCGCGTGCCAGTGCCGCTTCAACGTGGGACTGTCCCTCCCAGACCACCGAGACGGGTCTGCCCATCCACAGGCGCGGCAACTCGGCCACCAGCTTGCCGCTTTCGCCCACCGCGATGGCCCACTGCGACCACCCCATGCCTGCCTGTTTGGCGTTGGCCAGAAAGCGCCGTCGGTAAACGCCAGAACCTAAAAACGCCAGCCACCCCAAACCAGCACCCACGCCATGGAGCAAGCACAACGGCAGTGCAGACAACAGTTTGAAAAGGGTAATCATCACTCGGATAAAATGGACAGGTCGCTGAGTTACAGAACTACTTGCAGGGCGACACACAAAGACAGCTGGCGAGAGCCGACATTGTGCCTTGTCAATATTGACAATTCTGCTAAAGCGTTCGCTGAAAGCCTCCCAGCCCAAGCAACGCGGTCTATCACGTGCTTGCACAAAAACAGGAGCTTTACCCATGGCGAACGATTTCCTCTTTACCTCCGAATCCGTGTCCGAAGGTCACCCCGACAAAGTATCTGACCAGATTTCCGATGCGATTCTGGATGCCATCTTTAAACAAGACCCCAAGTCGCGTGTTGCAGCCGAGACGCTATGCAACACAGGGCTGGTGGTGCTAGCCGGTGAAGTGACAACCAACGCCCATGTGGATTACATCCAGGTGGCGCGCGACACCATCAAGCGCATTGGCTACGACAACACCGAATACGGCATTGACTACAAAGGCTGTGCCGTGCTGGTGGCCTATGACAAGCAAAGCAATGACATCGCGCAAGGCGTGGACCACGCCAGCGACGATCACCTGAACACCGGTGCAGGCGATCAAGGCCTGATGTTTGGTTATGCGTGCGATGAGACACCCGAACTCATGCCGGCACCCATTTACTACGCCCACCGGCTGATGGAGCGCCAAGCGCAATTGCGCAAAGATGGCCGCTTGCCGTTTTTGCGCCCCGATGCCAAGAGCCAAGTCACCCTGCGTTATGTGGATGGCAAGCCGCACTCGATTGACACGGTGGTGCTCTCTACCCAGCACAGCCCAGACCAAAGCGAAACCGCGACCCAGATGAAAGCCTCGTTCACCGAAGCCATCATTGAAGAAATCATCAAACCCGTGCTGCCCAAAGAGTGGCTGCTCAACACCAAGTTTCTGATCAACCCCACCGGGCGCTTTGTGGTGGGCGGCCCCCAAGGCGACTGTGGTCTCACGGGTCGAAAAATCATTGTGGACACCTATGGCGGCGCCTGCCCGCACGGGGGTGGCGCGTTCAGTGGCAAAGACCCCTCCAAGGTGGACCGCTCTGCTGCCTACGCTGCCCGCTATGTGGCCAAAAATATCGTGGCGGCAGGTTTGGCGCGGCAATGCCAGATTCAGGTCGCCTACGCCATTGGCGTAGCCAAGCCCATGAACGTCACGGTGTACACCGAGGGCACGGGCGTGATCCCTGATGAAAAAATCGCAGCCCTCATCAATGACATGTTTGATTTGCGTCCTCGCGGCATCATCCAGATGCTGGACCTGCTTCGCCCAATTTATGAAAAAACCGCTGCTTACGGCCACTTTGGCCGTGAAGAGCCGGAGTTCACGTGGGAGCGCACCGACAAAGTGCAGGCGTTGCGGGACGCCGCTGGCTTGTAAAACCACCACCGCGACGGTCCGCTTATGAAACTCAAGACACAACGCTGGATTGACCGCTGGGTGGGTCAAGTCCTTTGCGGCGCGGTGTCTCTTTGGGCGCGACTGGTTATGCGAGGGCGAGCGCAACCGACGCTCCCCAAAGCGCCTCGCCATCTGTTGGTCATTCTGTTGTCTGAAATGGGCAGCGTGGTGTTGGCAGGCCCCATGTTTGCGGCGCTTCGCCAACGCTACCCGACGGCCACGCTGCACGTGCTGCAGCTGAAAAAAAACCAGGAAGTCGCGGCGCTGTTGGGACTCACCCAACGGGACCACCTGCACGCGTTGGATGACAGTGCGGGCCTGGGTCTGCTGGGTGATATTTGGCGGGTGAGCCAGGCCCTGCGCCGCCTGCCGCTTGATGCGGTGATTGATTGCGAGCTGTTTTCCCGCATCAGCAGCTTGATGTCTTATATGAGTGGCGCGCCCTTGCGCGTGGGATTCACCCCTCACACCCAAGAAGGCCTGTACCGGGGCAGCTACCTCAACAAAGCCATTCCGTACAACCCTTACCACCACATCAGCCTGCAATTTTTGTCTTTGGTTGACGCGCTGGAGTCGCCGTCAATACCGCGCAACAAGGCGGCCGAACGACGTGAAGTGCCTTCCAGTACGGGGCTGAGCGTGTCGTTTGAACCGACTGAATTGCCCGCTTATCGGCAGCAAATGCAGACTGATCACCCCGTGCTTGCAGGTCGCAAACTGGTGCTCATGTACGCGGGTGGCGGCCTCTTGCCAGAACGTGCCTGGCCTGCGGCGCACTATGCCCAAGTGGCCCGTGGCCTGTGCCGAGCGGGCCATGCCGTCGGTTTGATTGGCTTGCGTGATGACGCCCAGTTGGCCCGCGACATTCAACAACAGATTGCCAGTGATTGGTGTATTGATTTGACCGGTTACACCCGCAGCATTCGCGAGCTGTTAATGCTGTTCCATGGGGCGGACCTGTTGATCACCAATGACGGCGGGCCCGGTCACTTCGCCAGCCTGACGCCCATTCGCACCATGGTGTTTTTTGGCCCTGAAACGGGGCGTCTTTATGGGCCTTTGGGTCCTCGCGCCCAAGTGCTGGAACTCGGTTTGGCCTGCTCACCGTGCTTGAGCGCTTACAACCACCGCGAAACATTTTGCGACGGCGACAACCAGTGCCTTAAACGCATTCCTGCAGACCCGGTGCTGGCGGATGCTTTGGCGTTGCTGAGCGCTCCTGCCGAAAGCAGCCCTTTCGGAGTCCACCGGTGACTTGGCAGCCGCGCGCGCTGCGGCTGATGGCGTGGCTAAAAGGCTTTCGCTACGTCAAATTTGGTTTGGTGGGTGCCAGCGGCACGGTGGTGAACTTGGCCGTGCTGTATGTGGCCCACGAACATCTTTTCAGGTCCATTGAACCCGAAGGCAGCAAGCCTTATGCGTCCTTGGCGCTGGCCATTGCCGTGGCCACGGTGAATAACTTCACTTGGAACCGGCTTTGGACTTGGTCTGATCGGCTTCGCCAAGTGGCGCCCCTTCAGCCGGGGGGAGTGGCTTCGCCTGTGTTTTACGTGTTGTTGGGCCAACTGGGTCGCTACACCCTAGCCTCTTGGTTTGGTATTGCCCTGCAATATGGGCTCACGCTGTGGCTGTCGCAAACCCTTCATTACATGGTTGCCAACGTCATTGCCATTGTGATTGCCAGCGTCAGTAACTTTATGGCCAACGACCGTTGGACCTTCAACCGGCGCACGCCCCGATAACCATGCCACTTGCGCGTGCTGCTGCCCCACTGCCTGACGTGCCTCGCCGGGCCACGCTGGCTTGGGCGGCTTTGCTGCTGATCGCCGCTGCCATCTACGTGCTCGGTTTGGGAGGGCAGTACGTGCCGACCAATGGCGACGAGTTGGTCTACACCCATATTGCGCGCTTGACAGCGGCCTCAGGCCACTGGTTGCCTTTGGTGTCAGAACTGGACCACATGCGCAACACCAAGCCCCCTTTGCTGTTTTGGCAAGCCATGGTCGTGGGGGATTGGGGTGCCCATTGGAGCTTGGCTGCCCTGCGCGCGCCCAGTGTGGTCTATACCTTGCTGCTGGCAGGTGCGGCCGCCTGGACAGTTCAGTTGATTACCCGGCAATGGCGAAAAGGGCTGATCGCCGCCGTGGTGTACCTGTGCTTTTTTTGTACCTTCCGATTCGGTCGCACCTACCTGACCAGTGCGCCAGAAACCTTCTGGCTCAGCCTGCCTTTGTTTGTGCTGCTGTGGCATCGGCTGCGCACGAGCACCGGGGTGACACCGCCTGAGTTGGGTTGGCTGGCCCACCTTGGTTTTGGCATCGCCATGGGACTGGGCCTGGCGTACAAATCATTTGCGTTGATTGCGCCAGCAGCCGCCACCTTGTGGACGGCCCAACTCTTGAGCGCGCCCCAGCTCAGTTGGAAAACGACCCTCCAAACCACCCTCAAAGTCACCCTTGGCGCCCTTGTCGCCTTGGGAATTTTTGGCCTGTGGTTTGTGCTTGATCCTGATCCTGCGGCGGTGTGGCAAGAGTTCGTAGTGGGTGAAAACGCGGGCAAGATGAACAACGCCCAAGGCTATTGGCACATTGCGCTGCGCGGTGGTGGATTCAGCATCTGGGCGCAATTGCTGGCCTATGTGCAAAACGCGGGTTTGTTGGCGCTGGTGGTGCTGGGCTTGGGCTGGGTCGGTGTGCGGGGGGTGTGGCGGTCAGCACCGCAAGCGCAACGCCCTGCTTATCTCATGATCTTGTTGGTGTGGCTGGCCGTTTGGCTGCTGGTGTTCACCCTGCCCAGCCAGCGCTCTGCGCGCTATGTTATTCCCGCCATGCCGGCGCTGGCGATGCTGATCGCGCTGTACTGGGACCGCATTGCACGCGGGTGGTTCCTGGCGTCGCTGTTGCTTTGTAGCGTGTTTGTCGGCGTCATGGGCCGCATGGCTTGGGCAGCCCATGACTTGGGCATTAGCCACGCAACAGATCTTTACGCCAGCCTCATGGCCACCGGGGTGGGCGCTGTTTTGCTGTTGGGGGGCTTCGCCCGACCGTCTTGGACGCGGGCCTGTACGGTGGCGTCTTGCCTGACGTTTTACGCCAGCTTTGGGCTGACCACGGCACCGCTAAATGGTGCGGCTGGGCATTACAGCGATCAGACCGTGCGCGCTATCCAGGGGGCTCGCATCGCCGTTCCCAGCAGCTTCAATGGCCAGTTTGAGCGCTTCCAGTTTCAACTCCCAGGCAACCAGTTTGTAGCGTACGACGGTGAAAACCGGGGTGGATTCGACGATGCAGCCAACGCCCAGGAACTGGCCCGCTTGTTAGAGACGCACGACGCCGTGGTTTGGTTGCAATCCAAATCCACTGAACTGCAGCCGCCTTGCCTGCCCAATTGCACGGTGTTGGGAAACCGCTGGGAAGTCAAAGGTCGCCACCAAAGTGGTGAAATCACCCTTGCCAACGTCTGGTACCCGCAACGCTGGCTGTTCAGGCCTGAATGGCTGGTGCGCCGCGCAAGCGCCATGCCCGCCCAGCGCTGATCAACAGCGCCCCTTGGAACCCCACCCACAGCCAAGGGTCAATAAGGGCATCCCACACATTTCCGGTGGGCCAACGGGTGACCCCAAAAAGCGCCAGTACCGAAGCGGGCACAGCAAACGCCAGCACGCTCGGGCGACCTGTGCGCGCACCGCCCCACAGCACCCACCCCAGGGTCAAAGTCAAAGCCAAAATAGCCACGGCCACGGGACTAAAACCCCAGGCGTAAATCGAGATGGGCCACCAAGCCAAGGTGTCCAACAGCAGCCCCCATCCCAAGCCAGCGCCCAGGGCGCAAACCACCCAGCGGCCAGGCCAGCGCTCAAGCGTTGCGTTCAAGGGTCGCGCAAGCCCGGTGGATGACAAAGCCCCAACCGCCAACACCCCCGATGTCAAGCTGGGAGACTGAAACGCCAGACCCAGCCAGTAAGCGGGAGACCACGGGCCGGGAATCACGGTGAACAGCGCCACCGCTGCCAAAACGCCCACACGGTAGCGCAACGACCAACGGCGTGTCAGCGCCGACACACCCCACGCCAGCACCAGCGCCCAAGCGCCGTAAAGCCCCGCAAACTGTACCCACGACCCCGGCAGCACCGCTTGTTGGTGGGACCAGAAAGAACCGAGCAGCGACTCAAAACTCATGAAAAAACCACCTTAGGGTGAGGTTGTCGGCACGCCAAACCGCTGCCAGGCAATTTTTTGGCGCCGGTCGGTGTAGCTGACCCAGCCATGACCTTCGGCCCAGGTGATGGCGGGGTAAGAAAATTCAGCAGGTATTTCGCCATGCGCCAAGCGCTGAATCAAGGTCCAGTCCGTGCCATTCGAGGAGCGACTCAGGTCCAGTGTGGTGCGCGAACGCCAAGACGAGTTGTGTGCCAGCACCATTTGCCCCGGTGCCACGGCCAGCCCGACCACTGAAGCATCGGGGTTGTCGAGCGGCAGATCGGGCAAATCAGTCCAGCTGCGTCCGCCATCTCGCGTCTCAGCCGCCGTTACCTTGCCCTCGGGTCGCTGGTCCCGCATCAGGGCCAGCCAATGCCCGTCGCTCACCGGCAACAAGGTCGGTTGCAACACATGGGTGCGCCGTGACAGGCGCACCATGCCCTGAAAATCGCCCTGGGCGTCAAAGCGCAAGGCCACGGGGTACTTGATACCCAGTTCAAAGTGCACTGGCAAGACCATGCCGCCGTCCTGCAGCGCCATGGGCGGCGCACGCACCAAAAAACTGGTGTTCCAAAGCCATGACAAAGGCAAAGGTCGCAGCACTTCAAACGCATTGGTGTCCAAAGTGGACAAGGCCGTGCGCTGGCGCAGATGAACAATGCGTGCCGCAGCCCACCCCCCTAGCCCGGTAGCCACCACAAACAAATGGACGCGTCCTTGGCCATCTACCCACGCCACCGGATTCCCCAAGCGCCGCACACCAAACCCGAGCTGAGTCGCCATCTCATCGCGGTTCACCACCAAGCGGGCAGGCGTCCACTGCTGAATTGCCCGGTTGAACTGCGAGGCAGCAATCTGGACATCCGGGCCGCTTTCGCGGGAACCGGCGAACCAAAAAGCGCTGACCACTGCGGCGCTGCCGGCGGGCATGGCCACCAGACTGCTGGCGTGCGCTGACGGCGTGTTGTCAGGCATGGGAATCAAGCCTTGGCCATCCATCACCCACGCAGCCGTGTCTGACATGGCGTCAGGCACAGTCCACGCCGCCTGAGCCGCTGTGGGCGGGTGGCCCCGCTGGCCTACGTCCCACGCGACCAGCACCGCAGAGGCGACCAAGCCCACCATGGCTCGGCCATAAACAGAGCGCTGAATCACAGCGCCAACAGCTTCAAACATGGTTTTTTTTCATGAGGGTCTTGCGTGCGCGAGGGCCTGATGCGACGCAGCGCGGGGTAGTGCAAATGACCGGGATCATAGTGGTTTAAAACACCGTGTCTATTGACCACGGAGAAGCGCCACACCGAGCTTGGGCAATGGGCTTAACCGCTGTGAGGCTGTTGTGCCCCTGCGGGATAATCGAACCTTGCCCAAGCAAGCCGCCAAACGGCCCTTCCCCGTCGGGACACCGCCGCAACCTCCATCTTCATGCACCGCACCATTTTTTCCACGCCTGTTGTCAACACTGTGTTGCGCGCGCTCTCAATTGCCTACCTCAAACTCACCGGATGGCGAGTGGAAGGCAGCCTGCCACCGGGTGCTGAAAAAAGCGTTTTTATTGCAGCGCCCCACACCAGCAACTGGGACCTGCCCTACACCTTGATGGTCGCTTTTGCCTTGCGGCTTGACCTGTACTGGATGGGCAAAGAAGACCTGTTCACGCCTCCCTTTCGGGGGCTGATGATGTGGCTGGGCGGCTTGCCTGTGAACCGAGAGAAATCCAATAACGTGGTTGCCGCGTCTGTGGCGGCCATCAAGGCCGCCACCGGCCCGCTGCAACTCACCGTGGCCCCAGAAGGCAGTCGCAGCAAAGCACGCTACTGGAAGACCGGCTTCTATCACATTGCCATCGGCGCGCAAGTCCCGATCGTGATGGCGTATCTGGATTACGGCCGCAAGCGAGGCGGCTTAGGCCCCGTCTTTCAACCCACGGGCGACCTTGACGCGGACATGGCCGCCATCAAAGCCTTTTACGCCCCTTTCCGAGGCAAAAACTCTCACCAGTTTCATGCGGATTGATTCAGCCCTGGTAGGCATGGCACCCACTGACTGAGTCGGGTGACGCCTTGGGCTCGCCCGGCAGGTTGGGGTGGGAGTGGCGGGTTTCAGTGCAAGAATTGCTATATTTTCGGTAGCTGCTTGTGCAGGTCCTATAAGGGCTGGCGGCTAAAAAGTCATTTAAGGCCTTGCGGGACGAGATTGCAGAAGTTTCAAAGCCTTGTTCTTTCCCCCCCTCTCCCCCAACCCCTCTCCACCCCCGCCGGGGGGATCAGGGGAGCCAACAGCCCTATGTGGCCAACGCTTTGTCTGGGGTGGCGTTCACGGGCAGACGCCAACATTCAAACTTGCCGGGAACCAAGGACCAGTTAATTGGGTTGACCCTGTCCGTGTTCACTTTGAAGGTTGGCAGCGCACCGTGAACGTCCCACCTTTAAAAACGCGGCCACATGCGGCTGTTGAAGGCCGTTTTGAAG
>JBAQDW010000292.1:0-11825 GCA_049286445.1 Rhodoferax sp. | reverse complement strand
CGAAATTTGGGAGTGTGTGGGCTTTGCCAATCATCAGGGCCAAAACAGGTGAACCAACGGGGGGCCGAGTATGCAGGCAAGCGGGGGATGAAAAATGCCGATCACTGGCTTAAGTGAACGGCATTAGTGCTCACACGGGGGTTTTTGTTCACCCACGCAATGGCCAACTGCGCCACGTTGCCGCCCAGTTCTTTGGCGATGGCACTGAGTTGACCCACGGCGGCGTTCTTCTTTTCGTCGGTGAGGCCGGCGCGCAGAAAGCTCAAGTCTTCCATGGCGCCCCGGCTGTCTTTGGGAATACCGTCTCGGTACTTGCCGGTAAGCAAGCCAGAGGCCAGCGGGCTCCACGTGGTCAGGCCCAGTTGCATGTCGTCGTACAAACGGCTGTACTCGTCTTCCACCCGATTGCGGTGAAACAGGTTGTACTGCGGCTGCTCCATCACGGGTTTGTGCAGGTGGTGGCGCTCGGCAATCTCGTAGGCGGCGCGAATATCACCTGCGCTCCATTCACTGGTGCCCCAGTAAAGGGCTTTGCCTTGGGTGATCATGTCGCTCATGGCCCACACGGTTTCCTCAATGGGGGTGTGCAGGTCGGGGCGGTGGCAGTACACCAGGTCAATGAAGTCAAGCTGCATGCGCTTCAAAGAGCCATCCATCGCCTGCGACAGGTATTTGCGGTTCAGGGTGTTGCGCTGGTTGATTTTCAAACCCTTGGTTTCCAACCCCCAATAAAACTTGGTGGACACCACATAGTCCAAGCGCGCCCACTTCAAGGCTTTGAAGGCTTCGCCCATGACCACTTCGCTTTGCCCTTGCGCATAGGCTTCGGCATTGTCAAAAAAGTTCACACCGGCGTCTTTGGCCGCTGCCAGCATTTCTTTGGCGGCCTTGGTGTCCACCTGGTTGTGGTAAGTGACCCAAGAGCCCAAGGAGAGTTCGCTGAGTTGCAGGCCACTGCGGCCCAATCGACGGTATTGCATGTGTTTTCCTTTTTTGATTTGAAACTGACGGGAACGCGTTGTATTTTGAGACCGCCAGCGGGTGCAGGATGAAGCGGTCGCTCAGTGGTCTTTTTTGGCGATTGAAGCACGCTTGTCCTTTAACCCTCTGATTGGATAGGAGACGGGTGGGTGGGTGCGGCGGTCAAGGCCGTGTTTTGGCGTAGGAGCACGCTGATAATTTGTGGCGCGGTGCTGCCAAAGGCGAGGGTCAGCCACAACCGCCCAAAAACCAAGGTATCTTCTGGGTTTGGGTCAAAATTAGAAATAGCCAATCAGGAAGGACAAAAAATGAAAGAAAGTTTCTCTCGACCGCAAGCCAGGTCGGGAATGCAAAAGCACAGGGGCGTGTGGAACGCCGTGAAGGTGGTGAACGGGTGTCTGGCGGCGGCTGTGTTGAGCGCCTGCGCGGTGCCAAGTGGGTCGGTGCCTGATTCCGCCACCGCCGTGCCAACCCCCCTGCCCGTCGGGTTTGTTCATTTGGCCGCGCGGGTGCCCGACGTGCTGCAAGACATGCGCTACCACGGTGCCAACAACTTTTTGGGTCGCCCAGTGGCCGCTTATGAAGCGCCCCGCTGCATCTTGACTGAACCTGCCGCGCGCGCATTACAAGCCGCCCAAGCGGAGTTGCGCCCACAAGGCATGACGCTGAAGGTGTTTGACTGCTACCGGCCCCAAGCCGCAGTCAACGATTTTGTGCGCTGGGGTCGCGACCTCGCTGAGCAAACCACCAAGCCGTCTTTTTACCCCGACGTTCCCAAAGAAGAGCTGTTCAAGCGCGGCTATATCGCTGAACAATCAGGGCACAGCCGGGGCAGTACGGTCGATTTAACCGCCGTGGTGCTGAACACGCAGCGCGCCGGCCTGGTGATTCGCGGCCCGTTGATCAAAGGCATGGAGGTGGACATGGGCACGCCGTTTGACTGGTTTGGCGTGCAGTCACACACCGACAACCCGGCCCTCTCGCCTGACATCAAGCACAACCGCCAATGGCTGCGCGCCCTGCTCCAACGCCACGGGTTTCGCAATCTGCCCGAAGAATGGTGGCACTACACCCTACAGAACGAGCCTTATGCGCAGACTTACTTCAACTTCAGCGTGCGCTGAGACACCTCACCTCACCTTGTTTCAGGTGACGTCAGGGCCAGTCGGCTCTGCCTCATCCCCCTGCTCTAGCAGCATGGATTGGCCCGAGCCTCCCAACGCCTGGGACTCCGACATCACCAGCGGGCTTGATTTGGCCAACGCCATCCACAGCGAGGTAGGCAAGTCAGCCACCGCCCGCTTGGGTGCGTTGCGCGTGACTTCCAAACGACCGGATTGAAGCACCATGACACCGCATTCCAACGGAATTTCATTGGCTTTTCCAATGGGGTAGCCCCTGCTGTCACACCCCAGCACATACCAGCACTGGCCCCCGACATTCAAGTAGCTGTCACGCTTGTCCTTTAACTTGAGGTCGCCCAGCAAGTCAGCGCGGCTGACCTTGATCTCATGGACCACCGGCTCCAGGTAAGCGGCCACCGGTGTGTTGCGCACCGAGAACACGTCTGGCATACAAACTTTCCAGCGCGCAGGCTCCCCTTCTGGTGTGGGCAAGCGGGCGCGCAGCTTCAAATGGGTCCAAACCACCCGGCCGTCGCGTGACATGATCTGGGCCACCAAATCAACCAGCGCGTCATGGGCAAAGCGGGTTTGCCGGTTTTTTTGAACCGCTTGGGCCAGGTAACTGATTCCGGCATCGGTCAGTCGAACCTTCTCATGCCCACCGGGTGCGGTGATTCGCTCCAGCAGGCCTGCCGCGAGCAGTTCAATTTCCAGCGTGTCCAAACAAGGCCAGCCCGCTGAGCGGTAAACCTCGCGCAAGCGCCGCGCATGGGCACGCCCCAAAGGCAAGGGGGGCGCGGTCAATGCCACCCGTCCAGGGGGGGCATTCTCTTGGGCAATAGAACCTGCGGTGTCGATCAACGTCATACAGCTTTTTAAAGTGAATCTAAGGTCATGGCCACTGCATTCAATCAGCACGGGCTGCTCAACACCTTGGGCGCCGCCCGGTGCCCACCCCACGCGCGTTGGCGGTGGTGGCTGGGGTGTGCCTGAGGCCGCCGCTCATCCACCAAGGACACGCAACACAGGTCATCGAGGCACTGGTCGTTCGTACAGTATAGAAGGCTGGCCCTGCCAAAGCAGCCCAATGTTACCGTTTGCCTCATTTTTAAGCACCCTCGGCAAAGCCAACAGGGGTGCGGTCTGGCGGGCTTATCCCAGGGCTTATCCACAGCCTTACCCCTCGATTACAGGGACAAGTGGCTGGCAGCTGGGGCATGACCCATCGCTACAGGGTGGGGGCCGATTTTCACTTGTGCACGGGGCGCGACTGCCGCCCTATACTGACTCTTACCATGCCGTTGACTCCTGCCTGGCTTAAAGCCCTTCTCCCCGCTGGCGCGACCCTGTCTCCACGACAGCGCGCCAAAGACCTCATCGCCGCCATTGACGCCGGCGGAATCCCCTTGAATCCGGCCCGCGTGAATGACATCGGGCGGCAGTTGGGTTTGGAGGTGTCTGTCGATGCCCCGATGGCTGAGACGATTGAAAGAATCCGCTTGGCACTGAGGCAAAACAAAAAATGAAAACACCCATCACGACGCGGGGTAGCCGGATGCCAAAGGGCATTCGCCGGCCCATCCCCCCACAGCGGCTCTAGCCGCCCGATGGCGCAGGCGGGGTGGCGGCTATGAAGGCCTGCACGTCGTCAAGCACGGGTGCAATCCAACGCAGCGGCCAGGCAAAGGCACCGATCAGCGTGATGTGGCTGGCACGGGGATACAGATGCAGCGTGACAGGCACCCCAACCGCCCGCAGTTTTTCTGCCAGCTGCACGGTGTTGCGCTGCGGGTTCACCAGTTTGTCGTCAGATGCGGCCCCCAGAAAACTGTGGGGCGCGTTGGCCTGCGCAAATGCAATGGGTTGGGAGTCTGGCGGGTAGTTGGGGTGAAAGAAAACTGGCTTGGCATCTGGGTTGGTGATGGGGTAAAAATCGTAGGGCCCGGCCAGGCCCATCCAGCCCGCAAGCTCATTGGGGCGGTGCCCCGTGGCGGTGAGCCAGCGGGCGTCCAGTGCCAGCATGGCCGCGTTGTAGCCACCTGCGCTGTGGCCCATCACAAATACCTTTTTTGGGTTGCCGCCCAACCGTGCCGCCTGGTCCAGGCCATAAGCCACCGCTTGCGCGCTGTCGTGCAAAAAGTCGGGGTAACGCACTTCAGGGTACAGCCGGTAGTCGGCGACCAAGGTCAAGACCCCACGCGCACTCAACGCCTCACCAACGAATTCGTATTGGCTGCGTTCGCCGCTGTTCCATGAGCCCCCATACAAAAACACGACCACCGGCCAACCCCCTGCCGGCGGCTTCGCTGTGGGGGTGTAAATATCGAGCTTTTGCCGCGGCTGATCACCATAGGGCACATGGGCGGTGAGTGCGTAATGGGTGCTCGGTGTGACGGCATTGAGCACGCCAGTGGCGGAGCAGCCGCTCAGTAGAAAGGTCAGCATGGCGGTGAGTAAGACAAACAGTGAAGCGGCTTTAAGGGTCATGAGGGGCGGGAGCAACGAAGTCTGTTTGGATGGAGGGCGCGCACGCAGGCGCATGTCACCCCCTATCTATTAAAAGGCCCCATTTTGCCCGCCCTGGAGAACCCGGCGGTTAACAGACGTGAGATGAGCATAAAAAACACCCGCAGCCCTTGCCCCACCTGCGAAACCAGCTATTTAATTGATAGCGCTTAACTTGGCTTCAACTTGCATTCATTGGCGTCGGCAGGCTTGGCAGACTGCCAGTATTCAAAAAAAACGCGGCACCCTTGGGTAGAACACGCCACGAGAGTGACGCTGGGACACCCACCTCAGTGCTGGCGCTTCATGGTGAAAACACTGACCGCGCGGGTGAGTGTGCTGGAGCGAGCCTCCAGGCCTTCGCAGGCGCTGGTTTGATCTTGCACCAATGCGGTGTTTTGCTGAGTCACGTCGTCAAGCACCTGCATGGCATGGCTGATCTGGTCCACGCCTTGGGCTTCCTCGCGCGTGGAGAGGGTGATCTCTTCCAGCCGAACGCTGACTTGCTGTACCGAATCCACGGATTTTCGGATCGTGTCCGCAGCGCGGGTCACCGTGAGTGAGCCTTGCTCCACCTCGTGGCTGGAGTCGCGGATCAGCTCCCGAATTTGTGACGCCGCTTTGGTACTGCGCTGCGCCAACGCACGCACTTCAGCGGCCACCACACCGAACCCTCGCCCATGCTCGCCAGCGTGCGACGCCTCCACCGCGGCGTTGAGTGCCAGCAAATTGGTCTGAAAGGCCAGCATTTCAATCACCTCAATGATTTCCGTGATGCGTTGCGAAGACGCTTGGATGCGCTGCATGGACTGCGCCACTTGGTCCACCGCCTCACCCCCACGGTCTGCCAAGGCGCTGGCTTCGGTGCTTTGGGTGGCCAATTCATGGGCGGTGTCGGCCGTTTGTTTAACGGCTCCTGAAATTTGTTCGATGGCGGCTGACGTTTTTTCTACCCCTTCTGCCTGGGAGTTGGTGCGCTGGGCCAGTTCCACGCTGCCGGAGTACATCGACTCCGTGGCCTGCTTCATGCCCATTACCTCGGCCCGCACATCGGCCACAATGGCGTGCATATTGAGGTTCACCAGCCACAGGCGGCGCATCAACGAGCCCAAGGGGCTGGTGGTGTCGTAGGTGATGTTGCCGTCCAGGTTGCAACCGGCCACCTCACCTGCCAAACGGTCGGCCCGCGCCAAAGGCTCTGTCACGGTGCGGCGAAACCACGTGATGAAGGCCGTGGCACCCATGCTGCCACTGACCAACGCCGACAGCGCGGTGCCAGCGGGACTGGTATTGAGCAGCCAAAGCGGCAGCAAAGTCAGGCCCAGCACGCCTGCCATGCCCAAGGTGGCGCGTTGCAGCAGGGTCATGCGATGCAGCTTGCCAAGCCAGTCGCGCCAGCCGACGCGGCGAACGTTGCCCGCGTGCAACTCAAAGGTTTGGCGACCGCTTGTGCGCTGCGCCATGATTTGCGCATACAGCACCTCGGCAGCACGAATCTGATCCCGCGAGGGCTTCAGGCGCACCGACATGTAAGCGACCGGCTTGCCCGCTTGCATGACCGGTGTGACATTGGCCAGCACCCAATAGTGGTCACCGTTTTTGCGCCGGTTTTTGACCACACAACTCCAGGGGCGCCCTCGCCCCACCGTGGACCACAGGTCTTTGAATGCTTCGGAGGGCACGTCGGGGTGGCGCACGATGTCGTGCGGCTGGCCCAAGAGTTCGTCATAGTCAAAACCACTGGCAATAACGAAGGCTTCGTTGCAGTGGGTGATGCGCCCGGTGAGGTCAGTGGTGGAGACCAAAGTGTCGCCATCCACCAATTCGTATTCTTTTTGTGTAACCGGTAAATTGATTTTCATATGCGCAGTGAAAAGTTAGGTTCACGACCTGACCCTAGAGAAAAAAACAAGTCTATCCAAAGGTGTTTATTCCAGTGTCACGCTAATTTACAAGATATTGTCATGTGTCAAATGAATGAATTTTTTGGTCCATCCCAGGGCGCATGCCGCAAAACCGGGGGCAGCAGTGCATTAGTGGTTTCGAATCAATGCCTCGAACGCCGCCAACGGCAGGGGTCGGCCAAACAGATAACCCTGAAATTGTCGGCAGCCATTGGCAAGCAAAGCATCACATTGGGCCTGGGTTTCTACCCCTTCCGCAATCACCTCCAGGCCCATGCTTTGGCCCAAGCTGATGACGGTGCGCACGATGGCGGAGTCATTGGGGTCATGGAGTAAGTTGCGCACAAAAGACTGGTCAATCTTGAGCTGGTCCAACGGCAAGCGCTTGAGGTAGGCAAGGGACGAATACCCTGTCCCAAAATCATCCAATGAAAAGCACACCCCCAGCGCTTTGAGACGCGTCATCTTCTCAATCACCGCGTCCGCATCGCTCACCATCACGCTTTCCGTCAGCTCCAGCTTCAGTAGCTTGGGGTTGGCACCGCTGCGTGCCAGCGCGCCGCCGACCACCTCGACAAAATCAACCTGCAAAAACTGTTTGGCGCTGACGTTGACCGCCAGCTTCAAGTGGCGTGTGGCTGCGTCTGGTGACCACAGCGCCAATTGCTGGCAAGCGGTTTCCAGAACCCATGCGCCAATGGGCAGTATCAGGCCCGACTCTTCGGCCAGGGGGATAAACATGGCCGGAGAAATCAGGCCCTTCTCGGGGTGCTGCCATCGGATCAGCGCTTCTGCCCCGAGCGGTGTACCCGTGGCATCCACCTGGACCTGATAGTACAAACGCAACTCATGGGGCAGGGCTTTGTGCAGCCAGGCAATCAGGGTGTACCGCGCCTCCAGCGCTGCCTGGGTGACGGGGTCGTAAAACCGGATGCAGTTGCGCCCATCGTGTTTGGCTTTGTACATGGCCGCTTCGGCATGCTCAACCAGTATTTCGGCGGCCAATTCACTGCCTCGAAACAGGCAAATGCCGATACTCAATGAGATGCGGTGTTCAACCCCTTGAATATGAAAAGGCTCATTCACGGCCAAGCGTATCCGGTCCGCCACCTGCCGGGCATTGGAGGCCGAGGGTGGCGACTGCACATCCAAATTCGCCAGCACAATCGCGAACGAGTCGCCATCGACCCGCGCCACGATGTCGTCGCTGTGCATGAAGTTATCCACGTCGAGCAACAAAACGGCACCAAAATCCTGCTTGCGCTCACTGCTGATGAGCACCTGCTGCAGGCGATCTTACAGGGCGCGCCGGTTGGGCAGACCGGTGAGCATGTCGGTAAACGACAGGCCGTGGATTTGCTCCTGAAATCGCTTGTTTTCCGACACATCAATGAACGCGATGATGTAGTGGGTGATCGTGTCTCTGGCATCGACCACCGCCGTCACACTCAACCACACGGGGTAGCTGTCGCCGTTTTTACGACGGTCCCAGACTTCGCCCTGCGGAAAACGGGATTCCTGCAATTGGGCCCGAAGTCCCTCAAAAGTGGACAGCTCGCCCCTGAAGATGGCAGACACTTTGCCAATAACCTCAACTTTGGATCGGCCCGTGATGCGTGTGAACGCATCGTTAACCTTCAAGATGACCGCCTGCGCATTCGTGACCACCATGCCCTCCAGCGACTCAAAGGCGATGTCGGCAATGCGTGACTCTGCCTCGGCCAAGCGGCGCTTCGTGATGTCACGCACAAAAGCCACAAAACTGGTGCCTTCAGGCGCGTGAATGGAGGTGATAGCAAGCTCAATAGGAAACTCATGGCCGTCCCGGTGCATCCCGTCAACCTCCATGCGGCTGTGCAACACCCGCGATTCACCGCTGCTCAAATAGCGCTCCATGCCTTGTCAGTGCGCGTGTCGGTAGCGCAAGGGGATGATCAAGTCATGCACATACTGGCCAATCGCTTGCTCTGCGGCCCAGCCAAAGCAGGCTTCGGCGTGCGGATTCCAGCCCGTGATGCGCCCTTGCGCGTCAATTTGAATCACCGCATCCAGGGCGGTATCCAAAACGGAACGCAAGCGCGACTGTCGCAGACTGTCGCTCATTGACTGAAGCGCCCGCAGCAAGTGCGCCATTTCATCATTCCCCTTGATTCGCAGCCGCCCATTCAGGTCACCGTTGGCGACGCGCTGGGCCAGCTTCAGCGCTTGGCCAATGGGTTGGGTAATTGAGCGCGTCATCAGGCGGGCTGCAATTAAGCCCAACAACAACGCCACGGCCGCCAGCGCCAGCATCCACTGCCGGCTGGTGTCGATTCGCTGACGCGTGTCCGCGCTATGCGCCTGTCCTGCCCGTTTCTCGTGTTCAGAAAAAGCAGCCATCGGGGCCTCCAGAGCCTTGATCGCGGGCAAGGTTTCGCTTTTCATGAGTGCCGTGGCAGCTTCCAACTGACCCTGTGACGCCAACTCGCCCACACGGGAAAACGAGGCGGCATAGCGCGAACGCAGGTCGGACAGGGTGGCCAGCAAAGCGCGCTCTTCAGGGGTATGGCTCAGCGTATTGAGCGTCACAAAGGCGCGGTCAATCACTGACTTGTTGTGCGCAATCGAGGCGCTGATTTGCGCGCGCTGCGCCGAGTCTGTCGAAATCAAAAATTCCAGTGTGGCCAGTGCATTGGCCCGCGTCAGCACAGCAATGCTGCTTCTGGCATCCCGACCCACCGAATCGCGTTCTTCCATTTGGGTGTGGAGTTCATTGAGTTTTGTGAACTGGGAAATAGCGAAAGCACTGGCGAGCAACGAGAGCGTCAGCAGTAAAAAAAAGCTCAGCGTGAGGCGGCGACCAATGGAAATATCGGTGAAGTGCATAAGCTGCAAGCCTAGTCCATCACCGTACCGCTCAGGGAGCGGGTTTACCCAACAACCTGCGCGCCAAAACGCGGTCGGTGCCCGAAATGTGCGACAGCAGCCAATGGGCCAAATACCGCGTCAGTACCGCCACCAGTTCAGCATCGCTTTGGCTGGCACGGCTTGAGATGAGTCGCTGGATTTCATCCACAAAACTTCGGTGTTCTTTCAGGTGCTGCTCAGCGTAGGCGGTGCCTTCAGCGACTTGGGCCAGCAGCAGCTCTTCATCCCCAAAATGAAACAACGCATAGGTCATCAGACTCGGCAAGATGTCATCGAGCGCCGCAGACGATTGACCCGCCGCGTGCGCCCTCTCCATTTGATTGATCAGGCTCACCAGTTCCTGGTGCTGTATATCAATCTGACGAACCCCTGTGTCCATGGCGGATGTCCAATAGATCATTTTTTTGTCACCCTGTTTCTTCCATAAAACTGTAACACCGTACTGGGACGTTGATTTCAGCCTGGCAATGGCCACCGGTACGCCTAAGCTTTCATCCGCATGCAGTGCGGGCCAAAGCGCAATACCAACCCAGTGCAGGGCTGCCGCAAAGGTGCATTTATTGTCGGATTGAACCGGGAGCCCCGCCTCGCCGGTAAACCGGGGCCCTCCTCAAACCGCAAACAGAACGGGAATTGGGGCTGGAACTGGAATTGAAAGCCTAAAACGATTCCCAGTCGTCATCTCCGCCTGCGGGCGCAGGCTTGCTTTGCGTTTTGGGTACCGCACCCGCCGCTGGTGTGCTGGGCTGTGCGGTGGCGGGCCTGCGCACGGCACCAGGTCCAGGTGACCCAATGGCGCGGCGCTCATTGCCTTTGAAAGGCATGGCGTGGCTGGCGGGTGCCCGCACCGCAGTGCGCGCCATGCGGGGGCTGCGTGACCGCCGTTCACCTTGAAGAATGCCACGGCTTGCACCAGCTCGTTGGCCTGGCTCTTCAGGCTGCTGGCCGCTGCCGCCATTTCTTCCACCAAGGCTGCATTTTGTTGGGTCGTTTGGTCCATTTGGGTGACCGCTTCACCCACCTGGGAGACACCTAAGGCCTGCTCATTACTGGCGGCGCTGATCTCGCCCATGAGATCGGTCACCCGTTTGATACTGCTAACCACCTCCGCCATGGTGACGCCGGCTTGGTCAACCAGCGTGGTGCCATGCTCAACCCGCTCCACACTGGCGTTGATCAGCATCTTGATTTCTTTGGCCGCGTCGGCGCTGCGCCCGGCCAGAGAACGTACTTCGCTGGCCACCACCGCAAACCCACGGCCTTGCTCGCCTGCACGTGCCGCTTCTACGGCGGCGTTCAAAGCCAAAATATTGGTCTGAAAGGCGATGCCGTCGATCACACTGATGATGTCCGATATCTTCCGGCTGGAGTCGTTGATACCCTTCATGGTTTCCACCACTTGGCCCACCACGTTGCCGCCTTGAACCGCAATGGTGGACGCGCTTTGCGCCAACTGGTTGGCCTGCTTGGCACTGTCGGCGTTTTGCCGAACAGTAGCGCCCAGCTCTTCCATGCTGGCCGCAGTTTGCTCCAGTGCGCTGGCCTGCTGCTCGGTGCGGGCAGACAAATCGTTATTGCCCTCAGCAATTTCGGCGCTGGCAGTGGCTACGCCTTCGGAGCCTTGGCGCACCGTGGTGACAACCTGCGCCAGATTGCCCTGCATAGCGCTCAAGCTGGCCATCAAACTGGTGGTGTCACCGGCCCCGAGTGGAACGCTGCGCGTGAAATCGCCCTGCGATACCGCCTGGGCGATCTCGGCGGCCTCACCGGGCTCACCGCCCAGCTGTTTGAGCAGGCTGCGCGTTATCACCCAGCCAATACCGGCGGCCACCAGCAAGGCCAACGCACCCAAAGCAATGACCAACAGACGGGCTTGGCTGTAGGTACTGACCGCATCCTTGGCCGTGGCGTCCATGAGCTGGACCTGTTGTTCAGACAACGTGTTGATGGATGCCTTGTAGGCCGCCAACACCGGGCGCAATTGGGCACTGAGGTAAGTTTTGGATTCATCTGCTCGGTCTGCGGTGATCAGAGCCACCAGCGCCTCTAGCCCTGAGCCGTATTTGGCACGGTGGTCCTTGAGCTCGTCCAGCGTTTTTCTGCCTTCAGAGAGCGTGACCAGACGATCCAGCGCATCAATCTGCTTCGAGCTTTGTTCACGCGCAGCCGCAATGACCTCAACCTGTTTTTTGCGATCCGCTGCATCTTCATTCAGCATCATGTTGCGTAAGGCAATGGCAATGACATCGGTCTGAGCCAAAATGGTTTGCGTCGCCTGCATCTTGGGAACTTGGTCATGGACAACACTGCTCAGTCCATCGTTGATCCGAGTCAAAGAAAACAGCCCCAAGACCACAATGATCAGCATCAGAAAGCACACCACGCCAAAACCCAGTGTTAACCG
>JBAQDW010000291.1:0-7752 GCA_049286445.1 Rhodoferax sp. | reverse complement strand
TCTTTGACTTTGTCACCCAGCGACACTTTGAACTCTTTGACCACACCCGCGTGGCTGGAGGGAATTTCCATCGAGGCTTTGTCAGACTCGACGGTCATCAAGGACTGGTCGACGGTGACGGTATCGCCCGGCTTAACCATCAATTCAATCACGGTGACTTCGGCGAAGTCACCAATATCTGGTACTTTGATTTCAATTGCAGACATGCGTGTCTCCTAACTTTTTGGGGATTCAGAACCAACCGGCTACACAGCTCGGTTGGCCCCGCCAGTTTTTATGCGTACAGGGGATTGACCTTGTCGGTCTGAATGCCGTACTTGGCAATCGCCTCGACCACTTTGGCCACGGGCACGGTACCGTCCTCGCTCAGCGCCTTGAGGGCCGCGACCACGACGTAGTGGCGGTTCACCTCAAAGTGCTCGCGCAGCTTGCTGCGGAAGTCGCTTCGGCCAAATCCGTCGGTACCCAGCACTTTGTAAGTGCGATTTTTCGGTATGAACGATCGAATTTGATCGGCATAGGCCTTCATGTAATCGGTGGATGCCACGATGGGGCCGGCGTGTTTTCCAAGCTGCTGAGCCACGAAAGGCACACGCGGTGCATCGGCTGGGTGCAGCAGGTTGTAACGCTCGCAGTCTTGGCCATCACGGGTCAGTTCGTTGAAGCTTGGGCAGCTCCAAACGTCTGCCGTGACACCCCAATCAGCCGCCAACAGCTGTTGCGCAGCCAAACTTTCACGCAAAATCGTGCCAGAACCCAGCAACTGAACGCGAGGGCCGGTGGCGTTGGCATCGCCGGGCTTGCACAGGTACATGCCTTTGATGATTTGCTCTTCAGTACCAGCGGTCAGGCCGGGCATGGCGTAGTTTTCGTTCAACAGCGTGATGTAGTAGTACACGTTGTCTTGCTTCTCAACCATGCGTTTGAGGCCGTGGTGCAGGATCACACCGACTTCGTGGGCGAAGGTCGGGTCATAGGTGACGCAGTTGGGAATGGTATTGGCCAACAAATGGCTGTGACCGTCTTCATGCTGCAAACCTTCTCCGTTCAGAGTGGTGCGCCCCGAAGTGCCGCCCAACAAGAAACCGCGCGCCTGCATGTCGCCCGCTGCCCAGGCGAGGTCGCCCACACGCTGAAAGCCGAACATGGAGTAGTACACATAGAACGGCACCATGATGCGGTTGTTGGTGCTGTACGAAGTGGCCGCCGCGATCCAGCTGCACATGCCGCCGGCCTCGTTGATGCCTTCTTGCAGAATCTGGCCCTGTTTGTCTTCTTTGTAATACATGACCTGGTCTTTGTCGACCGGGGTGTACTGTTGCCCTGCAGGGTTGTAAATACCAATCTGGCGAAACAGCCCTTCCATACCAAACGTGCGCGCCTCATCCACCAAAATAGGCACGACACGCGGGCCCAGTGCTTTGTCGCGCAGCAAGGTGGTCAAGAAACGCACGTAGGCCTGCGTGGTAGAAATCTCACGGCCCTCTGCGGTGGGCTCCATGACAGTCTTAAACGTGTCCAGGGATGGAACAGTGAATTGTTCATCCGACTTGGTGCGACGGTGCGGCAAGTAGCCACCCAGCGCCTTGCGCCGCTCGTGCAGGTAACGCATCTCGGGCGTGTCATCCGCTGGCTTGTAGAAAGGAATGTCCGCAATCTGACTATCAGGCACCGGAATATTGAAGCGATCTCGGAAGAGTTTGATGTCTTCGTCGGTCAGTTTTTTGGTTTGATGAACGTTGTTTTTGCCTTCGCCGCTCTTGCCCATGCCAAAGCCTTTGACGGTCTTGATCAGCAACACAGTGGGTTGACCGGTGTGATTCACGGCCTGGTGGTAGGCGGCGTACACCTTCTTGGCGTCGTGGCCGCCACGGCGCAAAGCCCAGATGTCGTCATCGCTCATCTTGGACACCATTTCCAGCGTGCGCGGGTCGCGCCCAAAGAAATGCTTGCGTACGTAGGCACCGTCATTGGCTTTAAAGGACTGGTAGTCACCGTCCAGCGTGTCCATCATTAGCTTGCGCAGTGCGCCATCTTTGTCGCGGGCCAACAAGGGATCCCACAGACTGCCCCACAAGAGTTTGATGACATTCCAGCCTGAGCCACGAAACTCGCCTTCGAGCTCCTGAATAATCTTGCCATTGCCACGCACCGGTCCGTCCAGACGCTGCAAATTACAGTTGACGACAAAAATCAGGTTGTCGAGCTTTTCGCGGGCGGCCAAACCGATGGCACCCAACGACTCCACTTCGTCCATCTCACCGTCGCCGCAGAACACCCAGACCTTGCGGTTGGAGGTGTCGGCAATGCCACGGGCATGCAGGTATTTAAGGAAACGGGCTTGGTAAATGGCCATCAGCGGGCCCAACCCCATGGACACTGTCGGGAACTGCCAGAACTCGGGCATCAATTTGGGGTGCGGGTAGCTGGACAAGCCCTTGCCATCGACTTCTTGGCGGAAGTTGAGCAACTGCTCTTCCGTCAGGCGGCCTTCAAGGTACGCGCGGGCGTAAACGCCTGGCGACACATGCCCTTGAATATAGATACAGTCGCCGCCGTGGTTTTCGTTTTCGGCATGCCAAAAGTGGTTGAAGCCCGCACCAAACATGTGGGCCAGTGAGGCAAACGAACCAATGTGGCCACCCAAGTCGCCACCGTCTTCGGGGTAATGGCGATTGGCTTTGACGACCATGGCCATGGCGTTCCAGCGCATGTAGGCGCGCAGGCGCCCTTCCAGCTCCAAATTGCCGGGGCAAGCTTCTTCTTGGTCGGGCTCAATGGTGTTCACATAGCCGGTATTGGCAGAGAACGGCATGTCGATGCTGCTTTGACGCGCATGCTCCAGCAGTTGCTCTAATAGGTAATGCGCCCGTTCAGGCCCCTCTTTTTCAATGACGGCGGACAAGGCGTCCATCCACTCACGCGTTTCCTGGTGGTCCATATCGGCTGGGATGGATTCAAAACCGTTCTCTGGTACTGCTGGCATGCGGGTCTCCTTTGTTTTGGCTAATTTAGTACAGCATATCTATTTTTACACACCTGTTTGAAAATTTCAAATAATGCTTTTTACTTTCAAATTATGAAATATCTAAGCCAATTTGACTGCTTTGACCGCCTTCAGTCGGCGCTGAAGAGCGGTCCTCTACACTTCAGGAATGCCCATTCCCAAGTTCACGGCCCCTGCAGAGCCCCTCGATGACACCGTTTGGCAACGCTTGAGTATCTGGTGGCACAAGCTGCCGCCCCGGCGTCAAGACCGTTTCGCCGTTTTGGCACCATTGGCTGCAGTCATCTTGTTTTTAGCGGCCATCGTGACGGCTTTTGGCTACTTGCGCATTGAAGAGATCGACCGCGAGCAAGAGGCAGTCAACCGGGACATTGAATACACCCAACAGCGGCTGCGCCTGCGCCTTCTGGAGCGCCAAGAGCAAATCATGCGCATTGCCAAAGAGGTCTCTAACCGGGAGCTCGATGGTGATGAGTTTCAAAGTCGCGCGTTAACCATGGTCAACCAGTACCCGGAGCTGCGCTCGCTCACCTGGATCGACGAGCGCAAACAAATCAAGGCCAGTGTGGGAACAACCAACCTGTCCAGCGCGCAGCTCAAAAGTTCGGGCACCGCCTTGATCACGGGGGAGACCGAAAACACCTTCACATTGGCCCGCGACCTGCAACAAATCATCTATTCCCAGGGCATCGCTGTGCCGGGGCGAACTGCCGCGTTGCAGCTGCATATTCCCCTCAATGACCGGGCCAAATTTGCCGGCGTTGTGATGGCCGAGTACTCGGTAGATGCGTTGTTTCGTTACGGCGTCCCGACCGAGGTGTCGGCCCGTTACGCCGTCTCTTTTCATGACAGCGACGGCAATTTATTGGCAGGAACCGTCATTGAACCGCGTGGGCCCGCTTCACGGCTGCTGCCCTGGACCGGGTCGGTGAAGGCTTATGAGGTGCCAGTGTCTCCGGTGGGCAATGGACTCATCATTCGGGGGCAGGTGTACCGCACTTCTTTGGGCGTGGTTGGCAGCGGTTTGTTTTGGCTGGTGATCGTCTTGAGCCTGATGACGGCATGGATGCTGATTGCCAATTGGCGGCATACGCGGCGTCGATTGCGGGCACAAGAAGCACTGGTGCAAGAAACGAGTTTTCGCCGGGCCATGGAAAACTCGATTCTGACCGGTATGCGGGCCTTGGACATGCAGGGCCGCATCACTTATGTGAACACCGCTTTTTGTCAAATGACGGGCTGGCAGGAGTCTGATCTGGTGGGGCGCACCGCACCCTTCCCCTACTGGCCTGAAGGGGACCACGACGCCCTGAGCACGCGGCTCGAAGACGAGTTGGCGGGTCGTGTCCAGCCCGGTGGCATTCAAGTTCGGATCAAACGCAGTGACGGAACCTTGTTTGATGCCCGGCTCTACGTCTCCCCCTTGATTGATGCGCGGGGCACCCAAACCGGTTGGATGACGTCCATGACCGACATCACCGAGCCCAACCGGGTACGAGAGCAGTTGTCAGCCTCACACGAGCGCTTCACCACCGTGCTTGAAGCGCTGGATGCGTCTATTTCAGTGGCACCGTTGGGAAGCAATGAACTCCTGTTTGCCAACAAGTTGTACCGGCAGTGGTTTGGCACCCAAACACTCGGGCACCTTCAGTTGGTGGCAGAAGCCGGGGTGCCCGTGCCCCCGCTCAACGAAGACACCTTGGACAACGTCGATGGGTTTGCCGGGCTGCCCACCAGCTTGCTGCCAGACAACGAGGCGGAAAGTGCCGAGATCTATTTGGCAGATCTTGGCAAATGGCTGGAGGTTCGCTCCCGCTACCTGAGTTGGGTGGATGGACGCTTGGCGCAAATGGTGATCGCCACCGACATCACCGCTCGGCGCATCGCCGAAGAGCAGGCATCGGTGCAAGCCGAGCGCGCCCAAACCTCCAGCCGCTTGATCACCATGGGTGAGATGGCGTCCAGTGTGGCGCATGAGCTGAACCAGCCGCTCACCGCCATTAACAACTACTGCAACGGCATGGTGTCGCGAATCAAAGCCCAACAAATCAGCGAGGAAGACCTGCTGGGTGCGCTTGAGAAAACGGCGCGACAGGCGCAGCGGGCCGGTCAAATCATTCAACGCATTCGCTCGTTTGTGAAAAAGAGCGAGCCCAATCGGTCCTTGTCCAGCGTGGCCGGCATGGTCAGCGAAGCCCTGGAGCTGGCGGAGATGGAGATGCGACGGCGCAACGTGCGCCTCATGCATTACGTGGCGCCCCGGCTGCCCCCGACGATGGTGGACCCGATTCTGATCGAACAGGTGCTGCTCAATCTGCTGAAAAATGCAGCAGAGTCGGTCGATGCGGCACAACGCCCAACCGCCCATCGCCTCGTCAAACTCCGTGTCGCGGCAGCGCAGGTGGAGGGCAAACCTGTGATTGAATTCATGGTGACCGATTCCGGCGATGGCATTTCAGCGGAGGCCATGCCCCGTCTGTATGAAGCTTTCTATTCAACCAAAGCGGACGGAATGGGAATCGGTTTAAGCCTGTGCCGCTCCATCGTGGAGTCCCACCAAGGTCGGATGAAAGCGGAGAACCTCTACAATGGCGCCGAAGTAACGGGGTGTAGCTTCACGTTCTGGATCCCCATGCTGGAGTCCCCGCCTACTGAAAAACAAGGACATCAGAGCTGATATGAGTTTGATACCGAAAAAAGGCACGGTCTATGTCGTGGACGACGACGAAGCGGTTCGAGATTCATTGCAATGGCTGCTTGAAGGCAAAGACTACCGAGTTCGCTGTTTTGAATCCGCTGAATCGTTCCTCAGTCGCTACGACGCCCGTGAAGTGGCTTGCCTGATTGTCGATATCCGCATGGACGGTATGACGGGGTTGGAGCTGCAAAACCGCTTGATTGAAAACAAATCCCCGTTGCCCATTGTGTTCATTACCGGCCATGGCGATGTGCCCATGGCCGTGGACACCATGAAAAAAGGGGCAATGGACTTCATCCAAAAACCCTTCAAAGAAGACCAGTTGCTCGACTTGGTGGAGCGCATGCTCGACCACGCCATTGAAGCGTTTGCAGACCACCAAGTGGCGCAGAACCGAGATGCCCTGATCGCTCGCCTCACGCTGCGCGAGTCCCAAGTGTTGGAGCGCATTGTGGCGGGACGGCTGAACAAGCAAATCGCCGATGACCTGGGCATCAGCATCAAGACCGTCGAGGCCCACCGGGCCAACATCATGGAAAAGCTCAACGCCAATACCGTGGCTGATCTGCTAAAAATCGCCCTGGGCCAAACGCAGGCACCCGCCAAGGCGTAACGCTATTAAATTAATAGCTGCCCGCGCGCCTTCCACAAGGGCTAGCGGGCTTTTTTACTTATAGAACTGAAAAAATGATCCCCTCCGTTAGCGCTCAAAATATCGATGGTGTTGCCCTGTCTGCCCAGCTGCGGACCGATCTGGCAGCCCGCGTCGCCGCCCTGAAATCCAGGGGGGTTACGCCCGGATTGGCAGTCATCTTGGTCGGCGACGACCCGGCCAGTGCCGTGTATGTGCGCAACAAGATCAAGGCCTGCGCTGACACCGGCGTGCATTCGGTTTTTGAGCGCTATGACGCTTCCCTGCCTGAATCGGAGTTGCTGGCCCGCATCGCCTCGCTCAACACCGACCCCGCCATTCACGGCATTTTGGTGCAGATGCCGCTGCCCAAGCACATCAACCCGCACAAAGTCATTGAGGCCATTTCAACCGCCAAGGACGTCGATGGCTATGCGACTTTGAGCGCCGGTGAGCTGATGACCGGGCAACCCGGCTTTCGCCCCTGCACCCCTTATGGGTGCATGAAATTGATTGAAACCACGGGCATTGACTTGCGCGGCAAGCACGCCGTGGTCATCGGACGCAGCAATACCGTGGGCAAACCCATGGCCCTGTTGCTGCTGCAAGCCAACGCCACCGTGACCGTGGTTCACAGTGGCACGCCGGACATCGGCTTCCACACGCGTCAAGCCGATGTGGTGGTGGCGGCGGTGGGCAAGCGCAATGTCCTGACCGCCGACATGGTGAAGCCCGGTGCCGTTGTCATTGACGTTGGCATGAACCGCAATGACGAAGGCAAGCTGTGTGGCGACGTGGATTACGCCGGTGTCAAAGCAGTGGCAGGTTTCATCACCCCCGTTCCCGGTGGTGTGGGGCCCATGACGATCACCATGCTGCTGGTCAACACGCTGGAGTCGGCGGAGCGCGCGGCCTGAATCCGGCCCGTTAAAGCGCCACAGCACCCGGCGCTCTTGAATTGGTGGCGTTTGGCCTCAAAATGGGGCCTATGAACAATCCTTTGCTTTCCTTCGACGATCTGCCGCTGTTTGACCAAATCAAACCCGAGCATGTGGCACCTGCCATCGATTTGTTGCTGTCTGACGCCAGCGCTGCGCTTGAAACGGTCACGGCACCGGGTTTCCCCGCAGGATGGAGCGAGATTTCTGCCGTGCTGGACGTGGCGACCGAGAAATTTGGCCGTGCCTGGGGCGCTGTGAGCCACTTGAACAGCGTTGCTGACACGCCCGAGCTGCGGGCCGCCTACAACGAGGCACTCCCCAAAGTCACCGAATTTTTCACCCGTTTGGGGGCCGATGAGCGTTTGTACGCCAAGTACAAAGCCATTGACACCACCTCACTCAACGCAGAGCAACGCCAGGCGCACACCTACGCCATTCGCAATTTCGTTTTGGGAGGTGCCGAACTGACCGGCGC
>JBAQDW010000290.1:0-1541 GCA_049286445.1 Rhodoferax sp. | reverse complement strand
CGCTTGAGCTGAGAAACCCAGCGACAAATATCAAAGCGAATGTCTTTAGGTATGAAGAGGGGGATGGAACTATCATTTCAATCCTCTTTCTTCGCCACTGCAGCTGTGGCAACAGCTGCAGCTGCAGCCATTGCTGCCCATTTGAAAACTTCACCCAGGCCAGAGGTCAGAGAAGATGTACAGCTAGGGCAGAGCTCGTCATCATAAATTTCACCACCCTTTGTGTAGTTCTGGCAGCCTGGAGTTCTACAAATTAACAGTTGTTTCTCGCAAGACGGGCACTTGCAAACATCCCGACGGATGTTATTTTCTTCGATCAAAACGGGTGTCACGTTGTCCCCGCAGTAGGGGCAAATTCCTGCATGTTTATTTGCCATTCTTAGCTCCCATTTGTCGTTGTTTTTCAAGTTCTCGACGTTTACGCTCTAACTCCTGCATCTCAGCTTTTTTCTTGAGCATCTCAGCATTGATTTTTAGCTCTTGTGGGGTCTTGTTCTTAACGCCTGCTGGTCTTCCCATGATGTTTCCTTTGTTAAAAACTGCATTTTTACAGTATTTTTACTAAAAGTAAACGATATTTTTAATATAAATAAATGGCATGACTTTAGGCGTTGTTTTCATTGAACAAGCTTCCTTGTGGATTACGCATGAAAGTGAACCGCAACGACTTCACTTTGCGGCCTGCCTTGACCGCTTCCCACTGAATCAGCCAGCCGTCTTTTTCGATGAGTTCCTTCACCGCTGGCTCGATGATCTTGGTCCTGATCTTGCCAAAATCCGCTCGCTGCTTTTCCGTGGCCTCCATTGAGGCGCAAAAGTCCTCGATGGTGTACTCGGCCTTGCCGGTGGATTTGAAGCGTGTCAGAAGCTCCAGAAGCCGCCACGAATACACCGAACGCAAGGCGCTGGCCTGCTGTAGCTGGTAGGTGGTGAACTGCTTGCGCAGTCCCACCAGTGAGGGCACCAGTTCAGGCCACCAAGCCAACTGCACCCAGCCCTCGCCCTCGTGGTACTGGCAGCGGCCAACCCAGCGCATATCGGTACGGATAGGCTTCAACGTCCTGCCGCCCCTTTTGTGGGCTGGCTCGAAGAACGTGATTGAACGGTTGTAGAGGGCTTTGGCCGCGTCCTGCAATGCCTCGTAAGCAACCCCGGATGATGGGTCTAGGCCGTAGGTTTCCGCGTACTCTGCCGCCGTGATCTTGACGGATGCCAGTACATCACCGGGGCGCAGGAGCTTCATGCTGTCCAACTTGGAAACGGCCAGCATCACGATTCGCTTTTCCGACAAGCTGAGGCCCTGCCCCGCTCGGGTCAATGCGTTGCTCATCGTCACCCATCGCTCGCCCGCTGGACGGTCTGAATCGTCCACCTCGTAGCCCTTGGCCCTGTGTTGCTGTAGTGCTGTTTCCTTGCTCATTCTCCCGTCCCCCGAGTATTTCGCCCAAACACAAACAATAGGGAGATTAGCACAATTCACCCAAGATAACAGACACGGGAGATTGTGGATAGCACTCGGAAAAAGGGAGATAGTCTCGGAA
>JBAQDW010000289.1:0-4692 GCA_049286445.1 Rhodoferax sp. | reverse complement strand
TGCTGGAAGGAATGATGTTTTCCAGAATGCCACGGCCACCGCGCCAGTCTTTGTTGGACGGGCTGTCAACGGTTTTCTGGGTGGCCGTTGCCGCATGCACGGTGGTCATCAAACCGCGCTTGATGCCAAAGCTGTCGTTCAACACCTTGGCCACAGGGGCCAAGCAGTTGGTGGTGCACGACGCGTTGGAGATGATGGCTTGACCGGCGTAGGTGCTGTCGTTCACGCCGAAAACAAACATCGGTGTGTCGTCTTTGGAAGGCGCAGACAGGATGACCTTCTTGGCACCGGCAGTAATGTGCTTCTGCGCCGTTTCCTTGGTCAGGAACAGGCCGGTGGATTCGATCACCACGTCAGCACCCACTTCAGACCAGTTCAGTTCAGCGGGATCTTTGACAGCCGTCAGGCGAATCTTCTTGCCATTGACGATCAGGTGATTGCCTTCCACCACGATGTCGCCTTTGAAGCGTCCATGCACCGAGTCAAACTGCAGCATGTAAGCCAGGTACTCTGGCTCCAGCAAGTCGTTGATGCCCACCACCTCAATGTCCTTGAAGTTCTGGATGGCGGCACGAAACACCATGCGCCCAATACGGCCAAAGCCGTTGATACCAATCTTGATCGTCATTTGCTTTTCTCCACTAGTTAAAACTGAAACCCTGCGCCCGAAGGCCCAGTCCGATTACTTCTTGCGCAACACTTTTTCAACTGTATCGGCCACGTTCTCAGGCGTGAAACCGAAGAGCTTGAACAACACGGGTGCGGGTGCAGATTCGCCGTAGGTGTCGATGCCGATCACGGCCGCGCAGCCGTATTTCCACCACCCATCGGTCACGCCCATCTCGACTGCCACGCGGGGAATGCCAGCCGGCAGAACAGTGCTTTTGTAGGCCGCGTCTTGCTTGTCAAATGTGGTGTTGCTCGGCATGGAGACGACGCGAACAGCTATCTTTCTGGTAGCTAATACTTCCTGAGCTTTCAATGCCAGTTGCACTTCAGAGCCCGTCGCAATGATCACGGCTTGGGCTTTTTTCTTCAGGCCCACTTCAGACGGCTCAGCCAGCACATACGCGCCTTTGCTGATGTCGGCCAGGGTGGTCTTGGGAGCGTAGTTGATGTTCTGGCGTGACAGCAGCAGCGCCGTTGGCTTGGCTTGGTTGCGCAGCGCCACCGCCCAAGCCACGGCAGTTTCAGCCGTGTCACCCGGACGCCACACGTCCAGGTTAGGAATCAGACGCAGCGAGGCGGCGTGCTCAATCGACTGGTGAGTGGGGCCGTCTTCGCCCAGACCGATGGAGTCGTGGGTGAACACATGCACCACGCGCAACTTCATCAGTGCAGCCATGCGAATGGCGTTGCGGCTGTAATCGCTGAAGGTGAGGAAGGTGCCGCCGTAAGGAATGTAGCCACCGTGCAGGGCCACACCGTTCATGATGGCCGCCATGCCAAATTCGCGCACACCGTAGTTGATATGACGCCCGCCATTGCCCACGCCACTCAAGGAGTCAAAGCGCAGGTTGGGCGTGCTCTTGGTGTTGGTCAGGTTGGAGCCGGTCAGGTCGGCTGAGCCGCCCAGCATTTCGGGCAAAGCGGCCGTGAAGGCTTCCAACGCAATTAGCGACGCTTTGCGCGAGGCCACCGTCTCGGCCTTGGTGTGGGCGGCGATGGCGGTGTCAACGGCGACTTGGTTGAAGTTCTTGGGCAGCTCGCCCTTCATGCGGCGAACCAGCTCTTTGGCCAAAGCGGGGTGCGCTGCCTTGTAGGCTGCAAACGTGGCATTCCAGGCCTTTTCGGCGGCGACACCGGCGGCCTTGCCGTCCCACGCTGCGTAAATGGGCTTGGGGATGACAAACGGCGCATGCGGCCAGTTCAGGCTTTCGCGGGTCAAGGCAATCTCGTCATTGCCCAACGGCTCGCCGTGGGCTTTGGCGGTGTTGGCGCGGTTGGGGCTGCCTTGACCAATGGCGGTTTTGCAGATGATCAGCGTGGGCTTGTCGGTGCAAGTTTTGGCCTCAGCAATGGTTTTAGCCACCAGCTCCGCGTCGTGGCCGTTGATGGGCCCCAATACGTTCCAGCCGTAAGCGACAAAGCGCAAGGCCGTGTTGTCAATGAACCAAGGGGCGACCTGGCCGTCAATGGAGATGCCGTTGTCGTCGTACAGCGCAATCAGCTTGTTGAGCTTCCAAGCACCGGCCAAAGCGGCGGCTTCGTGGCTGATGCCTTCCATCAAGCAACCGTCGCCCATGAACGCGTAGGTGTTGTGGTTGATGACGGTGTGGCCGTCACGGTTGAATTCTTGCGCCAACAGCTTTTCAGCCAATGCAAAGCCCACCGCGTTGGTCAGACCTTGGCCCAAAGGACCGGTGGTGGTTTCCACGCCCGGTGTGATGCCGTGCTCGGGGTGACCGGCGGTTTTGCTGTGCAGCGTGCGAAAGTTTTTCAACTCGGCGATGGGCAGCTTGTAGCCGGTGAGGTGCAGCACCGAGTACAGCATCATGGAGGCATGTCCGTTGCTCAGAATGAAGCGGTCGCGGTCCATCCAGTTGGGGTTGCCGGGGTTGTGCTTGAGGTGGCTGCCCCACAACGCCACCGCCATGTCGGCCATGCCCATAGGCGCGCCAGGGTGGCCGGAATTGGCGGCTTGCACGGCGTCCATGGACAGCGCGCGAATGGCGTTGGCCATGTCGGCGCGGCTGACGCCGGTGGCGCTGCTCGTTTGTTCTGTTTGTTGTGTTTCAGACATGGGTACCAACTCCGGGTAGTTCTGGGGTGAGAGGGAAAACCCGCTATTTTAGGGGGGCGTGCTGTTCATGCGTTTTTTTGAAACCCCGGTGGGCTGTCAATCGCGCGGTTTTCGCACGCCAAAAGCGCGGCTTGTCACCTCACAAAATACACGTCGGGTTGCCTGCATCGCTCGTCTCTTTTTTCGGGGGCCTGGCTCTCTTCCATCCCTTTACCGACAGGGGCTTGACCCCGCTTCACTGCACCGCCATGGCGCTGGCGCGCATCAACGCGGCGCCAGGGGCGCGCAAGGTGAAGGCAAAGTTCTGCGTAAACTACGCCGACCCTCTTCAGGGCCGCTGCCATCTCGCAAGCGGACCCGCCCTTCACACACCATGCACCCCCTCAAAAAGCTCTTTGGCTACGCGCGCCAATACCGCCGTGATATTCGCATTGCCACGGCCTACTCGGTTCTGAACAAGTTTTTCGACATCTTGCCCGAGGTGCTGATTGGCGCGGCGGTGGATGTGGTGGTCCGGGGCGACCAAAGCTTTTTGGCGCGCAATATCTTGGTCGACTTCGGCATTGTCAGCACCTGGCACCAGTTGCTGGTGTTGGGGGTTTTTAACGTGGTGATCTGGGGTGGCGAGTCGATCTTTGAATACCTGTACCACCTCAAATGGCGCGGTTTGGCGCAAGACATTCAGCATGACCTGCGCCTCGACACCTACCGCCATGTGCAAAAGCTGGAGATGGCTTATTTTGAGAGCCAGCGCACTGGCAATTTGATGTCCATTTTGAACGACGACGTCAACCAAATGGAGCGCTTTTTGAATGGCGGTGCCAACCAAATCATTCAGGTGTTTTGCTCGTCGCTGATGATCAGCGCGGTGTTCTTCTCACTGCAGCCCACCATTGCCTTGATCGCTTTGCTGCCCGTGCCGGTGATTTTGTTGGGGGCGTTTTGGTTTCAGAAGCGGCTGGCACCGCGCTACGCCGAAGTGCGCGCAGCGGCGGGCGACGTGAGCGCCAAACTGAACAACAACCTGCTGGGCCTGGCCACCATCAAGGCCTTTGCCACCGAGAGCGTGGAGGCGGGCCACATCGCCCAAGCCAGCGACGGTTACCGCACCGCCAACACCCGCGCCATTCGCCTCAGCTCGGCCATCACGCCGGTGATTCGCACCGCCATCTTGGCGGGGTTTACCGCCACGCTGTTGTACGGTGGCTGGCTGACGATTCAGGGTGAACTGGCGGTGGGGGCGTATTCCGTGTTGGTGTTCTTGACCCAGCGCTTGCTGTGGCCGCTCACTGGGCTGGCCGATGTGGCGGACATGTACCAGCGCTCCATGTCGTCCATCGACCGCGCCATGGCGCTGCTGGAGACGCCCATCAACATCCCCTACGAAGGCCAGCACTTTGCGGTGGCCCAGGTGAAGGGTGAGCTGCGTTTTGAGACGGTCGGTTTTGCCTATGACAGCACTCCCACGCTGCACGGCATTGACTTCACCATTCCCGCTGGCCAAACCACAGCCTTTGTCGGCTCCACCGGCTCGGGCAAATCCACCTTGGTCAAACTGCTGCTGCGCTTTTACTCGGCCCAATCGGGTCGCATTTTGTTGGATGGCCAGCCAATTGACGCGCTGAACCTGCAAGACCTGCGCCGCGCCATTGGCTATGTGTCGCAAGACACCTTTTTGACCGATGGCACGGTGGCGCAAAACATCGCTTATGGCGCCGCCGGTGCCAGCGACGAGGCCATCGCCGAGGCCGCGCGTGCCGCTGAGTGCACCGAGTTCATCAACAAGCTGCCGCTGGGCTTTGCCACCCGCATTGGCGAACGCGGCCAAAAACTCAGCGGCGGCCAACGCCAACGCTTGGCCTTGGCCCGCGCCATCCTGAAGAACCCGCCGGTGCTGATCTTGGACGAAGCCACCAGTGCGGTCGACAACGAGACCGAAGCCGCTATTC
>JBAQDW010000288.1:0-9038 GCA_049286445.1 Rhodoferax sp. | reverse complement strand
CCACTGCCAGTGAACCGTAAGCAGCTGACCAACCCGCCAACTGCTTGCCCGTCAGTAGCCACGCCAGCAAAGCCATCGCCAACCCAACCAAGGCTTGCAAAGCCACTACATGCCAAGGCGAAACAGGTCGTGACGCGCGGCGCAAAGATTTAACTTCTTCTGCGGTGAGCTGCTTGAAGTCCAGATCATCAGACCCATCTAGATCTTTACCAGCATCTGGCAACATTATCAGTACCTCACATTACGCGCAGGTTACATCCAGCACTTACCGCAAAGCCTTAGATTATACGTAGAAACCCACCCCAGCTTCCTTTTGGAGGGCAGTTTAGTCGAAATTAGGCATCGAGCCGATGGCGCAGAAAAGCGACAGCACTGCTTGGTGTTGTCAGTACTGGCACCTGCACGACACGGCGAACGGCGTCTTGAGCCCGCGCCATACTGAATTGCGCCAAGGCAATCACATCACAACCCCGCCCGACCAAACGCAGCGCCGACGCCGTAACGATGTCATCATGCCGCTCGATCTGCCCGTTATTGAGTGCCTCCATCGCCCCTTCTGCCATGTCCGTGATCACCTCCACACCGGGAGGAAACTCTGAGGGCATGGAGACGAGCGTCGGCGCAAATGAGGCAATCAGCCCCACGCGCCGCCCCATCGCAGAAGCATCAGCCACCATCGCCTCATTGGGTTTGAGGACAGGCAGATGGGGACGTCTCGCTGCTACCGCCTCAATGCAAGGACCGAATGCGGAGCAAGTGAACAGGATGGCGGACGCACCCGTATTTTCAGCATAAGCCGCCAGAATTTCGAAGCGCTCGTGCATGGCTGAATCGAGACCGCGCGCATTCCTCGCCAAATCGGCAGACAAGCTGTCATCCAACAGGTTCATGCGTTGGCAGCCGGGCCACTCACGCGCCAGCACGTCGTTGATGGGCCCCACAGAATGCGCCAAAGCGTGGATCAAGGCAACACGGGTCATGCCGGGCGCTTACTCAATGGCGCGACAAGAGCGGCACGCCGACCCCGTGCGCGCTGCAGAAGAATAATGAGTGCGAGAAGCGCAATCGCAGGCAAAAACATCCACTCTTTGTCAGGTCGATCAGCTGGCACTTCAGCAGAAACAATTTTGAAGCCTTGTTCCATACCGAGTTTTTCTGCCCGACTACCAAATTTCACCTGCGTAATCAACATGGCATCGCCTTGAACCATGGCGTTCACACCCGCCTGTGCCATACGTTCCCGGGCCGTGCCTTTTTCACCCAGTGGCAACAAAACGCCTTTGCGAATGTCTTTTCCATCCAAATTGGTACCCTCGATCCAGAGCCGTTTGGCGGAATTCACTGGCGCGTCTTCGATCAATTGGCCCATCTGCGCAGCAGGTACCTCCTTGTAGGGCTGATACACCATATCCCACCAATAGCCCGGGCGGAACAGTGTGAATGTAATCAACAACAATGCCAGCGATTCGTACCAACGCGACTTCACTAAAAAGTAGCCCTGCGTGGCCGCCGCGAACACCAGCATCGCGACCGTGGCGCTAACCACGGTCAGAATCAGGTGCAGTGGCCCGGTCAAATCCATCAACAGCAACTGCGTGTTGAAGATGAATAGAAAAGGCAAGATCGCGGTACGCATGCTGTAGAAAAAGGCAGTTACTCCCGTTTTTAGCGGATCCGCCTTCGCTATGGCCGCCGCCGCAAAGGAGGCGAGTCCCACTGGCGGCGTCACATCGGCCATGAGTCCGAAGTAGAAGACGAACAGGTGAACCGCGATCAAAGGAACCAGCAAGCCACTTTGTGCCCCAAGCTCGACCACGACGGGCGCCATCAGCGTCGACACCACAATGTAGTTAGCAGTGGTCGGCAGGCCCATACCCAAAATCAGACTGATGACGGCCACCAGAATCAGCATCAGCATCAGGTTGCCACCCGACAACAATTCAACCACCTCGGTCATGATCAGGCCCACGCCGGTGAGAGACACAGTGCCCACAATGATGCCAGCAGCGGCCGTGGCCACGCCAATACCGATCATGTTGCGCGCACCGATCGCCAATCCATCCACCAAATCAGTGCCACCGTCTTTGGTCGCTTGTCCCAAACCGCCACGACCTCGAAAGTAGGCAATGATCGGCTTTTGCGTCACGATGACAAACATCATGAACAACGTGGCCCAAAAGGCCGACAGTCCAGGGGACATTTGTTCGACCATCAAGCACCAAATCAGCACCACGACGGCAAGCAGGTAATGCAAACCAGACTTCACGGTAGGCCCGGTTTCCGGCAATTCAAATACCGGCGCATCCGGATCGTCGAGTTCCAACTCCGGCTGCTTTGAGCCAAACCACAGCAGTCCCACATAGGACGCCAGCAAGCCGAGGCCCACCACCCAAATCGCGCCGCCGCCCATCACGGTCTTGATCCAACCAATGCCCCAGTACACAGCGCCCGATAACACGATGAAACCAGCAATCGTCAGGGCAAATGAGATCAAGCGAGAACCCGCTGAACCGGGATTACGCCGTGGCAGGCCGACCATATTGGCTTTCAACGCCTCCAAATGGACGATATACAACAGGGCAATGTAGGAAATGATGGCCGGCAGAAAGGCATGCTTCATGACCTCGATATACGGAATACCCACGTATTCCACCATCAGGAAGGCCGCGGCCCCCATGACCGGTGGCATCAGCTGCCCATTCACAGAGCTGGAGACCTCCACAGCGCCGGCCTGGTCATCGCGGTACCCAACCCGCTTCATCAACGGAATCGTGAAAGTACCGGTGGTGACCACGTTCGCAATCGACGACCCGGAAATAATGCCGGTGGCCGCCGACGACAGCACCGCAGCCTTGGCGGGCCCGCCCCGCATATGACCCAACAGGGCAAAAGCGGATTTGATGAAGTAGTTACCTGCGCCCGCCTTGTCGAGTAGCGAACCGAACAACACAAACAGGAAAATGAAACTGCTCGACACGCCGAGCGCCACCCCGAAGACCCCTTCGGTCGTCAACCACTGGTGGCTCATGGCCCGATTCAACGAAAAACCCCGATGCGCAATCATGTCCGGCATGTACGGTCCGCCAAAGGTGTACACGAGGAAAAGTAGCGCCACAATCACCATGGGCAAGCCCAGCACGCGCCGAGTCGCCTCCAACAGCAGAGCCATGCCAATCAGGCCGGTGTAAACATCCATGTCGGTGGGCTGACCCGGGCGCGTGGCCAGCTCACGGTAAAAAATAAATAAATAGGCAGCGCAAAAGGTGCCCACCAACGCAAACACCCAGTCGCTGAGCGGAATGCGATCACTGGGCGAACCTTTGAAAGCCGGGTAGGACATGTACGCGAGAAAGACCGCAAAGGACAGGTGAATCGCCCGCGTCTCGGTGTCGTTGAAGACCAGAAAGCCGGTGCTGAACGGCAGTGGCGACGCAATCCAGAGCTGGAACACGGACCAAGCAATGGCCACGTAGAGCAGAAAACGATTCATGAGTGGGCCGGGTGAACGCGCGCCAATGTCGTTTTCGGCCACCAGTTTATTCACGTCAACATCGGCCACAGCTTTGCTTGCAGTTTTGGCGTTCATGGGTACCTCTTTTCTCGGGTCATTCTTATTGTTGGTGCATCGAACGCAAAAAGCTCTGACGAGTCAGAGCTTTTTGCAGCCTCAGTCAAACAGACTTCAGCAAACCGGACTTACATCCAGCCTTTTTCTTTGTAGTACTTCACGGCACCAGGGTGCAGCGGTGCAGACAAACCGTCTTTGATCATGTTCTTGGGATCAAGGTGGGTAAACGCAGGATGCAGCTTCTTGAAGTCGTCAAAGTTCTCAAACACTGCTTTGGTCAACTCGTAAACCGTCGCATCAGGCACCTTGGCCGATGTCACGAACGATGCCAACACGCCATAGGTCGGTGTTGGGTTGGGGTGACCGGCGTACAGGCCGGCAGGAATGTTGACCTTGGCGTAAAAGCTGTTGTCTTTCACCAACTTGTCCACCACGGGACCGGTCAAAGGCACCAACTTGGCACCGCAGGTCGTGATGGGGTCTTGAATGTTGGCAGAAGGATGGCCCACGCCATAGAAGAAACCGTCGATTTTGTTGTCGCACAAAGCGGCGCCATGCTCGTCAGCCTTCAACTCGGAGGCGAGGCCGAAATCGCTGATCTTCCACTTCATGCCGTCCAGCAACTGGTCCATCGCGGCACGGCTGCCGGAACCTGGATTGCCCACATTGAAACGCTTGCCCTTGAAATCTTCAAACTTGGTGATATTGGCTTCCTTGCGCGACAAAACGGTGAAGGGCTCGGGGTGAATCGAGAACACGGCGCGCAGATTCGCGTCCTTGCCATCTTTCTCAAATTGCTGTTTGCCGTTGACCGCGTTGTACTGCACGTCGGACTGGGCCACGCCAAAGTCCAACTCACCGGCCTTGATGGTGTTGATATTCACGACCGAACCACCCGTCGATTCAACCGAGCAACGAATGCCGTGGCGAGCGCGGTCCTTGTTGACCAAACGACAAATGGCGCCACCCGCTGCGTAGTACACGCCAGTCACACCGCCGGTGCCGATGGTCATGAATTTTTGTTGTGCATGGGCCGTGCCAACGGGGGCAACCATGGCGATGGCGGCCGCAATCAGGCTCAAACCGGATGCAGAAGATTTCAGAAAAGTACGCATAGTGACTCCTTGTTTTTCAGAATTGAAAGGCCGAAGCCTTTTTGGGAAAATCCCCGGAACCCCTCTTTGTCAGACGGGGGGAACTGGATGACGCCTGTCCAGTGCGACGTTGCATCGTACGCGCTCTGAACTGACTCGACAACGCACCCTCTGGGACAATGCGTTACGGGCGTGTTTCGCATTCACAGGAATTAAGAATACTACCCCGATGACTTCCCCAAACGGAATATGACCCCTGTGAATCGCAAATTGGTTATCTGGCATTAGCAACGCTAATCTCTGCATCTCTTTAACTGTGGCAAGACGCCAGGGCCCTATCGACCGCCTTGCCCAAGCGGGCCACGATCTCGGCCAACTCAGCTTCACTGCTGATAAAAGGCGGCGCCAAAAGAATGTGGTCGCCGTTTTTACCATCGACCGTGCCCGCCATCGGGTAAACCATCAAGCCTTGGGTCATGGCTTCTCGCTTGATACGGGCGTGCAATTTCAACGCCGGGTCAAACCACTGTTTGGTGCCGCGATCGGCCACCAACTCAACGCCCCAGAACAAACCCCGGCCTCTAATGTCTCCCACATTCAGGTGGTTGCCAAACTGTGTGTGCAACAGGCCCTGCAAGGTGTCACCACGCGACCGAACCTGCGCTAGCAAACCGTCGCGCTGAATCACGTTCTGTACCGCCAGCGCGGCGGCGCAGGCCACCGCATGACCGAGGTAAGTGTGGCCATGCTGGAACATGCCACTGCCTTTGCGAAAGGTCTCGACCAGTTTGGACTGGGCCATGACCGCACCAATCGGCTGGTAGCCACCGCCCAATCCCTTCGCCACCGCCATGATGTCGGGCACCACACCCTCGTGTTCACACGCGTGCAGCGTGCCGGTGCGGCCCATGCCACACATCACCTCGTCCAGAATCAGCAGAATGCCATGGCGGTCGCACAACTCGCGCACGCCTTTGAAATAACCGGGCACGGCGGTCAGCACACCGGCGGTGGCACCACCGACGGTCTCGGCGACGAAGGCCATCACATTACCGGGGCCCAGCTTCTCGAAGGTTTCTTCCAGCTCACGCACCAGCCGCTGGCCATAGGCCTCGGGCGTTTCGGCGGCCGCTTGGTCCCGGTAGGCGTAGCACGGCGACACGTGGGCCACGTCGATCAGCAAGGGGCGAAACTGGGCTCGGCGCCACTCGTTGCCCCCCACCGCCAACACACCCAGCGTATTGCCATGGTAGCTTTGCTTGCGGGCCACAAAATGCTGGCGCTGGGGCTCACCCCGCTCCACAAAGTATTGACGCGCCATCTTGAGCGCGGCTTCCATCGCCTCAGACCCCCCGCTGACAAAGTAAACGTGGCTCATGCCTTTGGGGGCCGATTCAATCAGCACATCGGCCAACTCTTCCGCCACGTCCGTGGTGAAAAAGCTGGTGTGGGCATAGGCCAGTTTGTCGATTTGGGCGTGCATGGCCGCCAACACCTCGGGGTGGCCGTGGCCCAAGCAAGACACGGCCGCACCGCCGCAAGCGTCGAGGTAGGTTTTGCCGTTCGCGTCCGTGAGGGTGATGCCTTGTCCCGCCACCGCCACGGGCAAGTCATGCTGCAACTGACGATGAAAAACCTTGGTTGAGGCCGGGCTGACGGAAGTAAGAGTGGGAGTCATAAAAGTCAAGTAGGGTTCGAAGGGGTTGGTACAGAGTCGGAACGGGATGCGCCTTGCTTTTCCCAATAGGCGTGGGTGGCTTGCAGGCCGTGTTGGCGTTCAGTCAACCGCCGCATGACCGCCGCCCCGCCCTGCTCGGCGACGCAAGCCATCAAGGCCTCGGCCAATGCTTGCGCACCAGTCATCGAGTGAAAAAACGTGGGCGAGGCTGCCTCAAACAACAAGGACTGTTGGGCCAAACGGGCCAAGGGCGACAGGCTGCTGTCCGTCAACGCCAGCACCGGCACCTGCCGCTGGCGCGCTGCTTGCGCGGCCTGCACCGTCTGACGGGTATAGGGTGCCTGACTGACCACAACCAGCAAGTCCTCCGGTGTCAGCGCCAGCACTTGATCCACCCACGCACCGCCCCCGTCGGTGGCCAAACGCACGCCGGGACGAAGCCAATCGCAGCTGTAATGCAGGTGGTAGGCAATCCCAAAACTGGCCCGCAACCCCAAAAAAATCACATCTCTGGCCGCCAAAATGGAGTGGGCGGCAGCCCGAAACTGGGCACTGGGGTTGCGCTCATGGGCCGAAGCCAAGTTACCCGCCTGCGTTTGGCGCATTCGGTCCAACGTGGCATCCACCGCCAGCGCGGCCTTGGGCGTGCCCTGCCCGTGCGCGCTGCGTGTGACCGACAAAGCAAAGGCCGCCATGGAAGGGCGACGCATGGCCTCAAAGCTGTCCAACCCCAAAGCCCGGGCAAGGCGCGTCATGGTGGCCGGAGACACGCCCGCTGCTTGGGCGGACTGGCGCATGGACTGCAAACCTAACTCAGCCGGATGCTCTCGCACCCAGCGCGCGGCGCGCTGCAGCTCGGGGCTCAGGCTTTCGAAGCGGCTGTCCAGCAGTTGAGTGAGGTGTCGGTAAGGCAAAGTACAAATATTGAAACAATTGATTCATTTTTATAATACAGAAACATTTGTATCATGTCCAATACCCTTTCTTTCCATCCTTCACCGACCCTCGCCGTTCATAATTCAGCCATGACTCAATTGCCCTCACTCCCCTGCTACCTCAACGGTGACTTCACCACGCTGCCCCACGCCAAGGTCAGCGTCATGGACCGGGGCTTCATTTTTGGCGACGGCGTGTACGAAGTGGTGCCGGTCTATGCCGGCCAGCTGTTCGGCTTCAAACAGCACATGGCCCGCCTCGACAGAGGCTTGGCCGAGTTGCGCATGAGCAACCCATTGACGCATGCCCAGTGGTCCGGTATTGCTCTTCAATTAGTAGCTGCTTACGCAGATTCGACGGGCGTTGCAGCCGAAAACATTGATCAACTCATCTACATTCAAGTCACCCGTGGTGTTGCCATGCGCGACCACGTGATGCCCACCGACATCACCCCCACCGTGTTCGTCATGACCAATGTGATGAAGCCGCCCTCTGACAAACAGCGCAGCGAGGGGGTGGCCTGCGTCACCGCCGACGACTTCCGCTGGGAAAAAGCGCACATCAAGAGCACCAGCTTGTTGGGCGCCGTGTTTGCCCGCCAAATCAGTTTTGACGCCGATGCGGTGGAGACCGTCATGTTTCGCGGCGACCACCTGAGCGAGGCCGCCGCCAGCAACGTCTGGGTCGTCAAAAACGGCGTTGTCATGGGCCCGCCCAAAGACCATTTGGTACTAGAAGGCATTCGCTTTGGCCTGATCGAAGAAATCTGCCGCACCCAAAACATTCCCTTTGCGTTGCGCCGCATCACCCGCGCTGAAGTGCTGGACGCCGATGAGTTGCTGCTGTCCTCCGCCACCAAAGAGGTGCTGGCCGTGACCCTGCTGGATGGCCAGCCGGTTGGAAACGGCCGCCCCGGCCCCATCTACACGCAATTGCTGGCTGGCTATCAGCGGGTCAAAGCCCAGCCCCGCACGCCCGCGTAAGGCCGTCTTTGAACAAGGAACCGCACCATGACCGCACCCCCCGACATTCCTCCCTCAGAGTCCCTGATCGAGTACCCCTCGCAGTTCCCCATCAAGGTCATGGGCCTCAAAGTGGACGGCTATGTGCAGGCCGTGACCCACATCGCAGCGCAATTCGACCCCAACTTTGACGCCTCCACCATCGAGCTGCGTGAAAGCAAAGGCGGCAAATACCTGGGCGTGACGGTGACCGTCACCGCCACCAGCCGCGAGCAACTCGACGAGCTCTACCGCACGCTGTCCACCCACCCGATGGTCAAAGTGGTCTTGTAGGTTCTCAGTTGAGTTCAATTTTTTTCACGCGCCAATTTGCGCCCTGCCTTGTGAAAATTAATTGATACTTTCTTTTGCAAGATTACCATTGCGGGTACCTTGTAAAAATCCCAATGACAGAATCTACGCAACGCGCAGGCCGCTACGTACAACAAACGACCGGCTACCGCGCCTTCCTACCCGAGGGCTTACCGCCCCATCCAGACATCGAGTTCGACGGTGAGCTGCGCACGCTGCTGTCTCAGGCAGACCGTGATATCGCACGCCTGGACGCTATTTCCGCGCTGTTGCCCCATCCCGACTTGTTCGTCGCCATGTACGTGCGGCTCGAAGCCGTTCTGTCGTCACAAATTGAAGGCACGCAAAGCACGCTGGAAGACGTGCTCGCCTTTGAAGCGCAAGGCACCCATAACGACTCCCCCAAAGACGTGGAAGAGGTCATCAACTACGTGCGCGCCATGAACCAC
>JBAQDW010000287.1:0-10989 GCA_049286445.1 Rhodoferax sp. | reverse complement strand
TCACGGAGCGCAAAGAAGCACAACAAGCGCGGCTGCAAGTTTTGGAGCGCGTGACCAACGCCTTCATGTCGCTGGACAAAGAAGGGCGTTGCACCTATGTCAACCCCAAGGCGGCAGAAATTTTCGGTCATGAGCCCGCCTGGTTCATTGGCAAATATTTTTGGCACGAGTACCCCCAATTGGTGGGGCTGGCGTTTCATCAGGCCTGCGAACGCGCCATGTCTGAACAAAAACCCCTTGAGGCGGCGACTTACTTCGCGCCGGAAGACCGTTGGTTTGAAAACCACCTGTACCCCTCACCGGACGGATTAACGCTGTATTTTCAAGACGTCAGCCCTCGCAAACGCGCGGAACAGGCGCTGCAGGCCAGCGAGGCCAAGTACCGCCAACTGTTTGAGAGCAATCCACAACCCATGTGGGTTTATGACACCGACACTTTGGCCTTTTTAGTCGTCAATGATGCCGCCGTGGCCCACTATGGTTACAGCCAAGCAGAATTCATGGGCATGACCATCAAAGATATTCGGCCCGCTGAAGACCTTGAAAAACTGATGGACGTTGTCAATCAATCGTCTGGCACCTACAAACCCGCCTCCCTGTGGCGCCATCGCCGCAAAGACGGCAGCCTTATCCAGGTTGACATCACGGCGCACGCGCTTGCGTACCCCGACCGCAGTGCCCGACTGGTGATCGCACATGACGTCACTGAGCGTGAAAAGGCCCTGGAAGCCCTGCGTTTGAGTGAAGAAAACCTGAGCGTCACGCTGCAGTCCATTGGGGATGCAGTCATTGCCACCGATGCCCTGGGCCATATCACCCGCATGAACCCGGCAGCCGAGCGTTTAACCGCGTGGCCGCTGCCGCAGGCTTTGGGCCAACCGCTGACCCGTGTCTTTCGCATCATCAACGCCAAGTCCCGACAGCCCGCCCTGGACCCTGTTCAACAGGTCATGCGCACCGGGCAAGTGGTCGGTCTGGCCAACCACACGGCCCTGCTGGCCCGCGATGGACAGGAATACCAAATTTTTGACAGCGCCGCCCCCATGCGAGACGCCCGCAATGCCATCATCGGTGTGGTGCTGGTGTTCAGCGATGTCACCGAAGCCTACCGGGTCAGTGAAGCTTTGGCCGTGACCCACAGCTTGTTGGAGCGCACCAGCGAACTGGCCCGGGTTGGCGGCTGGGAGATGGACCTGCGCACCCAGACCCTCCAGCTCTCCAAGGAAACGGTTCGCCTCAACGGCGGTGAGTACGGGAGCGAACTGTCACTTGAAGACAGCTTGAAGACCTACCCCGAAGACATCCGTGCCATTCTCATCAAAGCGATGGAACACACCATTGAAACCGGAGAAGATTTCGCGCTCGAAATTCCTCGCCAAGTCGAAGGCCAGTCATTCTGGCTGCGCACCCAAGGGAGTGCCGTGATTGAGGACGGACAAGTGGTCAAGATTCAAGGCGCATCACAAGACATTACCCGTCAAAAACTGGCTGAACTCGCCCTTCAAGACAGTGAAGCACGTTTCAGACATTTGGTGGAATGGATGCCCGAGGCCATGGCAGTCCATCGCGATGGCATCCTGCTCTACCTCAACGCCGCCGCCGTTCGCTTGTTTGGTGCGTCGTCACAAGCGCAATTGGTGGGCACAGGTGCGCTCGACCGCGTTCACCCGCAGGAGCGTGAGCAGATTGCGCAACGTCATGAGCGCATTCGCCAACTGGGGGGGTCAGCCCCGCTGATTGACAGCCGGTTTCTTCAACTTGATGGAACGGTCGTCGAAGTTCAGATACAGGCTGTGCAAATCCTGCTGGATGGGGCCCCCGCCATTCAAGCGATGATTCGCGACGTGCGTGCGAGCAAACGTTTAGAGCGCCTTGCCCATGCCGCCCAGCAAGAACTCAACCAAGCCGCACAGCACACCCAAACCATTTTGAACAACCTGATGGACGGCGTCATCACCATCGACAGCCAAGGGCGGGTGGAGTCCATTAACCAGGCGGCCTGCCGGTTGTTTGGCTACACGCTTGAGGAAGTGCTGGGGCACAACATTGCCATGCTCATGCCGGAACCGAACCGCAGCAAGCACGATGGCTATTTGCATCGCTATGTGTCAACTCAAAAAGCGCACATCATAGGCAAATTGACAGAGGTGGAGGGGGTTCGCAAGGACGGCAGCTTGTTCCCCATGAGCTTGCAGATCTCACAAGTGGTGAGCGGCGATATCACTACCTTTATTGGCATCGTGCGCGACATCACCCAGCACCGCCGAGACATCGAAGAAATTCGCCGCCTCGCCTTCTATGACTCCTTGACGGGTCTGCCCAACCGCCGCCTGTTGATGGACCGGCTGCGCCAAGCTTTGCACACGTCAAGCCGGTCGGTACGCCATGGTGCCTTGATGTTTCTGGACTTGGACCATTTCAAGCAGCTCAACGACACCCAAGGACACGATCTGGGTGACGTGCTCTTGCAACAAGTGGCCTCACGCATTCAGGGCTGCGCCCGCGTGGGCGACAGCCTGGCCCGCCTGGGGGGCGATGAATTTGTGGTGCTGCTGGAAAACCTGAGCACCCACGCAACCGAGGCGGCCAGCCAAGCCGAGGCCGTGGCCCACAAAATCCTGGAATCTTTCCAGGAGGCCTTCGATTTGAAAGGGCACGCCCACGACAGCACCACGAGCATTGGCATTGTGGTTTTCAAGGGCGAACACGACGCCATGGACGAGCTGCTTAAAAAAGCCGACCTCGCCATGTACCAGGCCAAGGCCGCCGGTCGCAACACGGTTCGCTTCTTCGACCCCGCCATGCAAGCCGCCGTGGCAGCCCGTGATGCGCTGGAGAAAGACCTGCGCGAGTCCCTGGCAAAGCAGGACTTCACCGTGCACTACCAAATTCAAGTGGATGAGGCAGGCTCGCCCACGGGGGCCGAGGCGCTGGTGCGCTGGAACCACCCCATCCAAGGCATGGTCTCCCCCGCCCACTTCATCCCGCTGGCCGAAGAAACCGGCCTGATTCAACCCTTGGGCCAATGGGTGTTGGAAACCGCCTGCGCCCAACTGGTGGCGTGGGCCAATGCGGATGAGACCGCACACTGGACCGTGTCCGTCAACGTGAGCGCCTTGCAATTCGCCCTGCCCGACTATGTGCAAACCGTGACCACGGCACTGCAAAAAACCGGTGCCAACCCGCGCCTGCTGAAACTGGAGCTGACCGAGAGCATGCTGGCCAGCGACGTGGAGGACGTGGTGGCCAAAATGCGAAACCTTAAATCACACGGTGTCAGCCTCTCCTTGGACGACTTTGGCACCGGGTACTCGTCACTGGCCTATTTGAAGCGGCTGCCGCTGGACCAAATCAAAATTGACCAGAGCTTTGTGCGCAATGTGCTCAGCGACGCCAGCGACGCCGCCATTGCCCGCACCATTTTGGCGCTGGGCCGCAGCCTGGGCCTGCAAGTCATGGCAGAAGGGGTAGAAACGGTCGAACAACGCAATTTCCTGGCCAGCATTGGTTGCCGGTCTTACCAAGGCTATTACTTTGGCCGCCCCGTGGCCGCCGACTCCCTCCTGAAAAACACAGTCCCCCGTCAGTCTCCCCAGTAGCCCGGGGGACGCCGTCGACTCCCCCAGCTTGGTTGCTACTTATTCTGAGGTGTTTTGAGGCTGTAGCGCTTGCCAGACTTGCGCAAGCCGCTATTTAATCAATAGCATTTATGGCCACCCAATTATTGCCTCGCCGTGCGAATATTGGGCGGCATGGCCTGCGGGTAGCTGGTGCGAAACGGGTTGATGTCCAGCCCGCCTCGGCGCGTGTAGCGGGCATAGACCGCCAAGCGTTGCGGTTTGCAGCGGGCCCAAATGTCGCAAAAGATGCGCTCCACGCATTGCTCGTGAAACTCGTTGTGGTTGCGGTAGCTCACCAGGTACTGCAGCAGGCCTTCATGGTCAATTTGCGCGCCGCTGTAGCTGATTTGCACACTGCCCCAGTCCGGCTGGCCCGTGACCAAACAGTTGCTTTTGAGCAAATTGCTGGTCAACACCTCGGCCACGGGGGCTTCGTCATCTTGCGCTACCCGCAGCAAATCAGGTGCCGGGGTGTAACGGGTGCAGTCAACATCCAAACGGTCAAGGCTCAAACCGCTAAGCTCATGCACGGGTTCGCGGTCAAAGTGTTCCATGGAAATCAGCTTGACGCCCACCGACGACTGCACCACGCCTCCCCGCCATGCCGCCTCATTCACATCGGCGCGCAACCGGGCAAGCACCGCCGGCGCATCGTCAAACGGGGTGTTGTTGAAACTATTGAGGTAGAGCTTGAACGACTTGCTCTCAATGATGTTCAGCGTTTCGCAGGGAATAGTGAAGTGCGCCAAAGCCACCTGCGGTTTGCCGCGCGGGTTGAGCCAACTCAGTTCGAACGCGGTCCACAGGTCGGCACCCAAAAACGGCAGGCTCGCGTCCAGCCCAATTTCAGCGCGTTTGCCGGCGCGGGGAATGGGAAACAACAGCGACGCGTCGTACTGATCAACGTAGGCAGAGGCTTTTCCAAGTTGAGAATTTTCAGGCTGGTTCATGGGGTCGGCAAGGGCAGGGTGGAAGGTGATGAGGAGGGCGTGGCAGCACGGAGGTGCGCCAGCAGGGGCGGCAAAAAGCGCTGTACCACGCCCGGCGGCAAGTCGTGGCCCATGCCGTCAATACCCAACAGAGTGGCACCCGGAATACGTCGGGCCGTGTCTTCGCCACAGGCATAAGGCACCAACGGGTCGGCTTTGCCATGGATGACCAAGGTGGGCGCTTGAATGCGAGTCAACTGCGCGGCACGGGTGATGTCGGCCATGATGGCCAGCATCTGGCGCAGGGTCCCCACGGGGTAGAAGCCGCGCTGGGCGCCCTTGGTGATGGTGGCGCGCAGTTCGGCGTCAGGGGTCACAAAGCCGGGGCTGCCAATGATTTTGAACAGGTTCACGTAGTGCTCCAACACCACCTCGGGGCGGTGATTGGCCGGGCGTTTCAGCAAGGCGCGCATCACTTGCGGTTTGGGGTTGGGCAGGCCTTTGGCCCCACTGGTGCTCATGATGCTGGTCAAACTGAGCACGCGCGCCGGGGCGATCAAGGCCACACGCTGCGCAATCATGCCGCCCATGCTGACCCCCACCACATGCGCTTGCCCAATGCCCAACGCGTCCAGCACGCCCACCGAGTCGGCCGCCATATCAGACAGGGTGTAAGTGGCCTTAGGAGTCAAACCGAGCTTGTAGCGCAGGGTTTGCCAGATCATTTTGGGTTTGCCATGGGCTTCAAAGCGGTGGCTCAAACCCACGTCACGGTTGTCGTGGCGCACCACGCGGTAACCGGCATCGACCAGCGTCTGCACCAACTCCGGCGGCCACGCCACCAGTTGCATGCCCAAGCCCATGATCAAGAGCACCGTGGGACGGGACTCTCCCGGCGCGCCCGGCCCCGTGTCCTCGACTTCAATGTCGATGTGATTTGCTTTCAATTTCATAGCGGTTCCCGCAGATTAATAAAGGGCCAGAGCCACTTTTTTCATATAAAACTCAATCGGCCTGTGACCGACGGAAAACGAGTCGCTCCGGCTGGGAGGCTTCAGCATCAAACGCGTAGCCTTCCAGGTTGAACGCCGTCAGGCCCTGCGGCGTCATCACCCGGTGGGTGGCGGCATAACGGGCCATCAATCCGCGTGCCCGTTTGGCCGCAAAGCTGATGATTTTGTACTGCCCAGCGCGTTGCTCCTGAAACACACACTCCACCACCCTCGCCTTCAGGGCCTTGGTATCGACCGCTTTGAAGTATTCCTGACTGGCCAAATTCACCACCACCGGCGAGATATCGCGCTGCAAACGCTCGTTCAAATACGTGGCCAGTTGCGCGCCCCAGTACTGGTACAGGTTTTTGCCGCGTGCGGTTTCCAAGCGGGTGCCCATCTCCAAGCGGTAGGGCTGCATATAGTCCAGCGGGCGCAGCACACCGTACAAGCCACTCAAAATGCACAAGTGGTCTTGCGCCCAGGCCAAGTCGTCAGCTGCCAGCGTTTTGGCGTCCAAGCCGCCATACACATCGCCATTGAACGCCAGCACCGCTTGTTTGGCATTTTTGGCAGTGAATTTGGGTGTCCAAGCTTGGTAACGCGCCACATTCAGGCCTGACAAGGCGTCACTGAGGTGCATCAGTTCGGCAATTTGTTGCGGGGACTTTTGCTTGAGCACCTCAATCAATTCCGCCGATTGCTTCACGAACAGCGGCTGCGTGTGGGCCACCTCTGGCGCGGGTGTTTCAAAATCAAGCGCTTTGGCAGGGGACAAGAGGAAGAGCATGGCGATTCAAGGTCCGTGAAATTGGAAGTGAGATAACAAAAAAGGCATCCTGAAGATGCTTTGATTATCGTGAATGCGAATCGGGCACCAGGTCATCCCCATCGCTCGCGGTTGAACAGGCCGTTCATCCAGCGGGGGAGGCGCTGGGGATCAGCTGCGCAGGTGTCGAATAAAATCAAAGATTCTCAGCCTTCGATTAACTACGGGTGCTTTCTTCGCAAAGCAACCGTTCTCGCCTTCTTTGGCCCCAACGCCTTTGAAGTCACGAGCCAGCCAAAGACACCATGAACGACGAACTGCACCAACCCGGCCTGAACAGCCTGTCCAAATCCTTTGAGCCTGCCGCCATCGAGGCCCAATGGGGTCCGGAGTGGGAGCGTCGCAACTACGGCCAAGCGGGCTACCGTGGCACCCAAGCCGCCAAACCGGGCGCCGAGGCTTTCGCCATTCAGCTCCCCCCGCCCAATGTGACGGGCACGCTGCACATGGGCCATGCGTTCAACCAAACCATCATGGACTCGCTGACCCGCTACCACCGCATGCGCGGCGCCAACACAGCTTGGATTCCCGGCACCGACCACGCCGGCATTGCCACCCAAATCGTGGTGGAACGCCAGTTGCAGGCGCAAAAAATCAGCCGCCATGACCTGGGCCGCAAAAATTTCGTCGCCAAAGTGTGGGAATGGAAAGAAAAATCTGGCAACACCATCACGACACAGATGCGCCGCATGGGCGACAGCGTGGACTGGAGCCGCGAGTACTTCACCATGGACGACAAGCTGTCCAAAACAGTGACCGAGACGTTTGTTCAACTGTTTGAGCAAGGCCTCATCTACCGTGGCAAACGCTTGGTGAACTGGGACCCGATTCTGCAAAGCGCGGTCAGTGATTTGGAAGTCGAGAGCGAAGAAGAAGACGGCTCGCTGTGGCACATCCGCTACCCGTTCACAGACGGCGCCCAAATGGTGAGCGGTGAAAGCACCCCCGGCCTGACCGTGGCCACCACCCGGCCCGAGACCATGCTGGGCGATGTGGCCGTCATGGTGCACCCCGAAGACGAGCGTTACGCGCACCTGATTGGCAAGCATGTCAACCTGCCGCTGTGCAACCGCACCATCCCGATCATTGCCGACGATTACGTCGACAAAGCCTTCGGCACCGGCGTGGTGAAAGTCACCCCCGCGCACGACCAAAACGACTATCAGGTGGGTCAGCGCCACAAACTGCCCCTGATCTGCGTGCTGACGCTGGACGCCAAGATCAACGACGAAGCCCCTGAGGTGTACCAAGGCCTAGACCGCTTTGTGGCGCGCAAAAAAATCGTCGCTGACTTGGACGCGCTGGGTTTGTTGGTCGAAGTCAAAAAACACAAACTCATGGTGCCGCGCTGTGCCCGCACCGGCCAGGTGATTGAACCCATGCTGACCGACCAGTGGTTTGTGGCCATGCAATCCAAGGGCAATGACAAGAACACCAGCGGCACGTCCATTGCTGACAAAGCCATTGCCGCTGTTAAAACGGGTGAAGTCAAGTTTGTGCCAGAGAACTGGGTCAACACCTATGACCAGTGGATGAACAACATCCAAGACTGGTGTATTTCCCGCCAACTGTGGTGGGGCCACCAAATTCCAGCGTGGTACGACGAAGACGGCAAGGTTTACGTCGCCCGCAATGAGGCAGACGCACAAGCACAAGCCCCCGGCAAAACACTGAAGCGCGATGAAGACGTGCTCGACACTTGGTATTCATCGGCGCTGGTGCCCTTCAGCACCATGGGTTGGCCCGAAGCCATGACCCCCACGCTGGCGACTTCGTCTGCTGCGCTGCCCCCCGAGGGGGCTGCGGCGGCTAGGGGCGGCCCGTCGCCGTCGCTCTCAGACTTTGACCTCTACCTGCCCTCCTCCGTGCTGGTCACGGGTTACGACATCATTTTCTTCTGGGTTGCCCGAATGATCATGATGACGACCCACTTCACTGGCCAAGTGCCTTTCAAACACGTTTACATCCACGGCCTCGTGCGCGACGCGCAGGGCAAGAAGATGAGCAAATCCGAAGGCAATGTGCTTGACCCGGTGGATCTGATCGACGGCATTGCGCTGCCCGAGTTGCTGGCCAAGCGTTCGGAAGGCTTGCGCAAGCCTGAGACCGCGCCGCAAGTGCGAAAAAACACCGAGAAAGAGTTCCCCGCTGGCATTCCCGCTTTTGGTGCCGACGCCCTGCGCTTCACCTTTGCGTCCTTGGCATCATTGGGTCGCAGCATCAATTTCGACTCCAAACGCTGCGAGGGCTATCGCAACTTCTGCAACAAGCTCTGGAACGCCAGCCGCTTTGTGCTGATGAACTGCGAAGGCCAAGACTGCGGTTTGAACGAAAACAGCGCCGTCGAATGCACACCAAGCCACCTTGAATTCAGCCAAGAAGACCGCTGGATCGTGTCCTTGCTGCAAAAGGTCGAGGCCGACGTCGCCAAAGGCTTTGAAGATTACCGCCTGGACAACGTCGCTAACACCATTTACGACTTTGTCTGGAACGAGTTTTGCGATTGGTACCTTGAAATTGCCAAGGTGCAAATCCAAACCGGCAATGACGCCCAAAAGCGCGCCACCCGCCGCACCCTGATTCGCACGCTGGAAACCATTTTGCGACTCGCCCACCCGTTAACACCCTTCATCACCGAAGAACTGTGGCAAATCGTGGCCCCCGTGGCCGGTCGCGCGGGTGCATCCGTCGCCATTGCCGACTATCCCGTGAGCCAGCCCGAGCGCATTGACGAAGCCGCCATGGCCCACGTCGCCAAGCTCAAGCATCTGGTGGAGGTGTGCCGCACACTGCGTGGCGAAATGAACGTGTCGCCGTCCACCCGCTTGCCTCTGTTTGTGGTGGCCGCCGATCCTGCAGAAGCCGCGTTCTTGAAAGCCACAGCGCCAATTTTGCAAGCGCTGGCCAAATTGAACGAAGTGCGCGTGTTTGATGACGAAGCCGCTTGGGCAGTTGCCGCCGAGTCCGCACCCGTGGCCGTGGTTGGCACTGCGAAGGTCTGCCTTTATATGGAAGTCGATGTCGGCGCAGAGAAGCTGCGCTTGGGCAAAGAGCTTGCGCGGCTTGAAGGCGAAATCGTCAAAACCGAAGGCAAACTGGGCAACGATGCGTTTGTGGCGCGCGCGCCTGCCGCTGTGATTGACTTGGAGCGCAAACGCATGGCGGACTTTTCCGCCACCATCACCAAGATCAAAGAGCAATTAGCCCGGCTTGGCTGAACCCCAGCGCGTCAAATGGCGCGTTAACCGTAAAAAAACCGACTCACCGTCGGTTTTTTACGTTGCTGCAACGCCGGCTCAGCGGCGGCGCATGACGTGAATAAACTCATCTCCCCGCGTTTCCTGCTCTAACAATTCATTGCCGGTTTGCTTGGCAAACGCCTGAAAGTCCCGCACCGAACCCGCGTCGCTGGAGACCACCTTCAAGGTTTGGCCGCTTTGCATGTCTGCCAATGCCTTCTTCGCTTTCAGAATGGGCAGTGGGCAGTTCAAGCCCCGGGTATCCACTTCTTTGTCAATTTGCATCGGTTGTCCTTGTTATAAGAGCGCAATTTTAATGAATGGCTCAGTCAGCTCAATCAGCTCAAACACGTGCCAACGATCAAGCAGGAAAAACGCCGGTCGATAAATAGCGGTCACCCCGATCGCACACAATGAACACAATGGTGGCATTGCGCTCTTGGAGACCAATCTCTTGCGCCACTGCACAAGCGCCCGCCGCTGAAATACCGGCAAAAATGCCCTCTTCGCGGGCCAGCCGTCGGCACATGTCCTCAGCCGTTTCTTGGCTCACATACAACAAATCGTCCACCGTCTCAGGGTTGTAGATTTTGGGCAAGTACGCTTGAGGCCATTTGCGAATGCCCGGAATACGCGAGCCTTCATGCGGCTGCACCCCAATGATCTTGACGGCAGGGTTCTTTTCTTTCAAAAACTGGGACACCCCGGTGATGGTGCCCGTGGTGCCCATCGCGCTCACAAAATGCGTGATTTTTCCCTTGGTGGCTTTCCAGATCTCGGGCCCGGTGGTTTCATAGTGAATACGTGGGTTGTCGGGGTTGGAAAACTGATCCAACACGCGGCCCTTGCCATCACGCTGCATCTGCTCTGCCAAGTCACGTGAATACTCGATGCCCCCGCTCTTGGGCGTGAGAATCAACTCCGCGCCAAATGCCTTCATCGTCTGGGCTCGCTCAATGGACAGATCCTCCGGCATGATCAAAATCATGCGGTAGCCCTTGATGGCGGCTGCCATCGCCAACGCAATACCGGTATTGCCGGAGGTCGCCTCAATCAAGGTGTCGCCCGGCTGGATGTCGCCGCGCTCCTGCGCACGCTGGATCATGGACAGCGCCGGACGGTCTTTCACCGAACCCGCGGGGTTGTTGCCCTCCAATTTGCCCAAAATCACGTTTCCTCGCGCCTGGTTGTCGGCTGCACCAATGCGTTGCAAGCGCACCAGTGGTGTTTTTCCGATGGAATCTTCAATGGTTGGGTATTTCATAGCCCATACTGTGCCATAATTTCGTTCTGCCCAAATAATTGCCCGGGTGGTGAAATTGGTAGACTCAGGGGACTCAAAATCCCCCGCCGCAAGGCGTGCCGGTTCGAGTCCGGCCC
>JBAQDW010000286.1:0-11345 GCA_049286445.1 Rhodoferax sp. | reverse complement strand
AGCGCGCTGGGTAACACGTAGTTCAGGCTGCCGCCTTGGGCCAGCAAGCCCAGGTTGCGCTCCACAAACAGGCGAAACAAATTGCCGTCGCCCGCGCCCTTGTTAAGTGGCGAGGCGGCGGTGTAGTAGTCGTCGGCCACCTCCATATCGCGTTTGGCGGTTGCGTAGGCGCTGGCAATGTGGGCACTTTCCAGCAGGCGCTTTTGCACGGCGGCTTTTTCGGTGTTCTTCAGGCCGCGGTAGTTACTGCAGTACTGGGGGAAGAAATCAGTGTCCGAGAACTTGGTTTTGTCCCACGGCGGGTTGCCCACAATGATGTCAAAGCCGCGCTTGCCGCCCGCAAAGGCTTCAGGGAAGGCGACTTCAAAGTGAAAAAAGTGGTACCGGGCGGCGTAGGCCTCCACCAGCTTGAGGGCAGCGCTTTTTTTGACACCGTCGTCGAACAACTGGCTAATGATGTCGGGCGTTTTTTTGAGCGCCTCCCACGCTTTGGCATCGCCCTCGGCGAGCATGGCGCGTCCGGTGCAAACAAAGCTCAGGGCGCGAGACAGCAGGTTGAGCTTGGGGGCAATGGTGTTCTTCCACAGCGCCTTGGATTGCTCTACCTCTTCGGCGGTGGTGTCACGCATGGCATCCAGTTCTTGCATGACGGTGTGCAGATCGTCAAAGCGGGCTCCCAAGTCTTCGACAAACAGGTCGTTTTGCGCGACCTCGACGGCGTTGTAAGCGATAAAGTCTTGCACGCTGGCCCCCATGAGGGAGTTGCCGTGTTGCACATGGTGTTCAATGAACGAGAGCGGGGTACCAAAGATGAAACTGTCCATCCACAGCGACAGGCGGGCCAGTTCCACGGCAAAGGGGTTGAGGTCCACACCAAAGATGCAGCGTTTGAGCAGGGCGCGCTTCAATATTTGCGCGTCTTCAGGCACGTAGTCCAGGTTCAAAAACTGCAGTTGTTCGGCAATTTTGCTGCGCTCCTCACTCACCAGTTGCTGCAGCGCAGCGTCGGTGTCCAGGCGTGCCAGGGCCAAGTCGGTGAGGTAACCCAGGGCTTCTACCAAAAAGTGGCCGCTGCCGCAGGCGTTGTCCAGAATTTTGAGGTTCATGAACGCGCGGCCATCGGCGTTGCCACCTGCCATAGCCGATGCAATGGCATGGTCCACGCTGGCCTTGACCAGGGGTTGCGAGAGCACGGGTTCGGTGTAGTAGCTGGCGGTGGTTTTGCGGGAATTGCTGGCGCTTTTAAGAAACACCTCGCCTTTTTTGACGCTGATCTCGCGCAGGGACTTGAAGCCCTTTTCTTTGCGTATCAGGGCTTGGTCGTAGGGGTCAAAGTAGGCCTCCACGGCTTTGCCTTTGGTGGTGGCGCTTTCGTACTCGAGGTACACCGCTGTTTCGGTGGCGCGCTCAAAACGGAATTCCAGCAGACCCTCGTAAATGCGGCCCAAGTGGGTGACGCTCATGTTTTTGAAATCGCGCTTGGTGTCAAACAGCGTGTTGCCACGGTGGGTTTTGTACAGCAGCTTTTCCAGCAGCTCGCGCAAGATGGCATTGCTGAATATCTTGGGCCTGAGCAGCAGTGGAGCGCGTACGGGGTCAAACAAGCCCCCGTTGAACAGGGGAATGTCAATGTCCTCAGCGCCCTCGTCGAGCATTTCAAACAACTGCTTCAAGGCGTACACGCCGTCGTGGAGCCGGTCACGGTCAGCCGCTTGCCCGCGCAGGGTCTGGAAAATGTGGTTCAGGCTGTAGCGCTGGTAGAAGGGGTGCGCTTTCAGCAGGGTCGCATTCTTGTCTTCAAAGTAAACGACGAACAGCAGGCGAAACAGCAGCACCACGCTGTTTTCATAGACGCTAGCCAAACTGGCTTTTGGGTTGGCCTTGAAAATGGCGCGGCCCATGATTTCAAACAACGAATCCTCGCCCGCGTAGCCGTAGATGACGGCCTTGAGGTTTTCTTCCACGGCCAGGGTGAAATCGGCCGAGGCCGCAATGGTTTGCGCCATGGCGCTGGCTTGCGCGCCATCGGCGGGGTGCGCGTAGGTTTTGCGGCAAAAGAAAAACGCAAAAAGAGACAGGGCTTTGGTTTTTTCGACGCCGGGGGGCAAGCCCCAAATTTTCTCCAAATCAAACTCGATAAAGGTTTTCTTGGCGGTGATTTTGTCCGTGTCGTACACCCGCCAAAGCCTGCCGTTGGTCAAAAAACCGAAGCGCACGCGCAAGGTGCTGAGGTAGCCTTGCAATTGGTGGTGTGGGTTGTCTTTGGTGTCCGCCTTGCCGGTGTCCAGCTTTTTGTCCCACGCTTTTGACTCACAGATGGCGGTGACCAGAGTGTGGTCTTTGGTGGCGATCAAAGTGTTTTCTTGTTCAGGGTGCAACACCAGGCAGTAGTCTGGTTTGGCAAATTTGCCTTGCACAGTGATGCCCACTTGATAGGCTTTGGTCCAGCCCAACTGCGCCAGCAGCGGGGCGATGAACTTTTCCTCCAGCTGTGCCTCGTTGCGTGCCGCCAGGGTGTCGGCATCAAAATTATTTTGCAGCCAGGCGTCCAATCCGTGAGGCATCGGTTTGGCTGCCAACGCGTTCGCTTTTTGTTCGATAAACCCATCATCAAGCAGCGTGTTCGTGAGCCAGTGCTGGGGGAATAGGTCTTGGTTCATAGATGGAGAGTGTGCAGGGGCTTGTGCGCGCTTTTGACGTTCGTTGTCCAAGGCTTGGCGCTTGTCAGGGATTCGATGTTGTTGAGTAGGGGCGTGGTTGGCATTGGACTGGCAGGTTGAAGAGCCGTGCCGTGCCGCGCCAGTCTAGCCCAATGGCGTGAGCGTGGAGTGACCCCGCAAGGGCTGCCGTCGGGTGCCTTGGCTCACTATGGGCGTCATGGGTGGGGCTGCGTGGCACATGTGCTGTTTCAGGTTTGGCGGCCACCGCAAAGCGACCTGGGGTTCAGGGGAATGGCACTTACTCAAGCTTTAACCCTTAAGCGTTAAGCGTGGGTTTCCACGACACCCTGCGTTCAGGATGATTGGTGTTTTCGGCCTTTATCCCTTTCTGGTCTTGCGCAAGCAGCTATCAATGATGTAGCAATTCTTGCGCTGCAACCCCCACTCTCACCCCCAATTCGCCGAGCGGGAGAGGGGGTCAACAGCCGGATGTGGCCGCGTGTTGGAAGGGGATGCGTTCACCGTGAGCCGCCAACATTCAAAGTGACTTTCATCACCTCAGTGGTAGGTCGGGTGAGCCGAAGGCGTCGCTCGACTAAGTAAGTGCCAGTCGGCTCAGGGGTGGATTGCTGCAGAGTCAGCAAGCCCTGAAATACATCCCCCACCACGATGACGCTGGGGCTGGCCAGTTGTTGTTCAAGAATCGTCGTCTGCAAACCATCCAGCGTGGTGATGGCGTGGCGCTGCGTCGGCAATGAGGCGTTTTGAATGATGGCCACTGGCGTCTGCGAAGGCAATCCCGTGAGCAATTCTTGCTGGATGTGGCCCACACCATTCACCCCCATGTAGATCACCAGCGTGAGCCGCGCGCTGTGCGCAGTTGCGGCCAAGGCGCGCCAGTCGGTGCCTGCGCTGCCGGGCTTGGGGTGGCCGGTGATGAACACCACGCCATGCGCGTGTTCGCGGTGCGTAAGGGGCACGCCCAGCGAGGCCACGGCGGCCAGACCGGCGGTGATGCCGTTGACCACTTCGACGTGAATACCCATTTGTGACAGGTGTTCCACCTCTTCGCCGCCGCGACCAAAGATGAACGGATCGCCACCTTTGAGTCGCACCACGTTTTCACCTTCCCGCACGGCCATCACGATCAGTTTTTGAATGAAGGCCTGGGGCGTGGATTGGCAGCCGCCGCGTTTGCCCACGTGAACAACGCGCGCAGCGCCCGGAATCAAGGCCTGAATGGCGTCGCTGACCAAATCGTCCACCAAGATCACGGTGGCGGCTTGGATAGCGTTCAGTGCCTTGATCGTTAACAGGTCCGGGTCGCCCGGGCCTGCGCCCACCAAGGTGCAACGGCCAAGCCCAGATGAACAGGGTGTGGGGGAGGTCATGGTTGGGTCCTCATGAACGCGACAGACGCACGATGTGGGCCGCTTGTTGTGCAATCGGAGTGGGCACTGGGATGTCGCCCGCTAAAACGGTTTGAATCCAATGCGCCGTGCTTGCCACGTCCGGGGCTGGCAAACCGGGCACGCTGGTCAGCGAGCCACCTTGGGGTTCTTGCACACGGGTGACTTCGCCGTGCAAGAACACGTCCATGGCCGGTGTGCGGCGCGGGTCAGCCACGGGCTCGCCCTCGGTGCCGCGCAACAGCAAAGCGGTGGTGCCCATCAGGCGAAAGGTGGCGGCCATGGAGATCGCGTATTCGGGGTGGGTGTAGCTGCCAACGACTATCGCGGGACCATCGCAAGGGCTCATGAGCTTGACCAAGCTGTGGGCGGAGTTGCGCAGGCCCACCACGCGGCGCACCTCCAGCAGGCGCTGCAGACCGTGGCACAGCAGGTGCGTAGGCACAAACTGTACGGTGCCAGGTGCTATCTCTTCGATAGCTGCTTGCGCAGGATTACCAAGGGCTAGAAGCACATTTTGTGTAGAAATACGGGTGGACTCGGTAGAGGTGCCATGCACCACCACGGGCAGCCCTTCGCGTGCCAGCAGCAGTGCCAGCAGTGGGGTGAGCACGGGCAGTTTGCGTGCCCCGTTGTAGCTGGGCAGCACCACCGCGGTGCGTCCGCCCGTGGGTACTTTGTGCAAACGCGCTTGGGTGGCGTCCAAAAAACCGGCCATTTCTTGGTCGGTTTCACCCTTGATGCGCATGGCCAGACAAAACCCACCGATCTCCAAGTCCGTCACGCTGCCGTCCAACACCTGGCCAAACAAATCAGCAGCTTGCTCCCGACTGAGCGCACGGGCGCCCTGTTTACCGCGACCGATTTCTTTGAGGTAGTGACTGATGCTCATCCCTCAATTGTCTGTGAATTGATATGACACAGGCCCATGAGCTTATACAAGGGAGGGCGTGGGCCGTGGCGTTGGGGGGTCAACACGGACAGTGCCACTGGCTCAAGCGTCACAACGCCAGCCGCCCCCCGGCCGCAACGCAAGCGGCTTTTTGCTGTAAATCAAATTTTGATAGCGGAGTAAAGGCCCGTGATGCTGTCCATGACCGTCAGCAGGTTCTCGCTGGCCACAAACACATCGGACAAGGCCTTGTTGTTGGCTGCGCCCTGGTTCATTTTCTTCAGCGCCGTGTCAAAAAACAACCACTGCGCGTCAGCCAGTTGCAGCTCTTCCTTGATACGGGCTGTGGCTTGGGGAGCGTTGCGCAAGGTGCCCAAGGCGGCGATGAATTCAGTCCGAGCGAGGGTGATTTCCTGCGCGGCCACGCTCGCATCGACCGGTAAATTGGCGGCCAGGTAAAACTTGGCCATGCGTTGGCTCAGCATGCGCTGACGGCCCGCGATGTTGACCAGCTTGCCCAAGGGTTGATTGAGCGCGGTTTCGTACTGCGACGTGCCTTGTTGCGCCAATGCCAGCACTTTGCTGTCCAAGGCCAGCAGCGCGGGTGCGGCTGCGCGGGTGGGTGCGCTGCCGACCAGAATGGTCTTGTACTCGCTCCAACTGGCGTCCATCAGGGCGTAGGTGGCCTTGATGTCCGGTGTGGGCGCAAAGCTTTTGAGTTCAATCAACTGGCGGTCAAACACAGCCAGCGACTTGTCCAACACCGATTGGGCGGTGGTTTTTTCTACCCCGAGTATCAGCATGACCCAAGCCTTGCTCATGCGCTGGCTCAAGGCCCGCTGCTGACCGGCCTTGTTGATCGCATCGCTCAGGTCGCGCACCTGGGCAAGCGTTGGCAGGGCGTGCAGGCCGAGCAGGGTGGCCGCGCAGGTGGCGGTGAGGAGTTGTCTGCGTTTCATGAGTGGGCTTCCAGCTGTTGGGGTAGAAAACAGTTGGCGTCCCGATGGCGTCAAACTGCCAAGTGTCAACGGCCACCTCCCTGTGCTCACGCACAAGGGGTGATTCACCGTCCAGGCTGAACTGTAGGCCCACTGCAAGCGCTTTTCGCTTACAGAACTTGTTAAACCTCACTCCCTTGATGTAGCTCAATCGAACGGCGTTTGCATCGTGGGTGAAGCGTTGCGGGCCTGCGTCTTTGCCGCTTGATAGTGCGCTAAACGCAGCCTTGCCGCCACGCACCGCACACGGCTTTTCGATGGAAGGCGCACCCTGTCCGTCATCGCCAACACCCCCGCCCCCCGCCCTGCCTTACCACGCGGTCATATTTGGCGCATGGCACGGCGACGGGGCCAAGTCCGATGCCCGCTCCCGGCATTTATTTCACCGTTTCCAACCGATGGGCGGCCAGCCGCGTTGGCACCTCAGCGGGCGCAATGCCCATCCCTGGATTGCGCCGCTTAGGCCATGCAGTCGCTGGCTTCGCTCAGGGACTCTTGTGCGGGCGCTTGAAAGATCGATTCAAACGATGAGGGCACCGGCAGCAACGCTTGCAAGGCATCGCTGATGCGCAGCAGTCGACGGTCGTTGTCATGCGCGTCATCGCAGGTGTCGTTGATACAAAAGAAAGGCAGCGTGCCGAACTGCTCGGCCAGAGATTTCAACTCCTGTTCCGCCTGCGGTCCGCAAGCGCAGATATGCAAGGGGTCCAACGTACGCTGCTCGGCGTAACCCATTTGCACCATCCAGCGTGGCACCAGGTCGGGAACGAGGGCTGGCACCCGCCAAGAGCGGAACGTGGTTGAGCGCAAGTGGGTGAACAAGTCAGGTGCCAATGCCTCAAGCTCTTGAACCGCGCTTTTAAGCATGGGCCGTGGGGCGTGCGAGAACACGCGCGCCTCGTGCCGGTAGCCGGGGTAGTGGTGGCCCAGCCAATCGCGAGACAGCAGGGAGGCGTTGATCAGTGAGGTTTCACCTGGTTGATAGCCTTCAAAATCAGGAACTTTGGAGGTTTCCAGAAAGACTTTGGGCTGGGGTCCAAACCACCAATTGATATCGACCGGTGCACCAAAAAAGACATCATCATTCATGTAGATGAAGCGCTCCGACAAGCCGGTGATGCGGTGCAAATACGACTCGATATTGCCGGAGTCAAACACCGGCCCTTGGCCCTGGGGCAGTAAATCTTGATGGTCCACCAAGGTGACGCCCGGGTGGTGGCGCAGCCAGCGGGGCGACTGGCCATCGGTAACGATGTAGATATGGCCATGCTGAGGAAAAAATTTCTCCAGCGCCCGAAGGTTAAAACGCAGCTCACCGTTGTCGCGGTAGCGCCCGGCTGCGTTGCCAAATACCGCCAATTCGTTCGGGTTGAGGTCGATCCAGTTTGCATAAGCCAGGTGGCGTTTGCGTTGCCAGACGGGGTCAGAGCCGTCCACCCAAAGGTAAACAATATCGATGCCAGCATCAGGGGAGGGGGCTTCTGGGGGGTGCGTGGCGTGGGGTGTCGGCATGAAGTCGGCATCATGAAGGGTGGGAAAGCGCAGCTTGGTGGGCACTGCTTAGGGAGTGGATTGTCAACTTTTATGCAATCCATGCGCTCAAAGCGGGCCTTTAAAGCGTGTGGTTCGCGGCGGGCGCACCACTGAACCACCCCACCTGCGCCCGGGGTTCAGCGCGGGTGCAGGTCGAAGCGCTCCATCAAGGCTTGCCGTTTGCCAGGCAGGAAGTTGATGCGTTCAATATCGCCATGCACGGCCTTGATCACGCGGGGGGCCATCACACGGAACCACAGTGGTGGGATGTAAGCCAGCAAAAACATGCCAAAGTAGCCGGAGGGCAAGCGAGGCAGGTCAGGGAAATCACGCAGCGACTGGTAACTGCGCCCAGGATGGGCGTGGTGGTCCGAGTGGCGTTGCAGTTGGAAGACCACGAGGTTGGAAACGAGGTGGTTGCTGTTCCAAGAATGGTGAGGCTGGCAGGTCTCGTAGCGGCCATTGGCCAATCGACGGCGTTGCAACCCATAGTGCTCAATGTAGTTGGCCGAGGTGAGTTGAAAAGCGCCCCAGAATGCGACCATCGCCAAGACCGGAACCATGTGAATGCCCAAGGCGATGATGAGCCCACCGTAAAGCAACACGGTGACCAGCCCGGCCTGCAGAATTTCATTCTCGGGATGCCAAGCACCCATGCCGCGCCGCTGAAGGCGGTCACTCTCCAGGTGCCATGCCCGCAAAAAAGCACCGGGCATCTCGCGCAGCACAAAGCGGTAAATGCTTTCACCCATTTTGGAAGAAGCCGGGTCCTCAGGGGTGGATACATGGCGGTGATGACCTCGGTTGTGCTCAATCGAGAAATGGCCATAGCCACCCAGCGCGGTATTGAACAGGGCCACTTTGCGCGGCAACCAGCTGGTTTTGTGACCCAATTCATGGCTCAAATTCAGCCCAAAACCGAGCACCGCCCCTGTGGCCAGCACAGTGGCCAGCCAGGGGGCGAACGGCAAGTCATGCGTTCCCAAAAAAACCAGGTTGATCAGAACCGAGGCCCACAACACTGGCACGGTGACATAAAGAATGCGGCGGTAGTAAGCGTCAGCCTCCAGCGCGGGCACAGCGGACTCGGGTGGGTTGGTGAGGTTTTCCCCCAGCCACCAGTCAATGCCGGGCACGATCAGATAGAACAACACGGTTGAGGCGCCAAACCACCACAAACTGGTGGCCCCCAGCGTATGCGCCACTGCCCCCGTGGTGGACAAGGCAGGCCCAATCACCGAGAACAACCACGCCATGCGCTTGCGGTCCCGAAAAACCGGATTGGGGTCGTGCGCGTCGGGGGTGATGGCCGGTGTGTGCATGGTGGTGGGTCAGGTCAAAGTCCTAGGAGTTTTGCATTGTGAGCGCCACTCAGGTCGCTGTCCAGCACCGTGTTTGACTGGATTAAGCCCCGGAAATACGCCCGGTTCGGCCGCATGGCCAAACTGGGCGCAGGGACCGCCCACCTCCGGCCCTCGGTCCGCTCCAATCAGACTTTAGCCCCGAGCAAACGCAAAGTCCACCTCCGGTGCCAAGCCGCTCACGATGCGGGCGATGGACTTGCCTGAGCCACAAGCGTGGGTCCAACCCAATGTGCCGTGGCCCGTGTTCAGGTACAGGTTGGGCAGCTTGCTTTTGCCAATGAGCGGCACGTTGCTCGGTGTGGCCGGGCGCAGGCCGCTCCAAAAGCTGGCTTGGGTGGTGTCGCCCGCGCCGGGAAACAGTTGCTCGACACGGCGCACGATGGCTTCGCACCGAATGCGGTTCAGGTCGCGGTCGTAGCCATTGAACTCGGCGGTGCCGGCAATGCGCAAGCGGTCCGTGCCTTCGCCGTTCACCGGGGTGAGGCGTGAAAACACCAGTTTGAACTCGTCGTCGGTCAGACTGACTTGGTGGGCCATGCCGGCGTCTTTGACGGGCAGCGTGACGGAGTAGCCTTTGGCAGGGTAAATCGGCAAGTTGATGCCCAGCGGCTTCATCAGCAGCGGGCTGAACGAGCCCATGGCCATCACATAGGCGTCGGCATACAGGCGTTGGAAACGGCCTTCACTGTCGGTGGCTTCAACGTGGTCAATCTGACCCCCGGCTTCACGCAGCGCGGTGATGGTGTGGTTCATCCGGAATTGCACGCCGTTGGCTTCGCACAGTTTCACCAGCTCGCGGGCGAAGCGGTTGGCGTCACCTGACTCGTCTTCAGCCGTGTAAGTGGCACCGGCCAACTGGGGACGAATGTGGCGCAGGGTGGGCTCAAGTCGCACCGCCTCGTCGGCACTCACAATGTTGCGCTCACACCCTAGCTCGCGCATTTGCTCGGTAGGGGCGAGGGCGGCATCGAACTCTTTTTGCGAGGTGTAGAAATGCAGAATGCCTTGTGTGCGCTGGTCGTAGGCAATGCCGGTGTCGCGGCGCAACTGTTGCAAGGTGTCGCGGCTGTAGGTGCCCAGACGCACGATTTGTTGAATGTTGTGGCGGGTGCGCGCCGGCGTGCACTCGCGCAAAAACTGCAGGCCCCAGAGCCACTGGCGCATGTCAGCACGCAGGCGAAACAGCAACGGCGCGTCTTCTTTACCCAGCCATTGCAGCAGTTTGAGAGGCGCGCCGGGGTTGGCCCAGGGTTCGGCGTGGCTAACCGAGATTTGCCCACCATTGGCGAAACTGGTTTCTGCCGCCGGGGTTGACTGGCGGTCCACCACGGTGACCTCGTGACCTTGTTGGGAGAGGTAATAGGCCGAACTGACGCCAAGCAAGCCACTGCCGAGAACAATAATACGCATGGAACACCTTTTAGGGGTCTAGCCCGCGCAGAACCTCAAGAGTGCACTATTAAAAAAATAGCACCCAGGGCGCTGCCCGGATGCCGCTCCCCCTGTCCTTGGTACCTGAGAGATTCGCCGCGCAGGGTGCTGCGGGGTTTGCTCCTTCGGTGCATCGCCGACTCCTTGAAGGGTGGCGATGGCTCTCCAGACGGCGTTTTCACAATGGGACAGTACATCACCTGTGAAGGTGTACCTGAGCGTTCATGGGAGTTTGCGCCTTCGGTGGAGCGCCTAAAGCGCTCTCTCTCCTGCCGGGTGGGATTCTAGTCGCAGACCGAAGCCCACCCAGGGGTTTGAATTAAAGACCCAAACTTTCCAGCGTGACGACGCCTTTTGGCGTTTTCAATGTGGCGATCACGTTAGCGGGGCCGTCGCTCACTGCGATGCCAGTGAGGCCCAATGCGTCATAAGCGGCTTGTAGCTTGGAAGCCGTCGGGTGGGTGACGGCCATGCTTTGCAGCGAGATGCCTGAGCGGGGCAGGCTGTTGCGGGGGTGCAAGCGCAAGGGCTCGGCGGCGTCGGGTTTGCCCCATTGAATCAAGCTGGGCAACGCGCCATCAAACAGGCGTTGGCCGTCTTCCCGCACGGTGATTTGCCAATGCAACACGCCTTTTCGGGTGTGGCGGTTGGCGTGCACGGCCAGACCGGGTTCAATGTCTTGTTTTTTCAGGGCAATGCGGGCGCCAGGCATGTCATCGGTCTGCGCCACGAAGTGCACCAAACGGGGGCTCTTGGCGACTGCCTTCTGCAACGCCGCGTCATCCATGTCAAACCAGCGTTTGCCGCTGGCGGGGCGGGCGACGCCTGGGTTGATGGCAATGATTTCCAGGTAAGCCAGCGGATGAGTGGGAGTGGCGATTTTGATGAGGCGGTTGTGGGTGCCAAATTGGGCATGGTCGCCCCCGGGTCCGGGGGTGACGCCCAAGGTGGCTTCGCACCACTGCACGCCCAACTCCAAGCTTTTCGCCACGACAACCAAGTGATCTATTTGTGTTTTCATGGCGCGACGATACCACTGGCGTGGGGCATTTCCGGGG
>JBAQDW010000285.1:0-9017 GCA_049286445.1 Rhodoferax sp. | reverse complement strand
AACGTAGTTCAAAGTTCATGACAACCCCGCACTGAAATCGCGATAGGCCACTTTACTCAAAATCTTCAGATTCTTCAACAAAATCAATCGCTTGCGCTAATGGCTTCCATTAGAAATTAGGGCTAATGGGAAATTTGGGATGAATTTTGTCGTAGCGGGCGACACGCTGCCCTTGCGGGTCATAAACCAGCGTGCTGTTGAACACCCGGTCCGCCGCCTCCCCACTCACAACGCCTTTGGACAGGGAGAGCGGTACCGTGCCTCCCACGATCCACAGGCCCAAATCGCGGGCGGTATCGGCCAGGAATTGCTGGATAGGCCCATCGCCGTCCACCTCTTGAATCGCGAGTTTGTCCGAGTCATGCAGGCCCAACAGGCAAAAATACTCGGGCAGTACCGCCAGTTCGGCACCCGCCTGGGCCACCTCGCCCAACAAAGTGCGGGCTTGGGCCAGATTGCACTGCAGGTCTGAACCAGACACCATTTGAATCGTTGCAACTTTCACGGAATTTCCTCTTTCTTGGCTTTGGCACCGCGCTCCACCTTGGTCACACGGGGATCTGACCAGCTGCCATCCACATGAAGCTCTTGGGTTGCCGCCTCAATCAAGGGGCGGCGTAAAAATAGCTGCGCCAAAAAGGTGCCCAAACCGACGGCCGGGTTGATCACACCGGCAATCAGGGACGCTGTTCCTGCGTTGATTTCTGGAACAACCACCACTTTAAGGTCTTGCGTTTCACGGGCGATATTGGCTTGCCCCTCCATCAAAACGGCCGCATTGACGCCTTTCATCTGCAGGTTGTTGGTCAGGGCAATGCCTTGGGAAATGCGCACATCGCCCCGCAAAAAATCGAAGGCAAAGCCCTCGGCAAACACATCCCGAAAATCCAGCGTCAAACGGCGCGGCAGCGACTGAAGGCTGAGCACACCCAGCAACTTGGCAATACCCGGGTCGGCCTTCAAGAACTGCCCATTTTCGACATTCACCGAGAACGCGCCATTCATGGAGGGATAGTCCAGTGTGATGGGCGAGCCCAGCCACGCCACCTGCCCCTCCATCTTGCCACTGCCTTTGCGAACCACGTCCTTCATGCCCAGACGGGTGAGCAGATCTCCCGCATCGCTGATATTGAGCTTGAAATTCATCACCGTGCGACGCCGCCCCGGGGACGCCGATTGGGCATTGGTGCTGGCCCAATTGCCATTTGCCATGAGCTGCGCCTCGGGCGCAGTGAGGTTGAATTTGTTCAGCCGCCACTCACGCACACTGCCGTTGCGCACGCTCGTCTCACCGCCCCGGTTCAGCGCCTCCACCTCCACCCGCCCGAGTCGCTTGCCGCGCAGCTCAAAGTCGTCCACCACAATATCGAGCGCAGGAATGCTCGCCGGCTGCTCACCCAGCAAATGCTCCACCTCGCTCACCGCACTGGGCTCAATCACCAAGCGGGACAAGCGGGCGTAGAGACGACCGGCTTCTGCGTCAGAAGAAGGGCGGTACTCCAGATAGCCGTTCAGTTGGCGCGCATCCAGGTTGGCCCGCCATACAGCGCCCTCGCGAGAGCCCCCAATGACCAGCTGGTTCAGCTTGCGCCCACCCACCATAAGCTCTTGGGCACGCACCGCAAAACGACTGGGCAAGTAGCCCAGAGTGGCATCAGCCTGCCCCTGGAATTGAGGCAATGCGGCGTCCGCTGACGCAAAACCCGCCACTTGCGTGAGCACGCTGCGCCACGCATCGACATCGAAGGTTGCCAAATTCAAATTGGCGCCCACCCCACTCAAAGGCATCACCACCGACTCGTCGGCCGCCAGCCCCACCGCGATGCTGCCGCGCAGCACATTTGGGACACGGGTGCTCAGGTCGCGCTGGTACACCAGCGACACCATGCGCCCCACCTCCAGCGCCAGCTGGTCCCGCAGGCGCACCTGACCGTCAGGGCCTGGCAACAACGATTCGCGAATCAACGTCGTGTCGAGCCGAAAAGGCAACAGCGCTTCCGCACTTTTATTGAGCGGCGCGGGAAGGTCCAGCGCCATGCCCTGCAAATTGCTGTTCACGGTCACCTCAGGGTGGCCCGCCCGAAACCCGAGGACGGCGGTGTAGGCCGCGCTGCCTGTGGCGCGCTGTGCCAAACTCGCCACCATGCCCAGCTCTTTGGCTTGCCGCAAGCCGTCGGCGGAAGCCGTCCCGCTGGCGCGCAAAACAACAGAAGGCCCCGCCCGATCCGCCGACACGATGGCACCCGTCGGCACCACCGAGCCACCCTCCAGCCGCACGTCGCCCCCCAGCATCCGAGCCTGCGCACCGGTCACGGCAAACCCTTTTTCGGAGAAAGCCACCACGCCTCGCGCACGACTCAGCTTGGGCGTGTCAGGCGTGATCTGAAGGTCATTGCCCCCCAAAATGACGCTGCCTTGCACAGTGGAGTCGCTCAGCTGGAAAATGGGCAGTCCGAGTTTGAGGGTGTAATCTGCACCGCCACTGGCCACCGCGCTTCCCAGTACATCACCAATCAGGCCACCCAAAGGGGAGCCATTCACGACGCCCAGTCCCTCAGACAGTGGGCCCCGGGCTTTGGCACTGACATTCACTGTGGCGTGGTTCAAATCAGCAATCTCAGCGTTGATGTCGCTCAGTTGCAACCCACTCATGGCGCCTGTTTTGGCTTGCCCACCTTTGAGTTTCAACTGCACCCCGTCAATTACCAGTGACCCGCTGAGCTGGCGCAAGGCGGGCCACGGCCGCTCACCCGGGCTTTGCAGGCCCGGCGGCACATAAAGAAGCGTGGCATTTTGCACATCCGCTTCAATTTTGAACTCACCCAGTTTGGGGTTTGCATAGGGAATATCGTACAAATCCCCCTTCACGCGGAACTTCACTTGGCGTGCCACCCCGGCGGTGATGGCGTCTCGCACATAGTCGCGCACCGGGGCTTGAATCACCAGCGGCAAATAGCGGTGAACCCGGGTGCCGTTCGCGTCTTTTAGGGTCGCTTGCAGGTCAAGCACGCCGGGAAACCGGGCGCCCCGACTGTTTTTTGTGGGGTCACTGGTGGCCCATTTGATTTGCGCCTCGCCGCGCGTGTCGGCATTGCTGAACGTCACCTTGGGCAGGGCCACCTCAATCTGCTCGCCCTTGATTTGCCAGCGAGCCTCGGTGAGCAAATCAGCGACCTCAATATGGGGCTCAGCAAAAAAGGCGGGCAAGCTCACCACGCCCTTGACGATCTCGATCTTGGCCTTGCCGCCTGCCTGGTCCAGGTCAAAGTCAAGGTTGGCACCGCGCAGGCCAGGCACGTCGCCTACCGGAGCCAGGGCCAACTGGCTAACGGCCCCTTTAACCTCGTACTGCTTCAAACTTTCCAAAGAACCCTGCCAACTGGCCTGCAGCCGCAGCACCAGCCCCTCAGGCGCATGCGACGCCAGCGCCGTGCGAACACCCGAACTCAGGGGCAGACGGTCCGCAATCTGCGACAGGGCGGCCAAATCCAGCCGGTCGGCTGTCAATTCACCTCGCCCCTCGGTTTTGCCATCACCCGCCACATGCAACACACGCACGTTGCCACCCGGCCACCGCAGGCCGTCCCGCGTGTCAAAGGCCAGCCCTTCGGTTGAAAATTCAATCGCGTTGACGCGACGCCGGGCACCCAAACGGCCTTTGACCGCCTCCAGCGCGAGGGCCTGCAGACCCGGGCCCAAAGTGACATCCACCTGCGCCAGTGCCACGTCCGCCGTGCCCCCCACCAGTTGACCCTTGGCAACATCCACCCAGGCCCGCAACGCACCGTTGCCCTGCTTTAAGTCCACCCCAAGGTCGGCATAGCGACGCAGTTCTGACACATCCACCCGGGTGAACCCGGCATACACCTGACCACTCCACTCTTGCCATTGGCTTGTCGATCGCGATAACAAGGGTTGGGTAAACAGGCCCATCACGCTAAACCGCTCTCCCCACAGGTCGGGCGGGGTCGCATCCAGGCGAAGGGCGTGGCGGCGCCCTTGGTTGCGCACCACCAAGGCCACCTCTTTCAACATCAGCGCAGGCACGTCCTTCAATTCGTCGGTCCATTGAATCGTGCCGTTGGCAATCGCAAATTCGGTTTGTGAGAAAAACCAGTTCGCCGCCCCACTGTCGCCTTCTTGGTCTTTGGAAAAATCCAAACCCGCCACAAACAGCCGGCCCTCACGCGTGCGCCGAACGCTGAGGTCAGGACGCTCGATGTAGAGCTGCTCAAACCCCAGCCGCAACACCGAACGAGGCGACAGGGACGCCAGCACCCGAGGCAGTTTCAGCGCTTCGCGCCCTTGCGCATCGAAAAGCTGCACATCGGTCAACTCAAAGGAAGGAATCAAACCGGTCGAATGCGCTTGCACCGCGCCAATGCGCACCGGAACCCCCAGCACCCGTGATGCGTGCGTCTCCAGCTGCAGGCGAAACTCACCGATTCGCGGCACAATGAGCCAGTGCAACGCGCCCCACACCACCCCCAACACAAGCCAGCCCGCGAGCACCAGACCCAAAGCCCAACGCGCAAGGGCTGCCCAGGTTTTCAAAAGTGGTGAAGGAAGCGGCGTCGAGTCAATCATTGTGAGCTTGTAAACATGACAGGAATTATGACCCGCCCCACCTTGTCCTCCCACTCGCGCTTTGGCCAACGGGTGCGCCGCCGTTACGAGGGCCAACTGCATCTGCTGGCGCAGGGCCTGCCGAACCAAACCACCATGTCGCAGGCCTTTGCCACGCTGCGTGAGCAAGGGCTGGATACAGGGGCGGCCCTGCGTGTCACCCGTCAATGGGTGCTGGAGCGGCTGCTGGCGCTGGACTGCGATGAGCGGGCCCCACTCGACCACATCACCCGCGCCATGACCGACTTGGCCGAATTTGCCCTCAACACCGCCTGGGGTGAAGTGCAACTGGCACTGGAAGACACCCACGGCATTCCCCAAACCCACGACGGCCAACGCGCCCAACTGTGGATTGTGGGCATGGGCAAGCTGGGCGCGCGTGAGCTCAATGTGTCAAGCGACATTGACCTGATTTATGTCTATGACGAAAACGGTGACACCACCGGCAATGCCCAAGGGCGAGGGCGCATCTCAAACCATGAGTACTTTGGCAAAGTCGTGAAAGCCATCTACAGCTTGGTGGGCGACACCACTGAGCACGGTTTCGTCTTTCGGGTGGACTTGGCGCTGCGCCCCAATGGCAACTCCGGGCCAGCCGCCATCTCGCTTGACGGGTTGGAAAACTACCTGCACGTGCAGGGTCGGGAGTGGGAACGCTTCGCTTGGCTCAAAAGCCGCGTCGTCGCGCCTTTGGTGCATGTGGCAGATGGCACAGCGCAGCCCCTGCGCAGCGTGGTGATTCCGTTTGTCTTTCGGCGTTACCTCGACTACAACGTGTTCGATGCCTTGCGCATCTTGCACAAACAGATCCGTGACCATGCAGGCAAGCGCAGCGCGGGACGACCCGAGCGGGCGAATGACGTGAAGCTGTCGCGCGGCGGCATTCGCGAGATCGAGTTCACGGTTCAGCTGCTGCAAGTGGTGCGCGGCGGGCAGTTTCCCGAACTGCGCACCCGCCCCACCGTGAGTGCACTGGCCCGCTTGGTCAAAGCCGGCTTGATGCCTGAGGCCACTGCCCAAGCGCTGGCCGAAGCCTATGTCTTTTTGCGCCAAATTGAACACCGCATTCAGTACCTGGACGACCAGCAAACCCATGTCCTGCCCACCGATGACCAAGACCTGGCTTGGATTGCCAACACGCTTGGCTTTGACACCTTGCAACCGTTTTTGCAGCAACTCGACACCCACCGGGAAGTGGTGGCGCAAGAGTTCGACAAACTGCTGGGCGGCGGCCAGAGCTGCCATGGCTGCAAAACCGACAAAGCCCAGGGGACCGACCTGACCCTGGAGGAGCTGGCCGAACAGTTACCCGGCAAATTTCGAACCCGGGTGATTGAGTGGCAGGACAACCCGCGCATTCTGGCCTTGAGAGACGAGTCACGCACCCGCTTGATCCGCTTGATTGCCCGAACCGCCCAGTGGCTGGCGGACGGCAAAGTGACCGAGTCCGCTGCAGTACGACTGGCCGACTGGATGGAGCCCCTGCTGCGCCGCGAAAGCTACCTGGCCCTGCTGCTGGAGCGCCCCAATGTGCATGAGCGGCTGCTGCGCCTGCTGGGCGCTGCGCGCTGGCCGGCCCGCTACTTGGTGATGCACCCGGGCGTGATTGACGAATTGGCCAATGCCAGCATGCTCAACGAGCGCTTCTCTGCGAAAGACTTCGAACACGAGCTGGAATACCGGCGCGCCTCCCTCTCGGGCACCGGGGAAGATGACGACGAGTCGTTGCTGAACCTGCTGCGCCGCGCCCACCACGCCGAGGTCTTTCGCACGCTGGCCCGCGACGTGGAAGGCAAACTCAGCGTCGAAGCCGTGGCCGACGACTTGAGCAGCCTGGCCGAGACCATTTTGCGACTCACCACCCGCTGGTGCTGGGAGCGTCTGAAAGACAAACACCGCGACGAACCCCAATTCGCCATCATTGCCTACGGCAAATTGGGCGGCATTGAGCTGGGCTACGGCAGTGACTTGGACATTGTGTTTGTCTTTGACGACGACGACGAACGTGCCGCAGAGGTTTACGCCAAGTTGGTGCGCAAACTGATCAATTGGCTGACCGTCAAAACCGGCGAGGGCGATTTGTACGAAATCGACACCGCCCTGCGCCCCAACGGCAACTCCGGCCTGCTGGTGACCAGTTTTGACGCCTACGCCAACTACCAGCAACGCCGGGGCAGCAACACCGCCTGGACCTGGGAGCACCAAGCCATGACGCGGGCCCGCTTCTGCGTCGGCAGCGCCGAACTGCGCCAACGCTTTGACGCCGTTCGCAAAGCCGTGATTGCCGCCCCCCGTGTGGACAGTGACTTGAAAGAAGAAATCAGGTCCATGCGTGAAAAAGTACGCGCCGCCCACCCTGTCAAAGGCGACCACTTCGATGTCAAACACAGCCCCGGGGGCATGATCGACATCGAATTCGCCATGCAGTACATGGTGCTCAACAACGCTGAGAAGCACCCCGAATTGACCGACAACGCAGGCAACATTGCCCTGCTAGAGCGCGCTGAACACGCCGGTCTGCTGCCCACCGGCGTCGGCCACGCGGCATCCGGCGCTTACCGGGCCTTGCGCCGGGTTCAACACCAAGCCCGGCTGAACGAAGAGCCCACGCACGTGCTTTTATCCGAACTGCAAGCGGAGCGTGACGCCGGTCTGCTGCCCACCGGCGTCGGCCACGCGGCATCCGGCGCTTACCGGGCCTTGCGCCGGGTTCAGCACCAAGCGCGGCTGAACGAAGAGCCCACGCACGTGCTTTTGTCCGAACTGCAAGCGGAACGTGACGCAGGTCTGGCGCTGTGGAAAGTGATTTTTAGCGGCTGATGCCCCCAGCATTAATGCTATATTTTTATTAGCAGGTTGCGCAGACTGCATAAGGGCTAGCGCCCTATTTCTTACTCAACTCGTCATCACGCAACTTGCCCAGAGAATGTATGGGTTAGCGCAGAAAGACACGTGTCAGGGGGTGGCCACACACCGAAACGTGAGATTCAGCCGCCGGCGACCCAAAAGCGCATGCGCACCGTCTGCCAGCGCCGCCACACCATGAAACGCCAGCCGCGACGGCCCGCCCCACACCACCACATCGCCATGCACCAGCCGGTAGCGCTGGGGCCGATCACGGCGTTCGGACGTGCCAAACAAAAACACGGCAGGCAAGCCCAGCGACACCGAAACGATGGGGGCCGACAGGTCCAACTCATCCTTGTCTTGGTGCAGTGACAGCTTGGCACCGGGCACGTACTCGTTGATCAAACAGGCGCTTGGCTGAAACTGGGCATACCCGGCTTGTGCAGCGGCCTGGCGGGCGAGTTCCAAAAAACAAGCAGGCATGGCAGGCCACGGCTGGCGAGAGAGCGGGTCTTGCGCAGAATAACGGTAGCCATGACGGTCCGACGTCCACCCCAACGCCCCACAGTTGCTCATGGCCACCGACATGGTGTAGCCCCCCGGTGTTTGCAGGTGTCGCAGCGGCGCTTGCGCCAGCACGGCCTCAATGGCCGTCAAGAGTGCCCGGTCATGCGACCGCGCCAAGCCCCGCAGCAGCACCGCACCGGGAGCCACGGCCTCTTGAGTCATCTCAGGCGCTGGGGGCAAGTCGTCAAACAGATCGAAGGTCACGGGCGAGTGGTGGTGTTGCTTGTGGCAGCGGGGTGCTTGGGGCTGTATTTTGCATAAAACGGCAGTAGGAGGTGCAGTGATACCGCCCGATATTTCACTGAAAAAACTCCTAATTCAATAGCGACCTCGCAATATTCGACAAGGACTAGAGGCTAAAAAGGCATTCAAAGGCCTTGCAGAAACAGGTTGCAGAAGCTTCAAAGCCTTGTTCATCCCCCCGCCGGAGGGATCAGAGCGCTCAACAGCCGTATCTGGCCAACGCTTGGAATGTTGGCAAAGCACGATGAACTCAACACTTTCAAACCCATTGCCACATACGGCTGTTAAAGGTCACTTTGAATGTTGGCGGTCCACGTTGAACTCCACACCTTCAAAAACGCGGCCACATACGGCTGTTGGCCCCCCTTTCCCGCCCGGCGGGGCGGGAGAGGGGTTGGGGGTGAGAGTGGGGATTGAAGCGCAAGAATCGCTACACATTAAATAGCAACCCCACAAGCTTTGACAAGGGCTAGCGGCCTAAAATTCACTCAAATCCCTTGTCAAACCAATCTACAAAAGCCTCAAGGCATCCGCTACACATTAAATAGCAACCCCACAAGCTTTAACAAGGGCTAGAGGCCTATTCAGCGCATCCATCAGCACCAAGGAAGCATCCCCGCAAGCAGCCCAAGCAAGCCAGCAGCGACAATCACCCCCTGCGACCCGCTCGCCCGCAAGCTCCTTCAGCCAGCCAGCCTCGCCCGATTCAAACCTTCCGAAGACCATCCTATGAC
>JBAQDW010000284.1:0-10070 GCA_049286445.1 Rhodoferax sp. | reverse complement strand
CGTGCAGGTTGATCTCGGTCGTCACATTCAGCGGGCTGAGCAAATCGGGTTCAACACCGGCTTTCAAGCAGCGCACGGCCTCAGACAGCATCTCGTTGTAGAGCTGAAAACCGATTTCCAGCATGTTCCCGCTTTGGTTTTCACCCAGCACCTCGCCCGCGCCGCGAATCTCCAGGTCGTGCATGGCCAAGTAAAAGCCGCTGCCCAGTTCTTCCATGGCCTGAATGGCGTCCAGACGTTGCGTGGCTTGTTTGGTCAGGCCTTCCAAGTCGGGCACCATCAAGTAAGCGTAGGCTTGGTGGTGGCTTCGCCCCACGCGGCCGCGTAACTGGTGCAACTGGGCCAAACCAAACTTGTCAGCCCGGCTCATGACGATGGTGTTGGCGGTGGGCACGTCAATGCCGGTCTCGATGATGGTGGAGCACAGCAGCAGGTTGTAGCGCTGGGCCACAAAGTCGCGCATGACGCTTTCCAACTGGCGTTCGGGCATTTGGCCGTGGGCCACGGCAATGCGGGCCTCCGGCAACAGTTCCTCCAGCTTGGCGCGGCGGTTCTCGATGGTTTCCACCTCGTTGTGCAGAAAGTAAACCTGACCACCACGTTTCAGTTCGCGCAGCACGGCTTCGCGAATGACGCCGTTGCCCTCGGTTCGCACAAAGGTTTTGATGGCCAGGCGGCGCTGTGGTGCCGTGGCAATCACGCTCAAATCGCGCAGGCCTTCCAGCGCCATGCCCAGTGTGCGCGGAATCGGCGTGGCGGTCAGCGTCAGCACATCGACTTCGGCGCGCAGGGCTTTCATCTGCTCTTTGTGGCGCACGCCAAACCGGTGTTCCTCGTCAATGATGAGCAGGCCCAAGTCTTTGAACTTGGTGGACTCGCTGAGCAGCTTGTGCGTGCCCACCACAATGTCCACGGTGCCATCGGCCACGCCTTTCAGCGCCGCTGTAATTTCTTTCCCAGAGCGAAAGCGGCTCATTTCGGCCACTTTCACGGGCCATTTGCTAAACCGGTCCACCAGCGTTTGGTAATGTTGCTCGGCCAGCAGCGTGGTTGGCGCCAGAAATGCCACCTGTTTGCCACCGGTGATGGCAATGAAAGCGGCGCGCAACGCGACTTCGGTTTTGCCAAAGCCCACGTCGCCGCACACCAAACGGTCCATGGGGCGCGGGCTGATCATGTCTTGAATCACGGCATGAATGGCAGCGGCTTGGTCGGGCGTTTCGTCAAAGCCAAAGTCGTTGGCAAAGGTTTCGTAGTCGTTGGGCGAGTAGCGGAAAGCATGGCCCTCGCGCGCCGCACGGCGGGCGTAGATGTTGAGCAATTCGGCAGCCGAGTCGCGCACCTGCTCAGCGGCCTTGCGCTTGGCTTTGTCCCACGCGGCTGAGCCTAGCCGATGCAGCGGCGCCTCATCGGCGCTAACCCCGGTGTAACGGCTGATAAGCTGAAGCTGACTGACCGGCACATACAAAGTGGCCTTGTCGGCGTACTCCAAGTGCAAAAACTCTTGTAACTCAGGCTCGCCGTTGGGCAGCTTGTTGCCTAAATCGAGGTTGATCAAGCCCCGGTAGCGGCCAATGCCGTGGGCGGAGTGCACCACCGGGTCGCCCAAATTGAGCTCACTCAGGTCTTTGATGAGCGCTTCAACATCGCTCACCTGTTCTTGCTTTTTGCGGCGCCGGGTGGTGGGGCCACTGGCAAAAAGCTCGGTCTCAGTCACAAAGTCAATGCCGGCCTCGAGCCAGGCAAAGCCGACGTTGAGCATGGAAGTGGCAATGCCAATCGGCTCTTCGCTGGCCTGAAACTCGGCCAGCGAGTCGAAAGCGGGCGGCCTGAACTGCGAGGCGTGCAAAAAGTCCAACAAACTGGCCCGTCGGCCATCGCTCTCGGCTAACACCAGCGTGCGCTGCTGGGTGTTGCGCATGTGGTCTTTGAGCCGGGCCAGCGGCTCTTCAGCACCGCGCACCACGGACATCACGGGCAGCGCCTCGAACTCGGCGTAGTCCGACGTCGAAGGGGTGCCGTCCGTCGTCGCTTTGGGACGAATGGCGAGCTGAGGGTAGGCATTGGCCCGGGCGTAGAACTGCTCCGTGCTCAGGAACAAGGAATCGGGCGGCAGCACCGGGCGTTCGGGGTCGGTGCCCAGCAGACGGTAGCGGTCTTTGGTGTCTTGCCAAAAATGCTGAAACGCGGGCTCCAAGTCGCCATGCAAAACCACCGTGGCGTCGCTGCCCAGGTAGTCAAACACGGTGGCGGTGTCTTCAAAAAACAGCGGCAGGTAGTACTCAATGCCCGCCGTGGCCACGCCATTGCCAATGTCTTTGTAAATGCGGCTCTTGGTGGGGTCACCTTCGAGCAGCTCGCGCCAGCGGCTGCGAAAGCGTGCACGCGCGTCGTCGTCCATCGGGAATTCGCGCCCGGGCAGCAGGCGCACTTCGGGCACCGGGTACAGGCTGCGCTGGGTGTCCGGGTCAAAGGTGCGAATGCTGTCGATCTCGTCGTCAAACAAGTCCACCCGAAACGGCACCAAGCTGCCCATGGGAAACAGGTCAATCAAGCCACCGCGCACGGCGTATTCACCTGGGCTGACCACTTGCGTCACATGGCTGTAACCCGCTAAGGTCAGTTGGGCCTTGAGCTTGGCTTCGTTCAGCTTTTGTTTGACCTTGAACTCAAACGTGTAGCCAGCCAAGAAACTGGGCGGCGCCAGCCGGTACAGCGCCGTTGTGGCAGGCACCACCACCACGTCGGCACCGGTTTCTTTTTCGCGCTGGCTGATGCGCCACAGCGTGGCCAAGCGCTCGCTGATCAAGTCTTGGTGCGGGGAAAACGTGTCGTAGGGCAGGGTTTCCCAGTCGGGAAACAGCACGCAGCGCAGGCTGGGCTCGAAAAACGCCATCTCATCAATCAAGCGCTGGGCGTCAGCTGCGTTGGCGGTGATGATGGCGGTGATCTTGCCGGCTTTTTTTTCACGCACACCCAACTGGGCCAGCAATAGGGCGTCGGCCGAGCCGGTGGGGCGGGGCAGGGTGAAGCGTTTGCCGGGGTTCAGTTTGGGTAAATCCATGAATAACCTGCTGAGGGCGACTTAAAGCGCCTTGATTTCAAAAAACAAAAACAACAAAACACCCTCACGGCGCAGGGCAGGGGGGTGTCAGGCAGCTTCAATGCATTGGATTTTAGAATGGGCCCACTTTGACCCCACCTCACACCCCCAATTCCCCCACCCCAGTGCGTTTCTGGGCCCTGATTCCCTGTGCTGGCACGGGTTCTCGCTCCGGCGCTGCTGGCCCCAAGCAATACCAAATGCTGGCGGGCCAACCCATGGTGCTGCACACCTTGGCGGCGTTTGACGCCGTGCCCCGCTTGACGCAAACCGTGGTGGTGGTGGCCCCTGATGACACCTTTCTTTCTGCGCAAAATGCTTCTATTTCAATAGCGCCTTGCGGAGGGTTGACAAGGGCTGCAAGCGTTTTTAACGGTTTAGAAGCGCTGTTGATCAAAGGCGCCGTGGCGCAAGATTGGGCCTTGGTGCACGACGCCGCCCGCTGCTTGGTGACGCCGGTGCAAATCAACGCCCTGATTGACGCCTGCGAAGACGATCCTGTGGGGGGTCTGTTGGCGCACAAGTTGCCAGACACGCTGAAGAGTGAGGTCGTTGGGCGGGTGGACAAAACGCTGGACCGCAGCGACAAATGGCTGGCCCAAACCCCGCAAATGTTTCGCATCGGCGTGCTGATGGCCGCCTTGGTGCAAGCCGGGGACCAAGTCACGGACGAATCCAGCGCCATGGAGGCCCTGGGCCTGAAACCCAAATTGGTGCCGGGCAGCGCCCAAAATTTCAAAGTCACCTACCCAGAAGACTTTGCCCTGGCCGAAGCCGTGCTGCAGGCGCGCGCTGCGCCGGCCATTCCTGCTTTATGGAAAGAACCCGTATGAAGATCAGAGTCGGAGAAGGATGGGACATTCACGCCTTGGTAGAAGGGCGCAAGCTGATCTTGGGCGGCGTTGAGGTGCCGTTTCACTTGGGGCTACTGGGCCACTCGGATGCCGATGTGCTCTTGCACGCCATTACCGACGCCTTGCTGGGCGCAGCCGCCATGGGCGACATTGGCACCCATTTTCCGGACACCGACGTGCGCTTCAAAGGCGCAGACTCCGCTGTTCTGTTGACCGAAGCCGCCCGCCGGGTGCGCGAAAAGGGCTACGAGATTGGCAACGTCGACAGCACCGTCATCGCCCAAGCCCCCAAACTGATGCCCCACATGCCCGCCATGCGCGCCAGCATCGCCAAAGCGCTGGGCGTGGAGGTCGATCAAGTCAATGTGAAAGCCAAGACGGCAGAGAAGATGGGGCCGGTGGGGTTGGGGCAGGCGATGGAGGCGCGGGCGGTGGTGTTGTTGACTAAAAATCAGTAGATCAGCAGTTCATTGTCTGCAAAGGCTGGGAAGGGGCATCGTCAATCATGTGGCTCTGCGGCTCACACGTTAGGATGCGAAGGGTATTGTGGCAACTCAAACCGCAACATGTTTGGGCACATGCTGTTAAATTTGCCATCTGTGGCAACAGGCGTTTTCGGGGTGGAGTAAATTGCAATAGATAAGGTTTTTTACGTTTTTCACGCAAAAATTGGCATGAAGGTGTACGATTAGGTCATGCTTATCGAGTTTTCGGTTACCAATTACCGGTCCATCCTGGAGCGCCAGACGCTCAATATGGCCGCCTCCGCTTACAGTGAGCTGGAATCGCTCAACACCTTCATCCCCGACCAGGATGATGGTGTACCCCGTTTGCTGCGCTCTACCGTGCTGTATGGCCCCAATGCATCGGGCAAAAGCACGCTGATTCAGGCGCTGCAGTTTGTGGAAGGGCAGGTGCTCAATTCCCAAAAGGAAAGCCAGGCTGGCGATGCCATTGACGTGGTGCCGTTCAAGCTGACGGCAGCGTCACGCGCGGCGGACAGCGAGTTTGAAGTCACCTTTGTGGAGCAGGGCGTTCGCTACGAGTACGGCTTTTGCTGCAACCGCGAGCGTTTTACCGAAGAGTGGTTGATTGCCTACCCTCTGGGCCGCGCACAAAAGTGGTTTCACCGGGTGTTTGATGCTGAAGCGGGGAAAGATGCCTTCAAATTCAGTACATCGTTTTTGGGCGGTAAGACACGTCATGGACTTTGGAAAGAGCAAACCCGTCCAAATGCCTTGTTCTTTTCCACGGCTGTCCAGTTGAATAACGAGCAGTTAAAACCAGCATACGACTGGTTCAAGTTGCGTTTGCGGGTGTTTGATTCTGTGCGCGGCTTCACCCCGGGGTACACCATGCAACGCTGTAGTAAAGATGAGGACCGCAAGCGGGTTGTGGCGTTCATGAATTCGGCAGATCTGTCCATCGCAGATATTCAGCTGAAAGAAAGGGTGTTTTCGGCAGACACATTTCCCAAGGGCGTCCCGGCAGCCATAAGAGATGAGTTTTTGAAAGATATGGCGGGCAAGAAATTTCTTGAGCCGCGTTTCTTTCATAAAGACGTCAATACGGCAGAAACTGTGGAGTTTGATGAGTCGGAGGAGTCTGACGGCACCCGTGCACTGTTTGCCTTTGCAGGTCCGTGGTTAGACGTGATCGAAAACGAACGGGTGCTGGTGGTGGACGAACTGGATACCAGCCTGCACCCATTGCTGGTGCACCACTTGATCAAACGCTTGCACCACGAGGGAACCAAGGCGCAGCTGATTTTCACGACCCATGACACCACCTTACTAAGCCAAAAGTTGTTGCGGCGCGACCAAGTGTGGTTTATGGAGAAAGATGACAAGAGCGCGACTCGCTTGTATCCTTTATCCGACTTCAGCCCACGCGACAATGAGGCCATTGAGCGCGGCTACCTGAATGGTCGCTACGGCGGCATTCCTTTCCTGAAGGATTTGGATTTCTATGGGCTCTGATGACCTGTTTCATAGGCACAAAGCGCGTACCGGTGCGGAGTTGCAGCGGCAAAAACGCGAGCGCGTGCGAAACAAGCGCTACCTAATCGTCTGCGAAGGAACGAAGACGGAACCTCATTACTTTCGTGATTTATTGGAAGACTTGGGCATTCGTCGACATATGGTGTGCATAGCGCCCAATGACGGCGTCTCACCAGATCGCGTGGTGGCGCATGCAGTTGCGCTGTATGACAAGGACGCGGTCGCTGGCGATGCATTTGATACGGTGTATTGCGTGTTTGACCGGGATAAGCACACTACCTTCGACGAGGCCGTGCAACGCACCAAAGACTTGAGGGCGGAGAGTAAGCCGTTCGTCGCTATTACTTCCACACCGTGTTTTGAAGTTTGGTTACTGCTGCATTTTGGGTATTCCGCTCAACCGTTTCATTCTGCTGGAAAGAAGTCGGTGGGCGACCAAGTCGTTGCGGCATTGAAGGCCAAGCCAGGGTTTACGAAGTACGGCAAAGGCCAAAAGGGAGTTTATGGTCAATTGAAAGCCAAGTTGACCGATGCACTCACCCATGCGGAGCGCTTGCGCAAGCATGGGGTGGCGACTGGTAGCATCAACCCGGCAACAGATGTTGATGAGCTGGTGAAAGCGATTCATGCACTTACTGCAAAGTAAGCGCTGAACTGTTTACTATCAAATGTTAGCGTGATATTTTGATCTGCAAGGTCAAATTTTGCCCAAAATACCGTGGCCATATGCGTCTGACTACCTCTCTTCCCTGCACGAATATTTGCACGCCGCTATCGATACGGCCTGCGCGGTTTAGGTGGCTATAACCCGCGTTTAATAAGCGGGAGTAGCTACTATTCTGATAGTGTATGGAGCGGTATGTCGTGTGCCACCGCCAATTGGTCCAGTGCTTTGCGCGTCTTGCTGCTGAAGAATTCAGTAAGCGCCTGGTGTGTTTCAGGCGCCATGATGGCGGCGCCGCTGGTCAATGTGATGCCCGCCACCTCGCACAGCGCTTTGGCAAAGTGGGGTTCCAACGCCGCTACTGCCACCCGGCCGTCTTTGCACGGGTAGACCCGGTACCCGGCATGGCCGCCACCCACGGCGGAGCCGGGCAGGGTCAAACCCCAGGTGCGGGGCAGGGCAAGGTAGGCGGCTGCGCTGGACAAAGCCACTTCAACCCAACTGCCTTTGCCTTTGAGCCGCTGTACCAGCGTGGCTTGCAACACGGCTTCTGTTGTCATCAAAGAGCCGCCCATGTCGGCGTACAGCGTGGCGGGCATCTCCAAGCCGGTCACCAAATTGTTCTCTGCCAAGTACGTCAGGTCATGGCCCGGCTCCTCGGCGCGCTCGCCCGGGGCGCCCACGATAGACACCATGGACAGTGTGGGGTACTGCTTGCGCAAGGTGCGCCACTCCAGCCCCAGTTTACGCAGGGCTGAGGGACGAAAAGAGGTGAGCAGCACGTCGGCCTTGGCCAACTCTCGGTGCAGTGCTTTTTGGCCTTTCTCGGTCTTCAGGTCAGCCACCACCACCCGAATGCCTTGGTGCAGGGCCTCGTAGCCAGTTCGGTTGTAAGCCCCCATGGGGTCGCCCGACGGGGCATGAGCGGCAGGCGGCGGTTCTAACTTCACGCAAACCGCCCCCATCTGTTTAAGCCGCATCAAGGCCGCAGGGCCAGGCAAATTAAGGGCCAAGCTGAGAATGTGAACGCCCCTCAGTGGCTTCAAGGGGGGCGAGGCGGATGTCTTGTGGGTCATGGGCGCATTTATACAGCGGCCACGCCACTGGCCTGTCGCACACGTGCGGTGGGAGTGCGGTTTAATGCCGACCTGAAGGAATTTGACATGACCATGAAAGCACTACGCTGTGACCGACCCGCAACTCTCGCTTGAATTTGACAATGGCGAGCCGCCCCGCGCGGCCGCGCCCAAAACCAAACCCCGCGCCAAACCCAAGGCAGCGACCAAGTCCACCCCCGCGGCGCCCCTGAACGTGTCTGACATGGCCGCCTTGGTGGCCGCGCACCCTGACTACCGGGTGCTCCGTCGGCTGCAGCCGGTGCATCACTTTGCGCGTGTGGCCCAAGGCCCGGTCACCCGCGTGGTCGTGCTGGACACTGAAACCACGGGGTTGAATCACGCCACTGACAAGATCATCGAATTGGCCCTGCTGTGCGTTGACGTGGACACGGCAACCGGCCTGCCGGTGGGCGAGGTGACCGTGTATGACGGGTTGGAAGACCCCGGCATGCCGGTATCCGCCGAGATTCAGGCCATCACCGGCATCTCCACGGATATGGTCAAGGGCAAGCACTTGGATGAGGCCCTGATTGCCACGCTGCTGAGCAACGTCGATTTGGTCATTGCCCACAACGCCGCGTTTGACCGACCATTTTGTGAGGCGCGCCTGCCGGTTTTTGCGCAGTTGGCGTGGGGCTGCTCGTTTGCGGATATTGATTGGAAAGCCGAAGGGCAGGGTTCTGCCAAGCTGGAGGCTTTGGCTTTGAAAAAAGGGTGGTTTTATGACGCCCACCGGGCGGAGGTCGATTGCCATGCGCTTTTGGCGGTGCTGGCTGAGCCCTTGCCGCAGTCGGGTCAAACCGGCTTGGCCACCATCATGGCAGCCAGCCAGTCACCGAGTTTTCGGCTGCAGGCCACCAACGCGCCGTTTGAGGCCAAAGACGCGCTCAAAGCCCGTGCTTACCGCTGGAATGCCGAGCAGCGGGTGTGGCACACCCGACTGGCTGATGAGGCGCAACTGAATGCCGAATTGGCATGGTTGAAATCAGCCGTTTATGCCAACGTTCCCGCCCGCGTTCAGGTGGAAAAACTGGACGCCCAAGTGAACTACTCCAGCCGCGTAGGGACATTAGGCATGAGCCAGCTGTGAGAGGAGGGAGGGGTAGAATTGAAGGCAGACAGAGCCGCTTTGGTTTGCCATTTTTCTCTCCCCGCCCCCTGTTTTGCGCAGATGTCCAAATGGTGGCGAGGAATGCAGAAGTACCCGAGGATTTCCATGAAAAGAGTTGATGATTTTCGCCTGAAGTTTGGAAAAAAAGAGTATGTCCCCATCATGGTGGGTGGCATGGGGGTTGATATCTCGACCGCTGAACTGGCGCTGGAAACCGCTCGGCTTGGTGGTATTGGCCACATCTCTGACGCCATGGTGCCCGATGTGTCGGACCGCCGTTTTGACACCAGTTTTGTCAAAGAAAAAACCAAGTTTTACAAGCACAACATCGCCAACTCGGACAAGTCCATCATCAAATTTGACCTGGGTGTGTTGGCAGAGGCCACCCAGCGGCACGTCGAGGCGACCATGACCGCCAAAACCGGAGACGGGTTGGTGTTTGTCAACTGCATGGAAAAGCTGACCATGAATGCCCCGCGCGAGACGCTGCAGGTGCGCATGGCGTCAGCGCTGGATGCGGGTATTGATGGCATCACGCTGAGTGCAGGCCTGCACCTGGGGTCGTTCGCCCTGATTGCCGACCATCCCCGTTTTCATGACGCCAAGCTGGGCATCATCGTGTCTTCTTTGCGAGCGTTGCAATTGTTCTTGCGCAAAACCTCCCGCTTGAACCGTCTGCCAGACTACATCATTGTCGAAGGTCCGCTGGCAGGGGGGCACTTGGGTTTTGGCCTGGACTGGGCGCAATATGATCTGGCCACCATCGTGACCGAAGTGGTGCAGTTTTTGAAGGGCGCGCATCTGGACATTCCGGTCATCGCCGCAGGCGGCATCTTCACCGGCAGTGACGCGGTCTCGTTTTTGGAAAACGGCTCTGCGGGCGTTCAGGTGGCGACCCGCTTCACCGTGTCCAATGAGTGCGGCTTGCCTGACAAGGTCAAACAAGATTACTTCAATGCCACAGAAGACGATGTGGTGGTGAACACCATTTCACCCACCGGTTACCCCATGCGCATGCTCAAAAGTTCGCCGGCGATTGGGGCGGGCATCCGGCCCAATTGCGAGGCCTATGGCTACTTGCTCGACGGTACGGGAAACTGCTCTTATATCGCCGCCTACAACGAGCAAATTGCGCTGCACCCCGATGCCAAAAACATCTCGGTGATGGACAAGACCTGCCTGTGTACCCACATGCGCAACTTCAATCTGTGGACCTGCGG
>JBAQDW010000283.1:0-4339 GCA_049286445.1 Rhodoferax sp. | reverse complement strand
GTGAGCCGAAGGCGTCACCCGACTCTGTCAGTGCCATTCACCTACAGCCGGGTTTTCTGCTAGCAAACAAGAAACAGCGGCTACCGGCCCGACAAATGCGCCTCTTAATGCACCTCGCCACTCGGCGGGGGGAGGACCGTGGTGGGTCTAAAAATTTGCTCGACATCAACCGGGTCAAACTGGTACTGCTTGCCACAAAATTCGCAGCCCACCTCAACGTTGTCTCGCTCTCGCAAGATACTTTTGGCCTCAGCCTCCCCCAGTCCTTCCAGCATGCGGGCCACCCGCTCTCGGCTGCAGGAGCAGGAAAATCGCGGTGCCGCCTCGCCTTCAATGGGGTCAAAACGAATGACTTTTTCTTCCCAGAAAAGACGCCGGAGAATGGTGTCCACATCCAGCGTCAACAACTCCTCGCGCTTGAGGGTGGAGGCCAGAATCGAGATGCGATTGAAGTGCTCATTCACGCCAATTTCATCCTCATTGGCCTCGCTGACCCTGCTGCCCTCCAGATTGCCAACACCTTCCAACGGCAGACGTTGAATCAGCAATCCCGCAGCGACCTTGTCATTGGCAGCCAGAACCAGCGTGGTGTCGAGTTGTTCACTCTGAAGCATGTAATGCTCCAAAACAGCACTCAGCTTCTCTATTTTTTCACCCTGGTCGCCAAACAAAGGGACAACCCCTTGGTAGGGCTGCTGCCCTGGAAAACGTGTTTTGGGGTCGAGTGTGATGGCGCATTTGCCCTCGTTGTTCACATTGACCATGGCGCTCAGTCGCGCCTCAGCCGCCACCTCACCAATGACGGTGGCAGTGGCTCGCAACCCAAAATCAGGCTGCACTTCAGCCACCGCCAACTTGACCGGCCCATCGCCAAAGATCTGCAGAATCAAAGAGCCGTTGAACTTGATGTTGGATTGCATCAAAGTGGCCGCCGCCACCATTTCACCCAACATCTCCTGCACCGGCTGGGGATAGGCGTTGGCCTCGCTGGCCGACGCGCGCCGCTGCAAAATCTCGGTCCACGCCTCGGTCAGGCGAACCACCACGCCTCGCACAGGCAAGCCATCAAATAAAAACTTGTGAATTTCAGACACTCAACTGTTCCAATCGTTTCAATATTTTTTTTCGTACCCACATCCCGCTCATCGGCCGCAATCAAGCCAGTTTTTTCAGGCTTGTACGGTAGAGGTTGGCGTTGTTCACGTAATGCTGCGCACTGAGTCGCAAACCTTCAATCTGCTCTGGACTGAGCTGACGAACCACGCGAGCCGGGCTGCCGACGATCAAGGAGCCGTCTGCGAACTCCTTGCCCTCGGTCACCAAGGAACCTGCTCCCACCAAGCAATTTTTTCCAATTTTGGCGCCGTTGAGCACCACCGCACCAATGCCAATCAGCGAGTTGTCGCCAATCGTGCAACCATGCAGCATGACCTTGTGTCCCACGGTGACCCCTTCCCCAACGGTCAGGGGCGAGCCCACATCCGCATGCAGCACACTCATGTCCTGAATGTTGGAACCCTTGCCCACGCTGATGGTCTCCGTGTCTCCGCGAATGACGACGCCAAACCAAACACTGGCGTCTTGCGCCAACGCCACTTGCCCGATCACTTGGGCGCTGTCAGCCACCCAAGCTGAGGCAGACACTTGAGGCACCACCCCGTCCAACGCATAAATTGCCATGGTCATTCCTTTTTCAACTTGCCTAGAATTGTAGGGATTGAGCCCGCCCCATGACAACCTCCCCCACAAATACCGCACACCACCCCACACCGCCCCCGCCGCTTTCTTTGCGTGGTTTGGCCCAACGCTTGATACGCATTGCGTCACCCGACGACAAAGCCACGCAAGTTCGCCACACAACGGGGTGCGCGTTCACGATTGATCCCCATGAGCGGATTGACGACGACCCGGGCATTCCGGGCCGCCCCTTGCGCCCTGCGTTGGTGCACCCCGGCCAGCTCAAACCACGCGCGGTGGGCACCGTGGAGGGTCGAGCGACTTTGATTCATGCCTTGGCGCATATTGAAGCCAATGCGGTTAACCTGGCCCTGGACGCCATTTGGCGGTTCGAGGGCATGCCAGAACGTTTTTACAGCGATTGGCTGCAGGTCGCCCAAGAGGAAGCTTTGCACTTTCAGCTGCTGCGCGATCACCTTCAGACCCTGGGCTATCGCTATGGTGATTTTCCCGCCCACGACGGCCTGTGGGAAATGGCCGAGAAAACCAAGCTCGACCTGGTGGCCCGCCTCGCCCTGGTGCCGCGCACCCTGGAAGCACGGGGGCTGGATGTGACCCCTGCGATACGAACCAAATTGATCTCAGTCGGCGACCGCGCGGGGGCGAGCCTACTGGACACCATATTGCGCGATGAAATTGGCCATGTCGCGATTGGCAACCACTGGTACCGCCACCTGTGCCGTGAGAGACAACTCGATCACGTCACCACCTACGCCACCTTGGCCCACACTTACGGCGCCAAACCCCTCAAGGGTCCGTTCAACTTCGAGGCGCGACGAGCCGCTGGTTTTGACGAAACAGAGCTCTCCTTGCTCAAGGCATGAAGAGGGTCTGCGGGTTGCCCAACGACCTTGCTTTGACTCTCTAGAATGCCCCAACGACCACAGGCCCACCACCATGCCCCACACCCCTCCTTCGCCGACCCTGCCCACGGGCACCGCACAGGAAAGCGCCGCTTTCGCCCGGCAGGCCATTTTGAAAGCCGATCGCTCGGTGTTTGGCTTTGAGTTATTTGACCGCTCCTTGCACGGCAAGGCCCCGACCTCGGCCAGCGATGCGGCGCTGTTGTTCAATGTGCTCTCCCATGCCGAGTGCGAGGTGTTGATGGAGCGCAAGCTCATCTTCATCAACTGCACCCACGACACACTGGCCAGCGGACACCTTGAGTTGGTGCCTCCTGACCGGGTCATTCTTGAAATTCCGCCACTGGACTCCTGCGACCCCGACGACCTTGAAACCCATCTGTTGGCGTTGGAAGACATCAAACGCCGTGGCTTTCGACTGGCGTTTGACCAATCGGTACTGACCGAATGTCGCCTCAGTTGGCTGGCGCTGGCGTCCTTCGTCAAGATCGATCTCGCGGAGGTGCCTGAGGGTTGCCTTGCCGCACTGGTGCGCGTGGCGAAAACTAATCCGGCAGTCCGCCTGATTGCTGAAAAAGTCGAAACGCAAGCGCAATTTACCTTGGCTGAAAGTCTGGGTTTCACGCTGTTTCAAGGTTACTGGTTTGCACGGCCTATTTTGGTGAGTGGGAAAACCATTCGTCCGTCTCAGGCGGCCATCATCCAGTTGATGAATTTGGTTCGCCAACAAGCCAGTACCGATGAAATCGAAGAAGTACTGAAGCGAGACCCCACGCTGTCATTCAACCTGCTGCGGTTTATCAACTCCGCCGGCTTCGGCCTGAAGCATGAAATCACCTCGTTTCGCCACGCGGTGATGATGTTGGGCCTCAAAAAGCTCTTTCGCTGGGCGGCACTGCTCTTGACCACCTCACAAGGTGCCTCCTCATCGCCTGCGGTGGCCAACCTGGCCGTGGTGCGAGGACGGCTGATGGAGCTTCTGGCCGCAGAATCGCTCACGCCTGAAACGCGTGACGACGCTTTTATTGTGGGTGTTTTCTCTTTGTTGGACTCCCTTTTAGAGATGCCTCTGGCTCAAGCCATTGAGTGCATTGCCCTGCCTGCCACGGTGGTGGACGCCTTGCTTCGCCAGCAAGGGCCCTTGGCTCCGTTTTTGGAACTCACCCTGGCCTGTGAAAACGAGGATGACGCCGCCTTTGCAAAAGCCAGTGACACCCTGAACCTGACCAGCCAACAAATCAACTGGGCCCACCTCCAAGCCCTGTCCTGGGCCGAGGCATTCACCGACTAAACGCAGGGGGGCGTAAAGGCTTTAGGAGTAATGGCACGTCCTTAAGCGTTGAGCGTGCGGCTTCAGCAACCCCCTGCGTTCATGGATGAGGGGTGTTTTTGGCCTGTAGCCCTTGCTGTACCTGCGTAAGCAGCTATCAACGATGTAGCAATTCTTGCGCTGCAACCCCCACTCTCACCCCCAACCCCTCTCCCGCCCCGCCGGGCGAGAAAGGGGAGCCAACAACCCTATGTGGCCGCGTGTTGGAAGTGGTCGAGTTCACCGTGAGCCGCCAACCTTCAAAGCGAACACAAACAGCATCAGTGGCGTCCCAAGCTCACGCGGTTCCCGGCGAGTTTGAATGTTGGCCGTTGCACGTGAACGCCACCCCAGACAAAGCGTTGGCCAAATAGGGCTGTTGAGCTCCCCTGATCCCCCCGGCGGGGGTGGAGAGGGGTTGGGGGAGAGG
>JBAQDW010000282.1:0-1752 GCA_049286445.1 Rhodoferax sp. | reverse complement strand
ATAGTGGAGAGCGCGACTGATCATGGATCGAAGACTAAATCTTGTGGCTCCTTAGAGATAGAGCATTCAGGTAGGACATCGCAAAAAAAATCCGCTCTCTTTCGAGAACGGATTTCTATAATTATCGCAATGTGCAAATTTATCACACTTTAATTTCTACGTCAACTCCTGAAGGTAACTCTAATTTCATTAGGGCATCTACAGTTTTAGAAGAAGAAGAATAGATGTCCATCAATCGCTTGTGTGCAGATAATTGGAACTGTTCTCTTGCTTTTTTGTTTACGTGAGGAGATCTCAACACGGTGAAGATTCTCTTATTCGTTGGCAAAGGAATCGGACCGTTTACAACAGCACCGGTAGCTTTTACCGTTTTTACGATTTTCTCAGCAGATTTGTCTACCAAATTGTAATCGTAAGATTTTAATTTTATTCTGATTCTTTGTGACATTTTGATCTAATTTAAATATTAACCTCTTGCTTTTTCGATTACTTTTTCAGCGACACTTTGTGGAGCTGCTTCGTATTTTTCGAATTCCATTGAAGATGTTGCTCTACCTGAAGACAGGGTTCTCAATGAAGTTACATAACCGAACATCTCTGAAAGTGGAACGAATCCTTTGATTACTTTCGCGTTGTTTCTGTCATCCATACCGTTTACTGTTCCTCTTCTTCTGTTAAGGTCACCAACGATATCTCCCATGTATTCTTCTGGAGTTACTACTTCCAATTTCATGATCGGTTCCATGATTACTGGTTTCGCTTTTTTACCTGCTTCTCTAAAGCCCATTTTTGCTGCAAGTTCGAAAGATAATGCATCTGAATCCACTGCGTGGAAAGATCCGTCTTTCAAAGTTACTTTAATTCCTTCTACTTCAAATCCTGCTAAAGGACCGTTTTTCATAGATTCTTTGAAACCTTTTTCTACAGATGGGATAAATTCTCTTGGAATGTTACCACCTTTAATTTCATTTACGAATACTAAACCAGCTTTACCGTCATCGGTTGGGCCTAATTCGAACTGAATATCTGCAAATTTACCACGACCACCTGATTGTTTTTTGTAAACTTCTCTGTGTGCCGCAACCATTGTAAGGTTTTCTTTATATTCTACTTGTGGCTCACCTTGGTTAACCTCAACTTTAAATTCTCTTCTCATACGATCTACAAGAATATCAAGGTGAAGTTCACCCATTCCTGAGATAATCGTTTGACCAGAAGCTTCGTCAGTTTTAACCTGGAAAGTAGGATCTTCTTCAGCTAATTTAGCTAGAGCGTTACCCATTTTATCCTGATCTGCCTTAGTTTTAGGTTCTACAGCGATACCAATTACTGGATCAGGGAAAACCATCGATTCTAGAATGATCGGGTTTTTCTCGTCACACATTGTATCACCAGTTTTGATCGATTTAAAACCTACCGCTGCACCAATATCACCTGCTTCAATATAATCTACAGGATTTTGCTTGTTAGCGTGCATTTGGTAAATTCTTGAGATTCTTTCTTTATCTCCTGAACGGGTGTTCAAGATATAAGAACCTGCATCTAATCTTCCAGAGTATGCTCTGAAGAATGCCAATCTTCCTACGAAAGGATCGGTAGCAATCTTAAATGCTAAAGCCGCGAAAGGCTCTTTTACGTCTGGTTTTCTTGATACCTCAAGATCTGTTCTTGGGTCTGTACCTTTAATATCATCTTTATCTAATGGTGAAGGCAAATATTTACATACTGCATCCAACATGAACTGTACTCCTT
>JBAQDW010000281.1:0-2106 GCA_049286445.1 Rhodoferax sp. | reverse complement strand
AACGACACATTGGCCTGCAACTCATCCCACGGCGCAGCCAGCTTTCGGCCATCGCGCACCAAAAGCCCAGCGGACTCCAGTACCACGACATCTTGATGTACATTTTTGTAATCACGCCCCAGTGTCTGTGCCAACTCGCGTACATTTCCGGCCCCGTGTTGGCGGACGTGGCGTAGCAACTCCAAACGTCTGGGTGACAAGGTGTCCAACATGGTCTGCACATCCAGAAATGTGACGTGGGTTTCTTGAACCGGTTCACCGGCAGCCGCCTTGTTCCATGCGCCAGCAAAGCGCTTGCCCATATCGGCAAGGCTTCCCACATTCACTTGGACTTTATTCGTCGTGTTCATTTCTTATCCTTTCCACATCAGCCAAAAAATCAGCCACCATCGTCTCAACGTCGATAAATTTGTAGCGCTTTTCCACATCCCTGATGTGCTTATGGTCGCCTTTGCCACTTTCGTTGTCGTAACCCACAATGCGTCCGTCTGGCCCGCCATAAAACAGGCTGTACTTCAGCCCATGAGGGCGCTCTTGGGTGGAGCGCGGCAATTGCCATATAGTCATTTGCACGATGGCTCCGCCAGGAAGGACCGTCTTATCGTAGAAAATTCTTACTGCCTTCATATGGTTACTCTAGCCATAATTAATGATGGTGTCAATAACCATATTCAAACTTTGCCAACTACTCGCAACCCACCCGGCGCAGCCTTGGCGTCAAACACAATCCCCGCCTGATCCAAAATCCAAGCCTCGATGCGCTCATGGTGCAGGCGCAACAGCTCCAGCGGGCGCACCGTGTAATGCTTTTCAGCCGTGGCACTGGGCTTGTGGCCCTGAATCGGTGCAACCACACCCACCGGCACTTCCAGCCACTCGGTCAGGCTCTTGAATGACCGGCGCAGGCCGTGCAAGGTCAACCCCTCCAGCCCGGCGGCCTTGCATGCGCGGGTGTGCGGGTTGTTGGGCTCGGTCAGGCACCCGGTCGCGCTGGTGGGGCTCGAAAATACCCACGGGTTGGCAATCTTTGCCCCAGTTTTTGGGTCTGTCATGGTGCGGCGGGGCAGGGCGGCCAGCAGGTGCAGCATGTAGGGCGTTGCCGGTATCTCGCGGGTGCCGTCCACCTTGTCGCGGATGCTGATTCCTTTCCATTGGGTGTTGACATCCTCCCAGCGCAGCGCCAGCACTTCGCCGGGCCGGGCACCGGTCAGCAGCATCATTTGAATGCAGGCCGCAATGACCGGGTTTTGAAGCTGTTGCACGGCGGCAAACCATGCGGCCAATTGGCCTTTTTGCAGCACGTCCTTCTTTATGCCAGCACTTGCCCAGTGCCTCGCGGGCCTTTTTGGTCTTGGCCGGGTTTTTGGCAGGCAACAGGCTGGCATAGGCGGGCTGTTCCCCGCACCAGGTCAGAAACACGGTCAACAGTCGCCATGCAAGGCGGGCAGACGACGGGCGGATCAAACCTTCTTTGGCGGCCCATGCCTCTATGGTGGGTTGGTCAAGATCACGCAGCGTCAGCGGCATCAATGCGGCCAGGCGCTCAATTAACCCTGCGCTGAGTTCGTGCGTGGTTGACAAATTAACTGATGAATCTTTCTTTGGTCTTGCGATTTCTAGCCCCTGAAAGTTGATCAATCCGTACCGCCCCATACCTGCGCTGTGCCGCCACGGAAACGCCATACCTGCGCTATACCTGCCGTAATGCACTATTTTGGCGCACAAAAATCAACACTTGAGCGGTGACTTTCCACAATAGAAACTCGTTAAGTTGCTGATTTATATGGACTTCACTACAGAGATCAACAAAAGGAAATAATTGAAACTCAGGATTTTGATTCCTGTTGTCATAGGTTCGACCCCCATCAGCTACCTCAAGTAGAAATTGAAGACATTGCTATCTAATTGGCAGCGTGATTTTTCGCTTGGTGAGTCATGTCGATGTTCGGGACTTCTCCGATGTTCAACCCAAATTTCCAATTAGCCCTAATTTCTAATGGAAGCCATTAGCGCAAGCGATTGATTTTGTTGAAGAATCTGAAGATTTTGAGTAAAGTGGCCTATCGCGATTTCAGTGCGGGGTTGTCATGAACTTTGAACTACGTT
>JBAQDW010000280.1:0-2877 GCA_049286445.1 Rhodoferax sp. | reverse complement strand
AAAACCACCACCCTGCGCATGATTGCGGGACTGGAAAGCCCCAGTGGCGGTCAAATTTTGATTGACGGGGTCGATGTCACCCGTTTGGGCCCCGCTGAGCGCAACGTCAGCATGGTCTTTCAAAGCTACGCCTTGTTTCCTCACATGACCGTGATCGAGAACGTGGGCTACGGCTTAAGCGTCAGCGGCATCAAGCCCCAAGAGACGCGAGAGCGTGCCCATGTGGCCATGGCGGCAGTCGGCCTGACGGGTTTCGATGCGCGCCTGCCCAGTGAGTTATCAGGCGGTCAGCAGCAGCGTGTGGCGGTGGCCCGTGCGCTGGTGCTGGAGCCCTCCGTGCTGCTGTTTGACGAGCCCCTGTCCAACCTGGATGCGCGCTTGCGCCGCTCCATGCGCGAAGAAATTCGCGGCCTGCAACAGCGCTTGGGTCTGACTGTGGCCTACGTCACCCACGACCAAAGCGAGGCACTGGCTGTGAGTGACCAGATCATTGTCATGGACCTCGGTGTCATCGCCCAAGCGGGCAGTCCGAATGACTTGTACGTGCGCCCCAACAGCGAGTTTGTGGCCGGGTTTATGGGTGAAGCCATGTTATTTCCTGGCGTGGCCGAGGCCAACGGCACCGTTCGGGTGGGTGATTTGGTGCTGAAAGCATTGCACCCCGTCAAACCCGGCCCCGTGAAGGCAGCGATTCGCCCGGAAACCTGGATCGTTGGCCGCGCCGGTGAAGACGGCTTGCCCGGCGTGGTGGCCAAGCAGGCTTATCTGGGGAGTGTCTATGAGCTCACCGTAGAGACCGCACTGGGTGCCATCTTCGTGGTCTCTACCGATGTCGAACACCCTTGGGCGCTGGGCGATGCACTCACGCTGCGCTTGCCCGCCAGCGGTATCTCTGTGGTGCCGGTCTAAGGGGCGAATGGCACTTGCTCTTAAGCATTAAGCGCGCGGACTCAGCCACCTTATTCGTTCAGCATGGTGAGTGAGAAACAGGCCTCTAGCCCATATGGGAACTGCGCAAGCAGCTATTAAAAAAGGAGCAAACTAAAGCGGGCCGATCTGTTTAACTGTTGGTACAAGTGTCCGTTTGGAACCCGTGACGTTGGGTCTAAATGAATCGTCTGCCCATGCCATCTGGGGTCATTGCGGCCTTGCTTACAGCTTGGGAATTCGAATGCGGCTCACCATGAGCGAGCCCGAGAGGGCAAACAGCAGCACCAAGGGGTGCAGCGTAAAGCCCCCCAAGCTGACTTTGCCAAACCACATCGCCTCGCCGACCGCGCCCTGCGAAGCCGCCCAGGTCAGCAGCAGCACCAGCAAGACAGATGTCGGAATTGGCGTGCCCTCAAAATATTTCACCTTGTCCCCGCCGTCAGACAGCGTCTCCGCGGTGACGTTGTAGCGCGCCAGCCTTGAGACGCCGCAGGCCACAAAACAGATCAGCACAATGCGGTCGTACAAGCCCTGCATCCCGCAGCCATAAGCGATCACGGCCGGGGCTACGCCAAATGAGATGATGTCAGCCAGCGAATCCAACTCTCGCCCCATGGCCGAGGTTTTTTGCCGCCAGCGGGCAATGCGCCCATCCAGCACATCAAAAATCAGCGCGGCCACCACCAGTGCACAAGCAAAGTACACGTGCAGAACGTCATTGGCTTTCAGGTAAGTCATCATGGCGAACAAGGCCCCAGTGCCACAGACTGCATTGCCCAGGGTGAACCAGTCGGCTAAGTGAAACTCCCGAATCATGGAGAAGGGTTTGTGAATACTCATAGCTTCAAGAATACGCCACTTTGCAGACCTTGCCGACCCCTAAACAGCGCCAATTCGCAGCCGCTTGCGCATTCGTGCGTAGGACAAAGACACCTCGGTGCGTGCTACCTCGTGGCGGCCCTCCACCTCAAAGCCGCTCATCAAAAAGAACGGCTCGGCGGTCAGGCTCACGTCGGCCTGCAGTTCGGTCAGGCCCCGGCGCGCTGCTTGCTGGTGAATGTGCGCCATCAGCATGCGCGCCACACCTTGGCCAGCGAATGCGGGGGTAACAAAGAACTGGTCAATCGTGCCGTCTTCTCGCAGCACGGCAAAGCCTGCCACGACGCCGCTGGCGTCCACAATGAAAGGCGGAGTGCTTCGAATGCGTTCAGCCCAGAGGCCCACTTCATAAGCCTCAGGCGCCCACGCAGCCAGTTGCTCTGGCGTGTAGTCCTTGCAGGCCAACTCGTGCACCGACGAATAAAACACCTTGCGCAGCGCGTACTCGTCACCTCGGCGCAGGGTGCGCACATGAAGCTTCATGGCGGGCGTGATCAGCCGCCGATCACGGACCAACCGGCGTGGCGGTTGACTTTGTTGTTTTCGTATTCCCAATTGGTGCCGCAGCGTTCGCAGCAGTATTTGGTGATGTTGACCACGCCGTGTTTGTGGGTCTCGGTGCGGTTGGTGCCTTGCATCAGCTCGGGGTGACCGGGGGCGCGGCGCCAGTTGCGTTGGATGCCCGCGCAGGCGGCGCAGAGTTCCATTTTCTTGAGTTCGTGGTGTCGGTTGAGGTCGTCGGTCATAGGGTGGTCTTTGGAAGGTGTGAATCGGGCGAGGCTGGCTGGCCGAATGGGCTTGCGGGCGAGCGGGTCGCAGGGGGTGATTGTCGCTGCTGGCTTGCTTGGGCTGCTTGCGGGGATGCTTCCTTGGTGCTGATGGATGCGCTGAATGGGCCTCTAGTCCTTGTCAAAGCTTGTGGTGTTGCTATTTAATGTGTAGCGGATGCCTTGAGGCTTTTGTAGATTAGTTTGACAAGGGATTTGAGTGAATTTTAGGCCGCTAGCCCTTGTCAAAGCTTGTGGGGTTGCTATTTAATGTGTAGCGATTCTTGCGCTTCAATCCCCA
>JBAQDW010000279.1:0-5212 GCA_049286445.1 Rhodoferax sp. | reverse complement strand
TCGCCGCCACGGCGCACGGGTGCTTTTTCGCGGTTGTTGAGGGGCAGGTAGTTGTAGAGGCGGCGCAGCATGAGCAGCGCTTCCACATCGTTGTCAAAGGCCAAGTCTGCAACGCCGCTCTTGGTGGTGTGGCTGATGGCCCCGCCCAGCTCTTCGGCTGTCACGGTTTCGTGCGTCACGGTTTTCACCACCTCAGGGCCGGTGACGAACATGTACGAGCTGTCTTTGACCATGAAGATGAAGTCCGTCATGGCCGGTGAATACACTGCGCCGCCCGCGCAAGGCCCCATGATCATGCTGATCTGTGGCACCACCCCGCTGGCCATCACGTTGCGCTGAAACACGTCGGCGTAGCCACCCAAAGAGGCCACGCCTTCTTGAATACGCGCGCCGCCCGAGTCATTCAAACCAATCACCGGCGCGCCGACTTTCATCGCCTGGTCCATCACCTTGCAGATTTTCTCGGCATGCGCTTCAGACAAAGCGCCCCCAAACACGGTGAAATCTTGGCTGAAGACAAACACCAAACGGCCATTGATCATGCCGTAGCCCGTCACCACACCGTCGCCCGGGATCTTTTGGTCTTGCATGCCGAAATCGACACAGCGGTGCTCCACAAACATGTCCCACTCTTCAAACGTGCCCTCGTCCAGCAGCAGCTCCAGTCGCTCGCGGGCGGTGAGCTTGCCCTTTTTATGCTGGGCATCAATGCGTTTTTGGCCTCCGCCCAGGCGCGCGAGTTGGCGCTTGGCTTCCAGTTTTTCAAGTATGTCGTGCATGGTGTGCTCTCTCTTTAAAGTCAGTTTTTTTGGTCTTGCTTTACTACTGTTTTTATAGCTGCTTGCGCAGTATCAGTATGGGCTAGAAGCATATTTCGTGCTGCAGTGGAGGCCGCCATTCGCCCTGCTTTCACCTCGTCAATCAGTGAGGGCAAAAGGGCTTTGACCTGAGGGTTTTGACGAAAAGCTTGCTTCAGCCCCGCGTCAATGCGCTCCCACATCCAAGCCAGCGACTGCGCTTGACGGCGTTGGTGCAGCTTGCCGTTGGCAGTCTGCAAGGTTCGGAATTCGGTGACGGCATCCCAAAACTGGTCCACGCCTTGGGCCTTGAGCGCACTGAGCTGAATCGCTTTGGGGCGCCAGTTTTTATCGTCATGGCTGCCAAAGAGGCCCAATAACTGCATGGCCGATTTGATTTGCAACTGCGCCCGCTGAGCGGCAATGGGGTCCAGGTCCACCTTGTTGATCGCCACCAGATCGGCCAACTCCATGACACCTTTTTTGATGGCCTGCAAATCATCACCGGCGTTGGGCAGTTGCATCAGTACAAACATATCGGTCATGTTGGCCACCGCCGTTTCCGATTGGCCAACGCCAACGGTCTCCACAATGACCACGTCATAGCCCGCCGCCTCACACACCAGCATGGCTTCGCGCGTTTTCTCTGCCACACCGCCCAGCGTGCCGCTGCTGGGGCTGGGGCGAATATAGGCCTGCTCATGCACTGAGAGCCCCTCCATGCGGGTCTTGTCGCCCAAAATGGAGCCGCCCGACACGGTGCTGGAAGGGTCAATGGTGAGCACTGCCACCCGATGCCCCTGCTCAATCAGGTACAAACCCAGCGCTTCAATGAAGGTGGATTTCCCCACGCCCGGCACGCCGCTAATACCTAGGCGAAAAGACTTGCCAGTGTGCGGCAACAGGGCGGTGAGTAAATCGTCCGCCTGAGCCCGGTGGTCAGCGCGGGTGGATTCGAGCAGCGTGATGGCTTTGGCAATGGTGCGGCGTTGCTTGAGCCCACTGGCGTCTGTTGCCACAATGGCGGCCACCGTCACCCCGCTTTTGCCAGAGTTGACCTCGCGAGCCGGCGTTTGCATCATGTTCATGAACGGGGTTCCGGTTAAGTTCAGCTCAGGCAATGGCCTTCTTGATCTGCTCCAACACATCCTTCGCACTCGCAGGAATCGGGGTGCCGGGGCCGTAAATGCCTTTTACGCCCGCCTCGTACAGCATCTCGTAATCTTGGCGCGGAATCACACCCCCCACAAACACGATGATGTCGTCCGCGCCCTGCTTCTTGAGCTCGGCAATGATCGCGGGCACCAGCGTTTTGTGACCCGCGGCCAAGGTGCTCACGCCCACGGCATGCACGTCGTTTTCAATGGCTTGGCGCGCGCACTCTTCAGGGGTTTGAAACAGCGGGCCCATGTCGACGTCAAAGCCAAGGTCAGCAAAGGCCGTGGCCACCACTTTGGCACCTCGGTCATGACCGTCTTGGCCCAGCTTGGAAATCATCACGCGGGGGCGACGGCCTTCGATTTCTGCAAAAGCATTAATTTCAGATTTGAGAGCGTCCCAGCCCTCAGCAGAGTCATAAGCGGCTGCATACACACCGGTCACCTTTTGAGTATCGGCGCGGTGGCGCCCGTAAACAGATTCCATCGCGTCGCTGATTTCGCCCACTGTGGCGCGCAAACGCATGGCCTTGATAGACAGGTCCAACAGGTTGCCCTCACCTGATTCTGCTGCAGAGGTGATAGCGCCTAACGCTTGTTCCACTTGGGATGAGTCCCTTTTTTCCTTGATATCGTTCAATCGTTTGATTTGCCCTTCGCGCACCACCACGTTGTCAATATCGCGTGTCTCAATCGCGTCTTCGGTCTTGAGCTTGTATTTATTGACGCCCACAATCACGTCTTTGCCGCTGTCAATGCGGGCCTGCTTTTCAGCCGCTGCGGCTTCAATTTTGAGCTTGGCCCAGCCGCTGTCTACCGCCTTGGTCATGCCGCCCATGCCTTCAACCTCTTCAATGAGGGTCCACGCTGCATCCGCCATGTCTTGCGTCAGCTTCTCCATCATGTAGCTGCCAGCCCATGGGTCGATCACGTGGGGGATGTGGGTTTCTTCTTGAATGATGAGCTGGGTGTTGCGGGCAATGCGCGCAGAAAACTCGGTCGGTAGCGCAATGGCTTCGTCAAAGCTGTTGGTGTGCAGGCTTTGGGTGCCGCCAAACACAGCGGCCATCGCTTCAATGGTGGTTCGCACGACGTTGTTGTAGGGGTCTTGTTCAGTCAAGCTCCAACCACTGGTTTGGCAGTGGGTGCGCAGCATCAGGCTCTTGGGGCTCTTGGCATCAAACCCTTTCATGATGCGGCACCACAGCAAGCGCGCGGCGCGCATCTTGGCCACTTCCAGGTAAAAGTTCATGCCAATGGCCCAGAAAAAGCTCAAACGTCCGGCAAAAGCATCCACGTCCATGCCCTTGGCAATGGCGGTTTTCACATACTCTTTGCCGTCAGCCAAGGTAAAGGCCAGTTCCAGCGCTTGATTCGCGCCGGCTTCCTGCATGTGATAGCCCGAGATGGAGATGGAGTTGAACTTCGGCATGTTCTTGGCCGTGTATTCAATGATGTCGCCAATGATGCGCATCGACGGCTCGGGTGGGTAGATGTAGGTGTTGCGCACCATGAACTCTTTCAGGATGTCGTTCTGAATCGTTCCTGAGAGCTGGTCTTGACTCACGCCCTGCTCTTCCGCCGCCACCACATAACCGGCCAGCACGGGCAGCACGGCGCCGTTCATGGTCATGGAGACGCTGACTTTGTCCAACGGAATTTGGTCAAAGAGAATTTTCATGTCTTCGACGGAGTCAATCGCCACACCGGCTTTGCCCACGTCACCGGTCACGCGCGGATGATCCGAGTCGTAGCCCCGATGAGTGGCCAAGTCGAACGCCACTGACACGCCCTGCCCGCCCGCAGCCAGCGCCTTGCGGTAGAACGCATTGGACTCTTCGGCCGTTGAAAACCCAGCGTACTGGCGAATGGTCCAAGGGCGCACCGCGTACATGGTGGCTTGAGGCCCGCGCAAATAGGGCTCAAACCCGGGCAAGGTATCGGTGTAAGCCAAGCCTTGTGTGTCGGCGGCGGTGTACAGCGGCTTGACCGTGATGCCATCTGGGGTGACCCAGTTCAGTGCGCTCACATCGCCTTGCGGGGCCGACTTGGCTGCGGCCTTGGCCCAAGCCTCCAAGTTGGCAGATTGGAATTCAGGTGGTTTTGAGGTCATGACGGCTGCCGTTCAGGGTGAGTGAATTGGTGAAATCGGACGCTGATGCCAACCTAAGTCGCATCAGCCTTGAGCGAATCGTAGTTTACGTTATTTATAATTATTGATTAAGAAAATTGTTTCAAGCTTACAATTCTGTGCATGCCAAGCCCTGCCCTCTCACACCGCGCCCTGTACGAAGAAGTAGCAGAACTTTTGCGCCAGCGCATCTTCAGCCGCGAGCTCGAACCGGGGAGTTGGATTGATGAGCTGAAAATTGCAGAGGCGTACGGCATCAGCCGCACCCCGTTGCGTGAGGCATTGAAGGTCTTGGCAGCCGAGGGACTGGTGACGATGAAAGTGCGTCGCGGTGCCTACGTGACCGAAGTGTCAGAGCAAGATTTGTTTGAGGTGTACCACCTGCTGAGCCTGCTGGAATCCGACGCGGCAGGCGTGGTGGCCAGCCAAGCCACTGACGCGCAGCTGCAAGACTTGAAAGACTTGCACGAGGAATTGGAAGCGGCAGCACAACCAGCCCAGCTGAACCGGGAGCTGTTTTTTGAAGTCAACGAACGTTTTCATATGCGATTGCTTGAAATCGCGAATAACCGCTGGCGCAATCAGATGGTGAGCGATTTGCGCAAAGTGATGAAACTCAACCGGCACAACTCCCTGTTGAAATCAGGACGCATTGAAGAATCACTGCAGGAACACCGCGCGGTGATGGCCGCACTGGTGGCCAGAGATGCCGCCTTGGCCACGACACGGGTGCAAGCGCATTTTCGCAACGGTCTGGCCGCGGCTACCTGAGCGCCCAGACCACTAGGGCGTGGTTTCTTCTCCGCGAGGTTTTTGCATCGCCTCATCCAAGGCTTTCTTGTACTGATCGGGCAGTTTCTGAATGGGCACGTTCGTCAATGCCGGTGGCACGCTGCCTTCAGATGAGATGTCAGGCGGCAAACCTGTTGGCATGAGAGGGGAGATTTGTTTTTTGCTCAGCAATCCAATCACTGCCACAACCATCAGCAAGCTCACCAAGGCGAACACAGCTTTCATTTCATTCTCCTGTTCATCAGCGTTTCCCCGAGCTGTCAATTGGTTGCCCGGCGCAACTCTTCTACCCGCATCGCGATGGCCTGTAAATCGACGGCGTTGTCAACGTGCTG
>JBAQDW010000278.1:0-4951 GCA_049286445.1 Rhodoferax sp. | reverse complement strand
GCATGGCGGTGGTCGCGTCTCTTGCAGCCCCACTATCGAACCACCGTGGCCAGCAGTTGGCAAGGTGAGGGCGCGGACGTGATGTTGGCTTTGCATGCGCGCAAATCAGCGCCGTCTGCACTGGCTTGGGCGCACAAAGAGCGCGCGCAGGCGTTGGCCGTGGTGTTGACGGGTACGGATTTGTACCGCGACATTCACATGGACGGATCAGCGCAACGCGCTTTGCATGTGGCGGCTCAATTGGTAGTGTTGCAAACCTGCGGCATTGGCGCGCTGCCAGTGGCGCTGCAGCCCAAAGCGCAGGTCATTTTTCAGTCGGCCAAGCGCCGCGTTAGTTTGGAAAAACCCAAACGCCACTTGCGTGCACTCATGGTGGGCCACTTGCGCGAGGAAAAAGACCCCGTGACCTATTGGCGTGCTGCCGTGCGTCTCGCAGATCGATCCGATGTGCTGCTGGACCACATTGGCGCTGCGCTGGAGCCGCACTGGCGGCAAGCGGCTGAGCACACGGCTCAACGCTGTCCAGGCTACCGCTGGTTGGGCGGTTTGCCCCATGGGCAGGCGCGTCAGCGCATTCAGCGCGCCCATGTGCTGGTGCACCCCAGCCAGATGGAAGGCGGTGCCCATGTGATTTTGGAAGCCGTGCAAAGCGGCACGCCGGTCTTGGCGTCTCACATTGACGGCAATGTGGGCATGCTCGGTCCCCACTACTCGGGATACTTTGAATTCGGCGATGACGCGACTTTAGCCAAACTGTTGCTGCGCTGCCGCGAGGACGCTACCTTTTTGCCGCTGCTGCGCCAGCAATGTGAGGCCCGCGCGCCGCTGTTTGAACCTGCGCGTGAACAGCAGTTGCTGCTTCAACTGGTCAAAACCTTGGCGGCTCCCTCAGCTTCACAACGCCCCTAAACTCGACGCTTCATTGGAGATTGACATGACGACCCCGACCCCTACGACATCCACCACAACCCTTGTCGAACCCACGCCCCACCTGCCCTCTGAGCCTCGCCTCACAAGCCTGTCGCATGGCGGTGGCTGCGGCTGCAAGATCGCCCCCGGCGTTTTGTCCGAAATTTTGAAGGGCATCACCGCCATGCCCATGCCCCAAGCGCTCATGGTCGGCATTGAAACCGCGGACGACGCCGCCGTTTACAAGCTCAACGACGAGCAGGCGCTGATTGCCACCACCGACTTCTTCATGCCCATCGTGGACGACCCTTTTGAGTTTGGCCGCATTGCCGCCACCAACGCCATCTCTGACGTGTACGCCATGGGCGGCACTCCCATCATGGCGCTGGCTTTGGTGGGCATGCCCATCAACGTGCTGTCCACCGCCACCATTGCCAAAGTGCTCGAAGGCGGTGCCTCGGTTTGCCGTGCAGCGGGCATCCCGATTGCGGGCGGGCATACCATTGATTCGGTCGAGGCCATTTATGGCCTGGTCGCCATGGGTCTGGTTCACCCCAGGCGCGTCAAGCGCAATGCGGACGCCCGCGTGGGTGACCGCCTGATTTTGGGCAAACCACTGGGCGTGGGCATTTTGTCGGCCGCGCTCAAGAAAGAGAAACTCAGCGCCGAAGGCTACGCGCAAATGATTGCCGTCACCACCCAGTTAAACACCCCCGGCCCCGACTTGGCCGCGCTGGACGGCGTCCACGCCCTGACCGACGTGACCGGTTTTGGCTTGGCTGGCCACACGCTGGAACTGGCGCGCGGCGCCCAATGCACCGTGCAAATTGACTGGGACCGTGTGCCCTTGCTGAGCGGTGTGCGCGAACTCGCCGCCCAAGGCATGGTCACCGGCGCGTCGGGGCGCAACTGGGCCGGCTACGGTCACGACGTGGAACTGGCGCCCGGTTTTGATCCGCTCAACCAGGCCTTGCTGTCTGATCCGCAAACCAGCGGTGGCTTGCTCGTGACCTGCGCGCCTGAGGCCGTGGACGCCGTGCTGGCCATCTTCAAGGCCCACGGCTTTGACGACGCGGCTGAGATTGGTGAAATTCTTCAAGGCGACGGCAGCGGCACCGGCAAATTGCGAGTTCGTTAAAACAGGCGCTTTGCAGCGATGGCGCTAATCAACCTGTGGGGCGTGATCGCGCTCACTCTGCTGGCCGGCCTGGCCATGCCACTGGGTGGGGCATTGGCCAGTGTGGAGAAAATTCGGCCCTTGTGGCTGGAGCGGGAGTTTCGCCACAGCATTTTGGCGTTGGGTGGTGGCGCCCTGTTGGCTGCCGTCATGCTGGTGCTGGTGCCGCAGGGCATGGCCCATCTTCAGCCGGTCTCGGCGGCGTTCTTTCTGATCTTGGGGGGTCTGATTTTCATGGGACTGGATTGGGCGCTGTACAACCACGGCACCCCGGCCAGCCAATTTTTGTCCATGCTGGCCGATTTTGTGCCCGAGTCCATCGCCTTGGGTGCGGTCTGCGCCGTGGGCGGTGAGCATGTGGTGTTGCTGGCCGGGCTGATTGCTTTGCAGAACGTGCCCGAGGGCTTCAACGCTTACCGTGAACTGCGCCAATCACAAGAGCTTAGCTCTCGCAGAATCATTCTCATGTTCGCGCTCATGGCCCTGCTGGGCCCGGTTGCGGGCGCGTCTGGTTACCTGTGGCTGTCCGCCTATCCGCAGGTGGTGTCGGCCGTCATGCTACTGGCCACCGGGGGCATCTTGTACTCGGTGTTTCAGGATATTGCGCCGCAAGCCAAAATGCGCCGCCGCTGGGCACCGGCCATGGGCGCCATCCTGGGGTTCTCGCTGGGTGTGGTGGGGCAGATGCTGGAAGCGCCCTGAAGCAGCGGCGCTCAGTCTTCTGGATCAGAGAAAAAAGCGGCCCGGCTGTCGGGTTTGTGGCGGGAGCGGGTGCGCAGCACGCGCTGAAAAAACAGATTATTGGGCACATTCAGCAGCATGGGCCGCTCGGGCGAGTCACCTTCTTGCGGAGGCAGCGTGAGGGTGGTGAACATCAGGTTCATGTCGGTCACCGTTCCGCCCATGGGCTCACCCGTGGGGTCCATCAGCTCCACCGTGTCACCAATGCGAAAGGGCCGCAAAATGAGCACCAGCACCGCTGCGGTGGCGTTGCTCAAAATGCTCCAGGCCGCCACAAAGCCCAGCGCCACGGTGAGCAGGGCGGTTGAAATAAACGCCCAGGCGTTGTCAAACACGCCCGACACCTGCATGAGCACCAACAGCGTCACCGTCACGATGACCCGCTGGCGAAAGGTTTGCAGCCGGTTGGCCATGCTGTTGGACAGACTGCGCGACTCCCGCAAGGTGTGAATCACCCGGCGCAGCACCCGTGAAATTAAAAACGCCACCAGCACAATGATCACCCCCGCCCCCAACTCGCGGGCGAAAGATTTCAGCATGACGAGGTACTCAGGCAGAGACAGAAACAAGGCAGGCCATCCAGGGAATTAAAAGAGGGGGACGTTAACACGGGCGATGGCGGCGTGTTGCCGGCCAATCAGGTCTCGACGGTAAGCTGCTGACTGGGGCGTGTTGCACGACTGTCATCTGGGCGAATTCGGCAGGGGTGGTTTGGAAGCGGGTGACCCCATTCAATTCCCAGGGATAAATTCCGCGCCCCTTGAGGGCACTGTTTCGGCAGCCCACCCGACTCGACTCGACTCGACTCAACTGAGTTTGCCTCCTATTTTGGCCGGCTTGCGAGGCCAGAAAGCAAAACTTCCATTGCATTGAATTTTGAGTGAAACCTATTGGCGATCTGCCGGGATATACGGAATCAACCCCTTGTAGAAAGCCATCTCCTGCATTTCCCTGGAAGCATGCCGAATATCCACTGTGAATCCATTGACCTGAATCATCCAGACCAACGGGTTGTCTTTGAGACGGCTCGGCAAGGTCCAATTCGGATCAAGTTGGGAAATTTTCAGCATCTTCCGGATTGCTGCCAGCTTCGCTGCCGCGTTGCTTGGGCTGGTTCCCAGAAGCTGGTCGATGTCAGTTGAGCGCATATAAAGTGCCTGACTCTTGTCGTGCAAGAAGTTGACCCCGCCTATGGCCCGAACGATGGCGCTTGCCCACGCATTCGAGCTGCCCTGGAGCAAGGGCGAGGGCCGCTTTCGGGCCAGTTTTTCGGCCAACTTGCGGCAAAGTTCGGCGTACTCTTCGGTCAAATGTTCTTTGCAAAACGAGTCGATCAAGCCGAGCACGACGTTGAGGCTTCGGTCCTTTTCCTCCTTGGAGGGCGGCGTCGGCAGCCGCTTGGCTTTCGGCGCTTTCGGTGCCAAGAGCGTGTTTGACATCGGCAACGACGTGACAATTCCGTGGCGCTCCTTGGCGGCCTTGAAATCCTGGTTCAAATTTCGCCGGATGCCAGGGCCAAACGAGACGTTGTAAGAAGTCATCAAGCCGTCGTAAACAATCATGTTTTTAAAGGGCAACAAGACCGTCTGAATCAGTATTGGCAAGTGGGGCCCCGTCAAGTCCTCAAACGGTTGGGACAAAGCAACGACGCCGTAGGCGATGACGGGGGAGCTTGGGCAGAGAAACACGGTGTAGTTCTTGAGCTCCCGGAACATGTAGAACCTGCCGGATACAAGATGTCGCCAAGAACGAACGATGTCGAGCTCGTCTTCTGTCAAATGGGCCGGATTTTCAGCGACGAAGGACGCGATCAGGTCGAGGTTGTCATTCAAAGCATCACGGACTTTGAGCCGAACTTGCGGCGACAGGGCTGCGAGTTCCTGCGCCGTGGTGACGTTATCGGAAATAATATTGAGGCGCTGGTTCACGAAGAATATGAGTGCCCGGTGCAATTTGAAGAACTGGTCGAGATCGTCTGGAGCTAACAGCATTTGGTGGGGCCCATTTTGGATGGCTGGATGGACAAGGGATGTCCCAATTATTGTCAATTATTGACGCTGCCGGCTCAGTCCTGCCCCAAACGAGCGTTCCGGCTTCTGCACAGGTTCACCCTCTTTAACCGAG
>JBAQDW010000277.1:0-1567 GCA_049286445.1 Rhodoferax sp. | reverse complement strand
GCCCTATACCAGCGGACCCCAATGGCTGAGTGAGCATGTTTTGCAAGGTCGCCATGTGATCGCCATCGCGGGCACCCACGGCAAAACAACGACCACCGCCATGACGGCCTGGATTTTGGAGCAAGCGAAGTTACAACCCGGCTTTCTGGTGGGCGGCGTCCCCATGAACTTTGGGGTTTCCGCGCGCCTGGGGCAAGGCAAGGCCTTTGTCATCGAAGCAGACGAATACGACACCGCCTTTTTCGACAAGCGCAGCAAGTTCGTGCATTACCGACCCCGCACGGCGGTTCTCAACAATCTCGAGTTTGACCACGCCGACATTTTTGATGACTTGCCCGCCATTGAGCGGCAGTTCCATCACCTGGTACGCACCGTGCCCGGGACGGGTCGCGTGGTCGTCAATGGCCTGGAGGACAGCCTGGCCCGCGTTCTGCACACCGGCTGCTGGAGCGAGGTGCGCAGTTTTGGCGCCACCGTGAGTGACTTCACATCGGTTGGCGAACCGCACGACTTTGACGTGTTGATGCACGGTAAAACGGTGGGCCATGTGCAATGGGAACTGAGCGGGGTTCACAACCAACTCAATGCCTTGGCAGCGATCGCGGCGGCAGAACATTTGGGCGTATCGCCTGAGGTGGCAGGCCAGGCCTTGGGGTCATTTGAGAACGTGAAGCGGCGCATGGAGGTGCGTGGCACCGTGGCTGCTGAGGGCGGGCGGATCACGGTGATCGACGACTTTGCCCACCACCCCACGGCCATTCGAACCACGCTGGACGGCCTGAAACGCCGCGTTCATGCCAACGAGCGGATTTTGGCGGTGTTTGAGCCCCGCTCCAACACCATGAAACTGGGGGCCATGAAAGCCCAGCTGCCGTGGAGCCTGGAACAAGCGGACCTGGCCTTTTGCCACAGCGCCGGGCTGGATTGGGACGCCACTGAAGCACTCCGCCCCATGGGGGAACGTGCGGTGGTGTCCAACAAGCTCGAAGCGTTGGTCGCCACGATCACGGCGCAGGCGCGCGCGGGCGACTACATCGTTTGCATGAGCAACGGCGGCTTTGGTGGAATCCACCAAAAACTGCTTCAGGCGCTACAAAATAGAGAGTGAATCGCGCAGGTGGGACAAGGGCTACAAGCCTAAAACACTATAAAACCCGTCCCACCCCAAGGTCAGCCTCTTAACGCGCGCGACGCGCCTTCACGGCTTCGGACAAAGCCTCCAGCGACGCCAGCGAATCGTCCCAACCCAAACAGGCATCGGTGATGCTTTGGCCGTAGTTCAGCGCGCTCGATTCGTCTTTGCCCGGCGTGAACTTCTGTGCGCCCGCCTTCAAATGGCTCTCCACCATCACGCCAAACACGCAAGTTGAGCCGCCCGCAATCTGAGCCGCAATGTCGCGGGCCACTTCAAGCTGTTTTTCATGCTGCTTGCTGCTGTTGGCGTGGCTGCAATCCACCATCAGTGTCGCGGGCAGCTTGGCTTTTTCCAAGTCTTGGCACGCGGCGGCAACGCTGGCCGCGTCGTAATTGGGCGCTTTGCCACCGCGCAAAATCACATGGCAGTCGG
>JBAQDW010000276.1:0-4660 GCA_049286445.1 Rhodoferax sp. | reverse complement strand
GCGCAATCACCGTGACGGTGGCGCCAGAAATGGCATCCAGGCCGACCACACCCTCATCGGGCCGTGACTGGCCAATTTCAATCTTGTCAGCCACCGATTGGCCAAGGTACTGGTCGTTGAATTTCAGCAGCGCAGATTCGGGAATGCCCAACAGCAGAATCGGTTCGGAGTGTTTAAGAACTTTGACCCCGACAAACCGACCGGTTTTATCCATGCCAATCAAGGTGACGACCGGCTTGCCCGAATAGGCGGGGGTATCGGTGATGTCCGTCGAGAGCATCACATAACCCAACAATTGGCGGCCGTCATCCGCCTTGTCATAGGCTTCGACGTAGGGCGGCTGACCCTTGCGCTCGGAAAAATGGGTGGCACCCGGGAATACATCCTTGCATGGCAGCAGCGCGCACATGTCCTTCGCGGTCGCTAGGTCAGCCGGCAGTTCGGCTTCGTAAGTGCCCGAACCCGCCGCCTGAACACCCGGAGAGAGCGCAGTAAGAGCAAGAAAGAGCGCGACCCAAAGAACCGACAAAAGGCGAAATTTCGGCATGAACATCAAGCATCCAAACAAGAAAAGGGCAGCCCGTTAATCGTGCTGCCCCAAGCGGGGGTTTTTACGCCTCGACCAACATACGCGAGCGCATTTCCAAATGCAAAGCGTGACAGAAGTTCGTGCAATAAGCCCAGTACACACCTGGCTTGTCAGCAATGAAGGTAACCGATTGGGTCTGCTGCGGATTCACGATGAAGTTAATGTCGTACTTCGGAATGGCCAAGCCGTGCGTCAAGTCTTCCACCTTGTCGAGGTTGGTCAGGATGATGGTCACCTCGTCACCCCGCTTCACGGTCCACTCGCGCAGGCCGAACGCGGGGGCCTGGGAAGTCAGGTACACAGTGACCTTCTTGCCCTTGCGCTCCACGCGGCAGTCCTTTGCATCCTTGACGGCGAGCGGGAACTCGTCGAGGTCATATACCTGGCGCGTGCGGATGAGGTTGCGCGGAATGATGATGGAGTCATGTGGCTCCGAGTACAACGAGTGGTCATGCACAAGCACCATCTTCTCGCCGCTGATGTCAATCAGCTGCCCGGTCTCGGGGTGCAACGGGCCGACGGGCAGGAAGCGGTCTTTGGAAAATTTGTTGTCCGACAGGAAATACTTGCCATCGGCGTCCTTGGTCTCCCCCATAGAGGTGAAACCGTGACCGGGCTGGTACATCACGTCAAGGCGGTCCACCACGGGCTGGGCGGTTTTGTCGCCCTTGAAGGACTTGATGGCGGCCTCCACGTTCCACTTGACGATCTGGCTGTCCAGAAACAGGGTGGTGTAGGCGTTGCCGCGGCCGTCAAAGCCGGTGTGCAGCGGGCCCAGACCGATTTCAGGCTCAGCCACCACGGTTTCGCGGACTTCTTTAAGCTCACCGTCGAACCACTTCAGCACCAGAGCGTGCTCGATCAGCGTGGCAGTGGGTGAGAGCTTGCCGGAGCAGGCGTAGTACTTGCCATCCGGGCTGGCATTCACACCGTGCGGGTTCTTGGACACCGGCACGTAACAGACCAACGAGGTTTTAGGATCGGGGTTGCTGGCCTTGGTGCCATCGACCACGGGAACTTTGGAGCCACCGTAGTTCTTAAACTTGCCCGCCTTGACAGCTTCTTCGATGCGCGCGATGTTGAAGAAGAGGCAGGCATCCATCTCGGCCGACATCATGTCTTCATAGTGATAGCCGTTTTCAGTGTTGTACTGATTGGTAGCGGCAAGCTTGCCGTCGTAAGACGTTGCGACCAGGTCACAGTTGCCGTCGATCAGCACCTGCCAACGCACTTCCATGCTTTCGGAATCCACGCAGGTAAAGATGGAGCGGTAGTCGGCCGTGGCATCCATGTTCTTGCCATTGTTGTCCAAGGGAATGCTGAATTCACCCCCGCAGAAAACGCGCGTGGTGTGGTTGATGGCTTGGTCTACGGGGTCGCGTTTGTCGGGGAAGGTGCCGTGAAAACCCTGCACCAGCGGCAGTTCGACGATTTTGTCGGTTTCCATCGTATCCATACGGACACGCGCCAAGCGGCCGTGGATCTTGTCGTTGACGAACATGTACTTGCCGTCATAGGTGCCGTCCTTGTACGAGGGGTGCACGTGGTGCGTATCACCCGTTTTGTACTTGACGCTACCGTCGGCCTTGGTGCCAATAATTTTCTTCGACTCGTTGGTGATGCCCCAGCCCACCATGCAGTCCATGTTGAAGACCGGGATGCTCTTAAGCAGGCGACCGGACGGCAAACCGTAAATACGGCAATCCCCTGAGTGACCACCAGACGAAAAGGCATAGTAATCGTCGAGCTGGCCGGGATGAACCTCGTACTTGCTGTAATCAACGCTGCCACTCGCTCCACCCTTGATCGGCGCAGCCGGTGCGACTGGTGCCGATGCCGCAGGTGTACTTTTGTCTGTGCATGCCACGACGCCGGCAAGACCGGCAAGCGCTGCCGTATTGATAAACCTCCGCCGGCCCATGCCAGCTTCAGTCTTGGGGTTCAGCTCTTTGTCCTGACTCATGATGAGATCCTTGTTTTAAGTGGCTCGTCCGCTCACCGAGTGATTGGGCCGAAAAGTTTCTGCCATATTGTTTTTTTTGGCAGGGTGGATACTGGGGGATTACCCCTATTACTTCCTTGATCTAAGGGAAGAATTTGACACACAGTTCGGTCTGGGCGTGTCAACTTTGTCTCATTCATGCGAACATCGGCCCTATTGATTCCGAGTGGGCGGTACCCCGCGATTTTTTTGGAGCTATTGATGAAAAAATTGACGCTGATTTTGTCGGCACTAAGCTTGGCTGCATTGACGGCCTGTGGTCAAAAAGACGCCCCCGCGCCTGCCGTTGCTGAAACGCCAGCCCCCGCAGTGGTGGCAGCGACCCCTGTTGCGGACAACCCCGTTGGCAAATCCGTCTACGGCAAAACATGTGCTTTGTGCCACGCTGCGGGCGTGGCGGGCGCGCCCAAGCCGGGTGACAAGGCAGACTGGGGCCCTCGAATTGCGCAGGGCAAAGAAGTACTTTACAAACATGCGATTGAAGGCTTCACGGGTGCCAAAGGCATGATGCCCGCACGGGGTGCCGGCGCCTCGTTGACAGACGACGAAGTCAAGGCAGCTGTTGACTACATGGCCGATCAGTCCGTCTAAACGCAGATTAAACGCCATGCCTAAACCAGCCTCTGAATCCGTTCAACTTGGCCGGCGTCGCATGGCCTTGGCGTTGCCACTGATGGCCTTTGGATTGGTGATTCCGCCCGTTTTCGCGGCCACGGGTATTCACCAAGCGTCTCGCACACTAATGGGTACCCGCGTTGACTTGACGCTGCAGGGTGCCGACGCCCGGCTATTGGAAAAAGCATCATCTGCCGCGTTGACGGAGATGACGCGCCTAGCGGACATGATGAGCCGATACCAGCCGGTTAGCGCGCTCAATGCCATCAATCTGATGGCGGGCATTCAACCAGTGATCGTGCCGAAAGAGTTGATGCAAGTTCTCTTGATGGCACGTCACGCGAATCTCACCAGCAAGGGTGCCTTCGATGCCACAGTCGGTTCCTTGCAGGGTTGGAATTTTGACGTTAACAGCCCGATGGTTCCTTCGCCAACAGAGGTGCAGCGAACGCTTCGCTTAGTAGGTCAGCGCGATGGCTTGGTTCTTGACGAACAGACCGGCACTGCCTATTTGAAAAAACGGGGCATGCGCCTCGACCTAGGGGGCATCGCCAAGCTGCCCATTCTGCAAGCCGGCTTGCAACAGCTTCAGTCCCATGGCGTAAATAACGCCATGATCAACGGCGGTGGCGACGTGATTGTGAATGGCACCTTGAACCAACGCCCTTGGCGCATTGGACTTCGGGACCCACGCCAACCTGACAAGGTATTGGGCGCGGTGGAGATGACTCGCGGGTTTGTAGCGGCCTCTGGTGATTACGAGCGCTTTTTTATCCGTGACGGCAAGCGTCTTCATCATATTCTTGACCCCAAGAACGGCTATCCCACCCAAGGCCCGCACGGCATCGCGTTGATCAGCGACAGCTTGGAAGATATCAACGGTTTGGGCACCGCCATCATGGTTTCAGGCAGCAAGCGAGGGCAGTCATTGATTTCACGCACCCCAGCCATGGATGGGTTGATCGTCGACGCCAACCAAAGCCTCTGGCTCTCACCGGGTATGCGCCAGCGCTTGAGCTAACGCCAAGCTCGCTGATTTAGTTAGCGCCGCAACGCTCTGCGCTAAACCGGCTTGCTCACCGACATTCGCAGGCGGCGGGCTTGCTCTTCGGCGTGAGCGTCGTCAATTTCACGCAGCACTGCACCCACATCGACGGCACCAGTTTTGTGCGCAAAGCGGCCCGTTAAAACAGTCTCAGGCGACAGCAAGCCACGCACATAGAGGTCCCAGATTTCCGGCCCGAAGTCAGTGTTCAACAAGTCTGGGCTGTGGCGTCCAAAAAAAACGCGCAGATTGTCAACATCACGCAGCAACATACGTTGCGCGTGGTTGTTTCCGGCGGCATCAACCGCTTGCGGCAAGTCAATGATCACAGGACCATCGGCACCCAACAAAATATTGAACTCGGACAAATCGCCATGTACCACGCCCGCGCACAGCATGCGAACTACCT
>JBAQDW010000275.1:0-6633 GCA_049286445.1 Rhodoferax sp. | reverse complement strand
GCTACAAAAAACAGAGCTGCTTGCGCAGACGCTGCAAGGGCTAGAGGGTGATTTTGATGTCATTATCAACGCCACCGCCAGCAGCCTGGGCGGCGGTGCCGTTCCCGTCGCGGCCAGCACCTTAAAGCCCGGGGCCTTGGCCTACGACATGATGTACGGCCCAGCGGCCCAAGGGTTCATGACGTGGGCGCGTGAACACGGCGCCCAGCCCCGTGATGGTCTGGGCATGCTGGTTGAGCAGGCCGCCGAGGCGTTTGTGGTCTGGCGCGGGGTGCTGCCGCCGTCGCAACAGGTGTTGGCCGAACTACGGGCCACGTTGGCTTAAACGTCCATCGCCATGAAATCCTTTCTTCGTTGGTTGGGTTTGGTGGCGTTGGCGATGCTGCTGCTGCAGCTTTATTTTGTGGCGCGCATTGCCGCCATGGTCGTCGTCAACCCCCAGTCCACGGCCTTTCAACGCTCCGAGGCCTGGCGGGTGGTGAATGAAAAAGGCGCCCTGCCTTGGCGCCAGCAGTGGGTGCCTTACGCCCAAATCTCCAATCAGCTCAAACGCGCGGTGGTCGCCAGTGAGGACGATGGTTTCAGCAACCATGACGGCGTGGACTGGGACGCGTTGGAAAAAGCCTGGCAACGAAACGCCAAGGCGGAAGCCAGTGCCGCCCAGCGCGCCGAAGCGGCCGCCGCCAAAGGCAAAACCATGCCGCGTCCCGCCAAAGTCTATGGCGGCTCCACCATCACGCAGCAGCTGGCCAAGAATTTGTTTTTGTCCGGCGAGCGCACTTTTCTGCGCAAAGGGCAGGAGTTTGTCTTGACGATGCTGCTGGAGGCGCTGCTCAGCAAGGAGCGCATTTTGGAGATCTACCTCAACAGCGTGGAATGGGGCGATGGTATTTTTGGCGCCGAGGCGGCCGCGCAACACTACTTTCGCAAACCAGCCGCCAAACTGCAAGCCTACGAAGCGGCCCGGCTGGCGGTGATGCTGCCCCGGCCCAAATACTTCCAAAAACTGCCCAATTCCAGCTACGTGGCGGGGCGTGCCAGCGTGATTGTGGGCCGCATGGGCGATGCCAGCCTGCCCTGAACGGGGCCGACCCCCACCGTAACGCGGCTCTGTATGATGGCCGCATGCGTGCCACCGTGATGAGTTACTTCCTGCTGGGTCTGATCCGCTTCTTAACCGGCTCGCAGGCCCGGTGGTGGGGCTGCCCGCCCAAGGCGGAACAGCGCATTTACTTTGCCAACCACCAAAGCCACGCCGACTTGGTGATGATTTGGGCTGCCCTGCCCAAAGAACTTCGGGCCCGCACCCGTGCCATAGCGGCCAAAGACTATTGGACCAAAACCCCTTTTCGGCAATGGATCACCACCGCCGTGTTCAACGTCATCTATGTCTCGCGCGACCGCAGCAGCGAAGAAGACCCTTTGGAGCCGCTGTTTGACGCGCTGGACCAGGGCGACTCCATCATCTTGTTCCCGGAGGGCACACGCGGCCACGCCGAAGAGCCGCAGGCCTTCAAGGCCGGGCTGTACAACCTGGCCCACAAGTACCCCAAGGTAGAGCTGATTCCGGCCTGGATCAACAATGTGCAGCGCGTCATGCCCAAAGGCGAGGTGGTGCCGGTGCCGGTGCTGTGCTCGGTCACCTTTGGCGCACCGATTCACCTGCAAGAGGGTGAAGCGCGTCGTGTCTTTTTGGACCGGGCGCGCAGTGCCGTCATCGCGCTGAGAGACGTTTGAGCATGTACCAGTCGCTTAAAAACTTATCTGCCAGCCAACAGGTCGGCGCCCTTTTCTTCCTCGTCTTTGGCTTGTTGACGGTGGTCACCGCCGTGCTGGTGGTGTTGTCCCTGCGAGAGCCTGAAGACGAGGCCGTGGCGCTGCGCAGGCGCAAAGAGTTGAGCAATGCCGATGGCGTGCTGCGCACCAGTTGGGTCATGGGGCTGGTGTTCTGGGTCGGTTGGTTGGCCGGCGACAGGGTGGCTTTGGTGCTGTTTGCACTGTTGTCGTTTTTTGCCCTGCGGGAGTTCATGACCCTCTCCCCTACACGGCGTGGCGACCACCGCAGCCTGGTGCTGGCGTTCTTTGTGGTGTTGCCCTTGCAGTATTGGTTGGTGGGCACCCGCCATTTCAATTTATTCACGGTGTTCATCCCGGTGTATGTGTTTTTGGCGATTCCGGTGGTGAGTGCGCTGGCCAACGACCCGCAGCGTTTTCTGGAGCGAAACGCCAAGCTGCAGTGGGGCATCATGGTGTGCATTTACGGCATGAGCCACGTGCCGGCGCTGCTGTTGCTGGCGTTCCCCAAGTACAACGGCAAAAGTGCGTTTCTGGTGTTTTTTTTGGTGTTGGTGGTGCAGACCGCCATGGTGACCCAGCATTTGGTGTCACGCAAACTTCAGCGTGCGCCCACCGCAGCCGCCATTAGCCACAGTTTCAACGGGCCGAGCTGGGTTGCGGGGTTGGTGGCCGGCAGTGTGTTGGGGGCGGCGCTGGCGGGCATCACGCCGTTTGTGCCGGGTCAGGCGTTCGCCATGGCTTTTGTTGCTTGCGTGGCCGGCACCTTGGGGCACTTTGTCATGAAAGCCATCAAGCGCGACCGGGGTGTGCCACTGTGGCACAACGAAATTCAAGGCACCACGGGTGCGGGCGGGTTGCTGGACCGGGTCGATGGCCTGTGCTTTGCCGCGCCGGTGTTTTTTCATTCGGTTAGATGGTATTTCGACCTCTAGCCCTTATGCCACCTGCGCAAGCCACTATCAAAAGATGAGCAAATGAGAATACTCGGTATTGACCCCGGTCTGCGGGTCACCGGTTTTGGGGTGATTGATGTCGATGGCCCTCACCTGGGCTACGTGGCCAGCGGCACCATCAGCACCATGCACATCGAAAAAGACCTGCTGCCCGCGCGGCTTAAGGTGCTGTTTGACGGCATTCGCGAAGTGGTGCACCGTTATGAGCCCGATTGCGCCTCGGTTGAGATTGTGTTCGTCAACGTCAACCCCCAATCCACCTTGCTGCTGGGTCAAGCCCGCGGGGCGGCCGTCACGGCCCTGGTGTCAATGGACTTGCCGGTGGCTGAATACACCGCGCTACAGATGAAACAGGCGGTGGTGGGGTATGGACGTGCCGATAAAACCCAGATTCAAGAAATGGTGAAACGCCTGCTGGCGCTGCCGAGCTTGCCAGGCGCAGACGCAGCAGACGCCCTCGGCCTGGCCATCACCCACGCCCATGCCGCCACCTCGATTGCCCGCTTGGCACAGGCCAAAGGCCTGGGCGGCGTTCAAATTCAAACCCAGAAAGCAGCTTACAAAGCCGGCCGCAGCCGGTAAACCTCTGGCCCCTGCAGGCTTGATCGTTCGCCGGCACTGAACGCTGCCGACAAAACCAGCGGGGCCTACAGGCGGGCGTACCGGCCTACAGTAGAGACCACTTCACTGTTTTGCGAGGTTTCACCATGTTTCCCCAGCCCACTTACTTTATTTCTCATGGCGGTGGACCGTGGCCCTGGATGCCAGACCAGGCGCGCGGTTATGCCCCCTTAGCCGCCTCGTTGAAGGCCATGCCAGCCAGCTTGCCCTCACCACCGAAAGCCATTCTGATGGTGTCTGCCCACTGGGAGGCGCCGGTCTTCACGGTCCAAAGCACGCCCCAGCCGGGCATGATTTACGACTACTCTGGCTTTCCCGCGTCCACTTATCAAATCAACTACGCCGCGCCGGGGGCCCCCACCGTGGCGGCACGCGTCCACGCCTTGTTGACCCAAGCGGGCATCGACTCAGCCCAAGATGCGCAACGCGGCTTTGACCACGGCACCTATGCGCCGCTGGCCGTGATGGTGCCGCAAGCTGACATTCCGGTGCTGCAGCTGTCCTTGCAGCAAGGGCTTGACCCCGAGACCCACCTCGCTGCCGGGCGCGCCTTGCGGCCGTTGCGAGAGGAGGGCATTTTGATTGTGGGCAGTGGGCTGAGCTACCACAATCTGCGAGAACTCGGTCCGCGCGGCCAAGCGCCATCCGCCGCGTTTGACGCCTGGCTGCAAAACAGCCTGGTGCACGCCAGCCCGCAGCAACGCGAAGCGCACTTGCGCGCTTGGGCCACCGCCCCCGCCGCCCGCCAGGCCCACCCGCGCGAAGAGCACTTGCTGCCGCTCATGGTGGCAGTGGGTGCAGCCGGTGACGACCCCGGTACTTGCGTCTACCACGAGGCCACGTTTTTCAACGCGGTGACGGTGTCCAGCTTCCGATTTGGGTTGACTTGAACCGCCCGCACGACCCCCATGTCACCGGGTCCGTTGGCCTGCGGGTGGCTGGGGTGCGCCCTGCTGCGAGGGGCGCTTGCCGTGAAACTCCAGCGGGTTCAAGAGGTCATCGCGCCGGGACGGGGCGCAGTCGCGCCGTGTCTGCGGCGCCAGTGGCCAGCTGGACGCGACACTTTTTGGCAGGGCCGTGGCGACCCTCCGATAGCCCCGCACCTGCTGAAAGATCAGCCCAATCCAGAGGCTTCTCAAATTGATATGCATACCACCCTCCTGTTGCGCCACTCTCCCGGGCAGCGCTTTGTATTGCCATGACACCACCGTGGCCGGTGACACCGTCTTCATTCACCTCTCGACTCTGCCGTGAACCCCACCCCGCTTCCTGCCCCTTATGGTGACCAGTGGGCGGGCCATGCGGCTTGCTTGCGCACCGGGAGGGACCTGAAGTGGGGCACGGGCGCGCCGGTGGCCGACACGGTGAAATCATCGGGCACCACCATCACATCGCAAGGCGACTGGGCCAGCAGGTCGTGGGCGGTGCTGCCCAGTAACCAATCCACCGCAGCGTGCCTGCGGCTCTTGCCCACCACCACCAAGTCGGCATCCGTCAAGGCCAGCCGCGCCATGAGGTGCTCGACCTGTTCGCCGATAGGCGCCAATGAGACCACGGGCACCGCTTGCGACGGCAAGGTCTGGGTCATGCGCTCTAGTTTTGCTCGGGCCTCTTGTTCGAGGCGGTTGTTTCGGTAGCGGTGTGACATTTGGCGATCCACTTCACCCGCGCGCAAAGGGCGCTCGTCAAACGTGCTGACCGCATGAAACAACTCCACCTCGGCGTCGCGGTCCAGCAGGCAGGCGAACTTGGCGCGGTGGTGTGACGAGGACGTCAAATCAACACCCACAATGATTTGGCGCAGCTGCCTTTGCACCGCGCCGCGCACCAACAGCACGGGACAACGGCAGTCTCGCGCAAAACGAATCGCATCAGGGCCCGCGAACCACGGACCCAAAACGCCCTGCTCGCTGCGCAGCGGCAACACCAACAGCTTGGCTTTCTCAGCCTGCAACAAGATGTTGTTGCGCGAATAGTCGCCTGTGCCAACGGCGCGCACTGTCAGTCCCAAGCGCCGGGCCATGGCTGCGGCAGTTTGAACCAAGCGGGTGTCCGGGTCCAGGCACTCGGGATGCGTGCCCGAAGGCTGGTACATGATTCGCAACACCGCTTGGTGTCCGCGCGCAATTTCGCCGGCACGCGCCAACGCTCTGTCGCCATCGCGCGAAAAGTCAGTGAGCGCAAGAATTGAGGTTAAAGCCATAGTGATGTAAATCCTTGCAAAAGAACGTGGTCATGCCTGCTGCATCGGCAGACGACACCCGTCCGGTGAATGGAAAAGTCGATAAGGCAACACCGATGTGGGCGTTGCTGCCAGCTACAAGGTGTAGTCGCCCGAGGCTTCCGGCTGAAACACGACCGACATGACACGCGCGCCACCGCCCTCCCCGCTGGGCATCTGCCAGCGGGCAACGTCACCGGCGCGCAGCCCCAACAAGCTGCAACCCACGGGCGAGAGCACCGACACAAACCCAATGGCCGGTTCAGCATCGGTTGGGTAGCAGACGGTGAGTTGCTGACGGTGGCCGGTGTGCAGGTCTTGGCATTCCACGGTGGAGTACATCGTGACGGTGTCCGAGGACACCTCGCGAGCATCCAGAATATCGACCCCGTCTAACAAATCAGTCACCCACTGCGGCGCATTCAGATGGGCCAGTTTGCTCAGTCGTGCGAAGTCAAGCTCGGTGAGCGTGCGCTCCGTGACCAGCGTCGAAGTTGTTTGCATGGTGAGGCGTTCCATTGGAGTGCGACGCCTCTGAAACCACAGAAGGTCGCCACCGCGCGAGGACAATGCCCGGCAGTCTATGGTTTGCGCTTGAGAAGAAAGGAGAGCGGACCGCCGGGCTTAAGTGAGTGCGGCGGTCTGTTGCAAACCAGCCACACCCAACACGCGGGTCGCGCGCGCGGCATGAACCATGACCAAGGGGGTCATCGCATGGTGAATGCCGGTGTAATGGACAGGAATTTGCATGGGGGGAATGTACCTATGTTTGACACTTAAAGCAAATGATAGCCCCACAAACTTTGCCAGTATCAGACGCCAGGGGCGCGGGCCCTCAAAGCAGCTTCTGGAGGATCAGCACGCCAAAAAAACCAAAAGCGGCGATCAAAATCCATTTCAGGGTCTGCAGGCCGTACTGCTTGTAGCGCACATCGCCGGTGTAGATGAAACGTATAAAACAGAAAATGACGCCCAACAACAGAATCAGAAAAAGAGCACGAAAAAAAACCATGGTCGTTCCCGGGTACGCCTACCAGGCTC
>JBAQDW010000274.1:0-24481 GCA_049286445.1 Rhodoferax sp. | reverse complement strand
GTGGATTTGCGCCGGTATGGGGTCGCGGGGATTGACTTTTTCGGCCTTGTGCGGCGAGTTGTTGGCGGCTCAATGGGGTGGCGAGCCACTTCCCATTGAGTTCACCTTGGCGCAGTCATTTCATGCGTTAAGGGCGTCGAAAAAGACCCAGTGATGCACTCGGTCCTCTCACACTAAAAAGCACGCCAGCCCTTTAGCAGACTGCGCGAGGCGCTCTACATTCAGGAGCAAATGATTGACGTATCACGGTCCTGAGCCACCTTTCAACGCTCTTTCAAATAAGGCCGTCCCAAGGCTTGAGGGGCCACGGCCTTGCCAATAAAGCCCGCCAGCAAAATCACCGTCAGCACGTAAGGCAAAGCCTGAATCGCTTGAACCGGCACCTCGCCGATGCCCGGCAGACGCACCCCCTGCAAGCGGATGGCAGCTGCATCCAGGAAACCGAAAAGCAGGCAAGCCCACAGCGCATTCACGGGATGCCAGCGACCAAAGATAAGCGCCGCCAACGCCATAAAGCCTCGTCCTGCCGTCATATTTTGGGAAAACGAGGCACTTTGTGCGAGCACCAAGTAGCTCCCCGCCAGACCACACAATAGGCCGTTCAGCGTGAGCGCCATGTAGCGAAGGTGCGTGACCGATACACCTGCAGCATCCACCATTTGCGGGTTCTCACCCACCGCGCGCAAGCGCAGGCCAAAACGGGTTCTGAACAGCAGCCACCAAGTGACCGGCACCAAACCCAAGGCCAGGTAAACCATGCCGTTGTGGCTTAACAGCCCTTCGCCCAAAATCAGCCCGATCCAAGGCAAACCACGCGCCGCTTGGGCTAACTCCGGGAACAAGGGCTGGATGCGAACCTCCGTTGAAACAGGCGGCGTTTGCCCGCCCTGGGAAAACCACGCCACCCCCAACACCACCGTCAATCCAGCGGCAATGATGTTGATGGCGACACCTGACACCACTTGATCACCTCGGTGGCTGACACACGCCAAACCGTGCATCCAGGACAAAACCATGCCCACACCCATGGCCGCCAGCAGCGAAAGCGTCATGGAGCCGTACAGCGCGCCCGTTGCACCTGCCGCAAAGGCAGCAAACAACATCTTGCCCTCCAGCCCAATGTCCACCACCCCTGATCGCTCGGACAGCAAGCCCGCCAAAGCGCAAAAGATCAAGGGGGTAGACACCCTCAGGGTGGAGGCCAGCATGGCCCCTAACATCGCTTCATCCATGGTGATCTCCTGAAATCACAGACGGTTTTGTTTGGGGCAGGAGGGCCGTGACAACCCCCAGACCGCGGGCGACCCACGGTGCAATGACATACACCATGGCACCCGAGAACAAAACAATAAAGCCCTGCAACATGACCACCATGTCGCGGCTGAAGCCACTGACTTCAAAGGCGACCTCGGCCCCCCCTTGGAACAAGGCGCCAAACAATACGCTGGCAAAAATAATTCCCAAGGGGTGGTTGCGCCCCATCAAAGCGACTGCAATCCCGGTGAACCCGGCCCCACTCACAAACTCAAGCAGCAGCTTTCCGTTCACCCCCGCGATTTCGTTCATGCCCACCATGCCGGCAAGCGCGCCGGAAATGGCCATGCCAATGATGACTTGGTGCTTGGATTTGATCCCGGCGTACTCGGCCGCACTGGGGCTTGATCCCACCGATCGCAAGTGGTATCCGGCACGGGTTCGCCACAAAAACAAATACACCCCAAACGCGGCCAACAAGGCCAACAACAGACTGATATTCAAAGGGGATGCAGGCCAATCCACGCCCAACCAACCCAACGCATCCCGCATGCTCGGTAGTTTGGCGGAGTCAGCAAAGGGTTCACTTTCAACCGACATCACGCCAGGCGGGCGCAAATGGTTCACCAGCAGGTACACCAGCAAACTGCTGGCAATAAAGTTAAACATGATGGTGGTGATCACCACGTGGCTGCCTCGGTAGGCTTGCAAGTAGGCCGGTACGGCGGCCCACGCCATGCCAAACAAGGCACCAGACACCAGCATCAAAGGCAGCATGATCCAAACCGGTAAAAACGCGGAGAACCAGAGTGCAACCAACCCAGTACCCAAACCGCCCAAGATGGCCTGACCTTCGCCGCCAATATTGAACAAGCCACCATGAAACGCTACCGCCACTGCCAAGCCCGTAAAGATAAAGGTGGTGGCGTAATACAAGGTGTAGCTCAAGCCACGGGGCGTTCCGAAGGCCCCATAAATGAGTACCGTGATCACTTCAACCGGGTCTTGTCCAATCAAGGCCACCACAGCGGCGGCCGCCATGAGGGCGACAAACAAACACACCGCAGGCAACAAAACCAAGTCAGCCCAGCGGGGCAACGCATTGGGGGTATTCATTCACCGTCTCCCGTCATCAACAGACCCAAACCAGCTTCCGTGCAGTCCTCAATGGCCATCTCGCCCGTGATTCGCCCTTGGTTCATGACAATGACCCTGTCTGACAACGCCAAAATTTCGTCTAATTCGCTCGACACCACCAGGACGGCACAACCGGCATCCCGCATGGCCCGAAGCTGGCTGTAAATAAATTCAATTGCGCCGATATCGACCCCCCGGGTGGGTTGACCGACCAACAGTACTTTGGGGGCCTGCCCCAACTCGCGCGCGAGCACCAATTTTTGCTGGTTGCCACCCGAAAACTTGCTGCTCATCAATTCGGGGTCTTGGGGGCGCACATCGAAACGCTTCATCATTTCAGTCGTTGCCTGCTTCATATGCTCGTGGCCCATCCAGCCCCGGTTGGCGTATTCTGGGAGACCGTCATAGCCCAACACCGCAGACTCCCAGGCGACAAAGTCCATCACCAACGCCCGAGCATGCCGATCTTCAGGGACATGGGCCAACCCGAGCGCCCGCGCCAAGTGCGGGTCCAACCAATGGGCAGGCTCAAACGCCTGTCCCCCCACAGTCATGCTGCCCGCTGCAGGTTTGAGCAGACCACTCAGCACATCAATCAACTCACTCTGCCCGTTGCCCGACACCCCCGCAACCCCGACAATTTCGCCCGCACGCAAGGTCAAACTCACGTCATTCAGCCGAACCACGCGCATGGCATCTTGAACCTGAAGATGGCTGGCCTGCAACAAAACCTCCCCCGCCTGGGGCCTGGCCGCTTGGACACGACCAATATTGACTTTGCGCCCCACCATGGCTTGCGCCAACCCTTCAAGGGAAGCATGGGCAATGTCCATCTCCTCCACCACACAGCCCCCTCGCATGACGGTGACACGGTCACACAAACGCATCACCTCTTTGAGTTTGTGGGTGATCAAAATAATGGTGCTGCCCTGCTCCCGCAACAGTTTCAACACTTCAAACAAATGACCCGTTTCTTGGGGGGTGAGAACCGCCGTGGGCTCATCCAGAATCAAAACTTTGGCACCCCGGTACAAGGCCTTCAGAATCTCCAGGCGCTGGCGGTCTCCCACTGACAGGTCGCTGACCAAAGCGTCCAGCGCCACTTGCAAGCCCGTGGCCTGCATCAGTGCATTCAACTTGGTGCGCACGGTCGCATCCGCCCGACCCAGCAACCAGTGCGGCTCTGCACCGAGCATGACGTTTTCCAAAGCCGTCAGGGTGTCAACCAACATAAAGTGCTGGTGAACCATGCCAATACCCAAAGCGATGGCTTCGTCAGCATTGCGAATGGTCGCGGGTTTGCCAAAAACTTCGATGCTGCCGCTATCGGCTTGGTAGAAGCCATACAAAATGGACATTAAAGTGCTTTTGCCGGCGCCGTTTTCACCGACCAGACCATGCACGGTGCCGCGGGCCACGGTCAACGCCACGTTGGCATTGGCGGCGACAGCACCGAAGCGCTTGTTGATCCCGGTCATTCGCACCGCTAGATCAGCCTCACCTGATGGCAAGCTGGAATTTGGACTCAAAATTCACTCCTTAAGCGCGCAAAATCAAACAAAAAACCCACGGAACACATCGCGCCGCGGGTTTCAAATCGTACGAGTGAGAGGTCAGAGGGTCAGCACAGAACCCTCACAACCGGCTCTGTTTTAGTACTTGCAGGCGTTATCCGCCATGTAATCAGCGACCTTGATCTTGCCGCTCACAATGTCCGCTTTGGCCGCTTCCACCTTGCTCTTCATGTCAGCGGTCACCAACTTGGCGTTGTGTTCGTCCATGGCGTAGTCCACGCCGCCCTCTTTCAAACCCAGCACCGAAAGACCCGATTTGTGATTTTTGAGCACGTTGTAAACCGCCACATCAACGCGTTTGATCATGGACGTCAACATGGTGCCGGGCTGCACGTGGTTTTGGTTGCTGTCAACACCGATGGCCAACTTGCCACTGTCTTTGGCCGCTTGGTACACACCAACCCCGGTCCCGCCTGCTGCTGCAAAAACAACATCTGCACCCTTGGCAAACTGCGACTTCGCCAACTCACCGCCTCGCGCAGGGTCGTTCCATGCGGCCCCAGTGGTGCCGGTCATGTTGGAGTACACCTCCATTTTTGGGTTGGAGTACTTGGCACCCTGTTCGTAGCCACACTGGAACTTGCGAATCAAAGGAATATCCATACCGCCGACGAAGCCGACTTTGCCGGTTTTGCTGGCTTGTGCTGCCATCACGCCCACCAAGAAGCTGCCCTCTTGCTCCTTGAAAACCACTGACTGCACGTTGGGCAAGTCAACCACCATGTCAATGATGGCGAATTTCAACTTGGGAAACTCTTTGGCCACTTTTTCAATGCTGGATGCCTGACCAAATCCAATGCCAATGATGGGGGTCGCACCGCGCTCAGCCATGCGGCGAATCGCTTGCTCTCGTTGTGACTCATTGGAAATTTCAAAGTCGAGGTAATTGCTACCGGTTTCTTTTTTCCACATCTCCATGCCACGGTAAGCCGCTTCATTGAACGACTTGTCGAACTTTCCGCCCATGTCAAAAACAACGGCAGGCGCTGCAAAGGCCTGAAAACTGGCCACTAAAGCGGTTGCCAACAATGTCAAACGCGATGTTTTCTTCATATTCATGGTTTTTCCCAGTTCTCTGTAAGTTAAGGGGTGCGCGCAAAGGCAAAAGTATGACACAAGGCCGCGAGATTACATTCCCCCGCCTCCCCTGTAAAACAAGGGCTTTCCCTAGTGAGATTCCTTGGCAAGCACCGCAGTCAATTCCAACCCCACCGCTGCTGCCAGCCGCGCATTGTTCAAAACCAATTGAATATTGGCAGCCAGACTGTCTCCCCCGGTGAGCTCGCACACGCGGGCCAAAAGGAACGGTGTGGACTCTTTGCCGCCAATGCCTTGCGCGCTCGCCTCTTGCAAAGCCTGCTCAATGGCACCGTCAATCAGTGCCCGAGGCATGGCGAAAGAGTCGGGTATCGGGTTGGCAATGACCATGCCGCCCTTCAAGCCCATCGACCATTTGGCGTGCAGCACACGCGCAATTTCCAGTGGGCTGTTGAGCCGGTAGTCTACGGAGAACTCGCTGTCGCGCGTGAAGAAAGCGGGCAAGGTATCGGTTTGATAGCCCACCACGGGCACGCCATGGGTTTCGAGGTACTCCAATGTCAAGCGCAAATCCAGAATCGACTTGGCACCCGCGCACACCACGGCCACCGGTGTCTGCGCCAACTCCTGCAAATCGGCAGAAATATCGAAGCTTTGCTGTGCATTGCGGTGCACTCCACCGATGCCGCCTGTCGCAAAAATCTTGATCCCCGCCATGGCCGAAATAATCATCGTGGACGCCACAGTGGTCGCACCCATTTGACCTGCGGCAATGACAAAAGGAATATCTCTTCGGCTGACCTTGACCGCATCACGTCCTCGCTTGCCAAGGAGCTCAATGTCCTCCTCTGACAAACCCGCTTTCAAGCGGCCGTCAATGATGGCGATGGTGGCAGGCACGGCACCGTGGGCGCGCACTTCGGCTTCAACTTGCAAGGCCGTGGCCACATTCTGCGGGTAAGGCATGCCATGGGAAATGATGGTGGATTCCAGGGCGACGACGGGTTGGTTGTCACGCAAGGCCTGCTGCACTTCAGGGGCGATGTCTAAAAATTGGGGAATGTTCATGAGGATGTGGACTCGGAGTGACAAATTGAGGTGGTCTGTCTGGCCTGAACGGCACCGACAGACAGCTCGGGATGATTCGCAAACGGGCTGCTCAGGGTTAACTCGGCGCAAGCCATGGCAAATGGTACAGCCTCTGCCAAAGTGAGCCCTGTCAAGTGGGCATGCACCAGCCCCGCGAACAGGGCATCGCCAGCGCCAGAACTATTGACAACGCTCATGCTGGCGGCGTCACGCGCCCCCAGCACGCCCGCTTCGTCACACCAACACACGCCCAGCGCGCCCCGGCTCACGACCACCTGGCGCACGCCCAACCGATGCAATGCCAATGCGGCCGCCTGCGCCTCCTCGGTGGAGTGCGCGGGCAAACCACTGAGCGCTTGGACTTCCAAGTGGTTGACCTTCAAGGTGTGAATACCCGCCAACAAACCCCGCAAGCGTTGGCACTTCTGTACAGAAACACCATCCACCATCACCGGCACGTCGCCCGCCCGGGCGATCAACCACGCCAGCGACGCCGCGGTCAAATTGCAATCCAGCACGAGGGCTGACGCACTGCCCAGCAACGCAGCGTGGGGCTGTAGCCATTCGGGCGAGAAGCGGTCGAGGATGGCCATGTCATTCACAGCCATGACCATCTCGCCATCCGCCCCATGTACTGACAGATAAGTGGCGGTGCGCTCGTGAGGCAACGCGAGAACCCGGGCAACCTCCACCCCGGCCGCTTCAGTGGCCAACCGAAGCGACCGACCAAACTCATCGTCCCCCACCCCACTGATCAGGTGGGTGCTATGGCCCAGACGGGCGAGGTTCTCGGCCACGTTGCGTGCCACACCGCCGGGCGAGCAGTGCAGCTGTCCCGGGACGGAGTCGCCCTGAAGCCCATCCCCGTGGGTTTTGGCCACAATATCCATGTTGGCCCCACCCACCACAGCAACAAAAATAAGCGGCACAATCATCCCTTTTTTTAAACCCGAAAAGAGATCTGATGATACTGGTCGCTGGCTCTGCCAACCTGGACTTTGTGGTTCGGGCCCACCATATTCCCAGTCCCGGCGAAACCGTACTGGGCCGTGATTTCAAAACCTTTCCTGGCGGCAAGGGCGCGAACCAAGCCGTCGCCTGCGCGCGTGCCGGTGGCGCACCCACGCACATGCTGCTGGCACTGGGAAATGACGCGTTTGCCACCCCTATTGAGGCGTCTCTGTCTGAAGCCCATGTTCAGGTGCATTTGGTTCGTGTCCCTGGGCACCCCACCGGCACGGCCTTCATTTGTGTGTCTGATGATGCGGAAAATGCCATCACCGTGGCCCCCGGGGCCAATGAACACCTTCACGCCAAGGACTTGCCCCCACTGGCCGGTTTCACCCATTTGCTGCTCCAGCTTGAGACCCCCCTGGCTACCGTCACCGCCTACGCCCAAGCCGCTAAAGCCCAAGGCGTGACGGTGGTCTTGAATGCGGCACCCGCTCAAACATTGCCCGCTGAACTCCTCGATTTGGTGGACGTCTTGGTGGTGAACCAAGGCGAGTTGGCCACCGTCGCCGGTCACAACGGCAGCATCGCCGAGGGGCTTGAACGCATTTCAACGCCCACCGTTGTGGTTACCCTGGGTCACCATGGTTGCTGTGCTCGCAACCAAGGTCAGTGGGTGTGGCAACCCGCGTTCAAGGTGACGCCGGTGGACACCACCGCCGCGGGCGACACCTTTTGCGGCGGTCTGGTGGCCGCACTGGCGCAAGGCGCTGACATGGCCCAGGCCCTGCGCCAGGCCAGTGCGGCGGGTGCCTTGGCCTGCACCCAACCCGGTGCCCAGTCCAGCATTCCCCATGCTGCCGACGTCGCCGGTTTTTTGACATCCCAAGCACCCGAGCCCAGTGCCTCCGAAATGCAGACACTGCGAAATTTCTGTGGACTGGGCTGAGCCCGGCTAAAACATTGACATGTGAGATCCAAAATATGAAAAATAACACGCCCCATAAAGTGATTTTTGACACCGACCCTGGCGTGGACGACGCCATGGCGCTGTATTACGCCCTCGCCCACCCCGACATTGACATCGTGGGTATCACCACCACCTTTGGCAACGTGTCCGTTGACCAGGCTGCCACCAACGCCCTGTATTTGACGGCGATCGCCAAACGGGCGATTCCTGTCACCAAAGGTGTCAAGCTGCCTTGGTGCAAGACTGGCGAGGCACCGCCCGATTTCATTCACGGCGGGGATGGGCTGGGCAACCTGCCCTCCCGCGAGGGCACGGCCAACCAGCTTGACCCGCGTTCCTCAGCCCAGTTCATCGTCGACATGGCGCGGGCGCACCCGGGTGAGATCACGCTGGTGGCCGTGGGGCCCTTGGGCAACCTCAGCACCGCCCTCAAACTGGCGCCCGAGCTGCCCTCGCTGCTGCGCGAGGTCATCATCATGGGCGGCACCATCTCTGAATCTGGCAATGTCTCGCCGGTGGCTGAAGCCAACATTTGGAATGACCCGCACGCCGCCGACCAAGTCTTCATTGCCCCGTGGAAAGTAACCATGGTGGGTCTGGACGTGACGCATCAGGTGATCCTGCCCTTGAGCCTGTTCAAGCGCATTGCCGACCACCACCGCCATGTGGCGACCGATGTGCTTCATCACGCGGTGAGTTTTTACGTTAACTTTTACAGCAACCTTCACCCGCATGTCGCCGCAGTCAACGGTTGTTTTGGGCATGACGTGTTGGCCTTTGTGTACCTGACCAACCCTGAGTTGTTTGGGGTGAAGAGCGGGCGCATTCGCGTCGCCACCGAAGGCCTGGCGCAAGGCCAGACCCTGATGCGCCGCCACGACATCGACTACCCACACGCCGGCTGGGGTGACGATATTCCCGAGGCCCATGCCTGCTTGCACGTCGATGCAGAGGCCTGCAACAGCCTGATCGAAGCGACCCTGATGCGCGACTGGCTGGCGGCCTGAATGCACTGAGCCACCCCAAGGACACACCCGCTATGCATTTGCCTGTTGTTGACTTTCAAAGCCCCACCGCCGCCGCTGATTTTTGTCTAAGCCTTCATGAAACCGGCTTTGCGGTGCTGCGCAACCACCCGCTCAGTCAGTCGCTGGTGGAAGGCATTTACGCCGAGTGGCTTGAATTTTTCAAGTCAGACGCCAAGAACCACTACGCGCAAGACCCGGTCAAGTTTGACGGCTACTTTTCGCCTTCCATCTCTGAGACCGCCAAAAACCACACTCAGCGCGATCTGAAAGAGTTTTTTCACATCTACCCGTGGGGCCGCTACCCGACAGAGGTGTCCGATGCCGCACAGCGCTATTACAAAGAGGGAAGCGACCTGGCGGTGACTTTGCTGAAGTGGGTGGAAGCGCACTCTCCCGCTGACGTCAAGGCGCGGTACTCCATGCCTTTACCCGACATGTTGGAAGACAGCGACCACACGCTGTTGCGGGTGCTGCACTACCCGCCCCTCTCCGGCCAAGAAGAGGTCGGGGCCGTGCGCGCAGCGGCGCACGGTGACATCAACCTGCTTACGATTTTGCCGGCGGCTACCGAGCCCGGTCTGCAAGTGCTGGGCAAAGAAGGCGCGTGGCACGATGTGCCATGTGACTTTGGCTTGCTGATTGTCAATATTGGCGACATGCTGGAAGAGGCGTCCGGCCACTATTACCCCTCCACCGTGCACCGGGTGCTCAACCCCACGGGTGAAGGGCGCTTCAAATCGCGTATTTCATTGCCCCTTTTTTTGCATCCGCGCCGGGATGTGGTCTTGTCCAAGCGCTACACGGTGGGCAGCTACTTCGATGAGCGCATGCAGGAACTGCGCGGCAGCAAGCCGAAAATGCAATAGCGTCTGCACCACTCTATATTCAATATAAGAATATAAAAATCATAATAATGTAGTTTGCAATATAAGGAAGCGTGGCTACAGTCGCTTCCTATGCATGATTTAGCGTTTGTTTTTGCGGGATTTTTTGTCGGCTTTGTCGTCGGGTTGACCGGTGTCGGCGGCGGCTCGTTGATGACGCCCATTCTGATTTTCTTCTTTGGTGTCAAGCCCTACCTCGCGGTCGGCACCGACCTGCTGTTCGCGGCCTTCACCAAAATGGGGGGCACCGTCAAGCTGGCCCGGGCCCGCATTATTGACTGGCGGGTGGTGGTCAATTTAAGCGCCGGCAGCATTCCCGCCGCCTTGGCCACCTTGTATGTACTGAAGCAAGTGGGCCCCGCCAGCGCTGAAGCTCAGGGCCTGATGACCACCACACTGGGGTTCGCCTTGTTGCTCACAGCGGCGGCCACCTTGTACAAAGCCGTTAAAGGAAAAAAAGCGCCCGTGCTGATTGCTGCCGGCCAAGAAGAGAAGGCGGCCACGCCTTTGCACTGGGCACTGCCCGTTGTGTTTGGCGCCCTGATTGGCACCATGGTGACACTCACCTCGGTGGGCGCGGGGGCCATTGGTGTCACGGTACTGATGATTTTGTACCCGCTGCTGCCGCTGCCCCGCATTGTTGCCGCTGACATTGCCTACGCTGTGCCGTTGACGCTGGTGGCCGGTTTTGGACACGCCTCGATGGGCTCCGTGGATTGGCCTTTGTTAGTCAAATTACTCGCGGGCTCGCTGCCTGGCATCTGGGTTGGATCGCATGTCATGACCCGCATTCCCGAGCGTGCCATTCGCTCCCTGTTGTCGGTTTTGCTGGCGTATGCCGGTTTGAAACTGATTGCCCTGTAACCATGACACACCGCTCACCGCTTGTACCGGTGAGCATTAAGAGACCGAGAAAACCTGACCATGTACCAATACACCGACTTTGACCGCCAGTTCGTACTCAATCGCGCTGACCAGTACCGCGACCAGCTGGGCCGCTTTTTAGACGGCACCTTAAGCAACGACGAATTTTTGCCCCTTCGTCTGCAAAACGGCTGGTATGTGCAGCGCTATGCCCCCATGCTGCGTGTCGCGGTGCCCTATGGTGAGTTGACCAGCGCCCAATTGCGCGTGCTGGCCACCATTGCCCGTGACTACGACCAACCCAGCGCTGAGGTGTACAAAACAGCATCCGACACCCAAGGGCAGTTGGGCACCGTCAACATGCCTGTCGGGTACGGTCACTTCACCACCCGCCAGAACGTGCAGTTCAACTGGATTCCGCTGGACAAAAGTGCCGACGTGATGGACCTGTTGGCCACCGTCAACATGCACGGCATTCAGACCAGCGGCAACTGCATCCGCAACGTCACAAGCGACGAGCGCGCCGGTATCGCCGTGGACGAGGTGGTTGACCCCCGCCCCTTTTGCGAGCTGTTGCGCCAGTGGAGCACCTTGCACCCCGAATACGCTTTTTTGCCCCGTAAGTTCAAGATTGCCGTGTCAGGAGCGCTGGAAGACCGCGCCGCCACCCAGTGGCATGACGTCGGCTTACACGTGCTGCGCAACGAAGCGGGTGAGATCGGCTTCAAGGTGATGGTCGGGGGGGGCATGGGCCGCACACCCGTCATTGCCACTACCATTCGCGACTTCCTGCCTTGGCAGGAAATTTTGAACTACATCGAAGCCATCGTGCGGGTGTACAACCGCTGGGGACGGCGTGACAACAAGTACAAGGCCCGCATCAAAATTTTGGTCAAGGCTGAAGGGCAGCGCTACATTGACGAAGTGGAAACCGAGTACCGGGAAATCGTGGAACTCGATGGCGCACCGCACACCCTCACGCAAGCGGAGTTGGACCGGGTTTCCGCATCATTTGTGCCTCCAGCCCTTGCTGCACCTGCGCAAGAAGCTATCAATACAGTAGCATTCGTCCCCATGCCGCAAGAAGCCATCGAATACGCGCGCTGGTTAAAGCAAAACGTGGCCCCGCACAAAAACCCCGATTTGCGCGCCGTCACCTTGTCCTTCAAGCGCTTGGGTCAAGCCCCTGGCGATGCAACAGCCGACCAACTGGACACCGCCGCTGACCTCGTCGACCGGTTCAGTGCCGGTGAGGTGCGCGTCACCCACGACCAAAACCTGGTGCTGCCCTGGGTGGCGCAAGCCCAGTTACCCGCGTTGTGGGCCGCCGCCCGCGCCGCAGGCTTTGCCCGCTCCAATATTCGCCTGCTTACTGACATGATTGCCTGCCCGGGCGGTGACTTTTGCGCCTTGGCCAACGCCCGCTCGATTCCCATCGCCGAGTCCATCACCGAGCGCTACCAGGACATGGACGAGCTGCATGACTTGGGCGAGATCGACCTGCACATCAGCGGCTGCATCAACTCTTGTGGCCACCACCACAGCGGCCACATTGGCATTTTGGGCGTGGACAAAGATGGCAAGGAGTGGTACCAAATTTCCTTGGGCGGGTCAGATGGCTCAACCTTGAGTGGCCTCTCCACGCCGGGCAAGGTGGTTGGCCCCTCCTTTGGGGCCAACGAAGTGCCCGATGTGATTGAGGCCGTGCTCGACACCTACCGCCAAGTGCGCCATTCGGGCGAGGCTTTCATCGATACGCTGCGCCGTGTCGGCATGGACGCCTTCAAGGTGGCCGCCAACAACGCCCGCCACAGCACTGAACTTGCAGTGGCTTGAAGGACTAAAAATTATGAAATTGATAGCATCAACCCAGCACACCGCGCCGGCTACAGGCCAAATTGCCATTGAAATCAGCAATGACGTGGACCCGCGTGAGCTGCGCCTGGAAGGCATTCACCGCGTGGACCTGAACTTTCCCAAGTTCAACGATGGCCGCGCCTTCAGCCAAGCCGTGCTGCTGCGCCGCCGCTTGGGCTTCAAGGGCGAAATCCGCGCCACAGGCGATGTGCTGATTGACCAGCTGGTGCAGATGCAGCGCAGTGGTTTTGATGTGGCGGTGCTGCGCGCCGACCAAAACCCCGAGCTGGCCCAACGCCAGTTTGAGCGTTACGGTGCCTATTACCAAGGCGACGTGAAAAGCAAACCCTACTTCCTCGACGCAGGTGCCGGCATATGAGCGCGATTGACCTGAACGCTCGCGCCTCCAGCGCGTTTGACGCCAAACTGGCTGAAACCATTGCGCTGCTGCAACTGGCTGCGCTGGACTATGCGCCCTTGACTGAAGGCAGCGCGGCGCGCATCACCCAAGCCTCCAGCTTGGGCGCAGAAGACGTGGTGATCAGCCATCTGATCAATATGCTGCAGCTCAACATCGGCATTTTTGTGCTGGAAACCGGCATGCTGCACCCTGAAACCTTGGCGTTGTTGGAGCGCCTCAAAGCCACTTCCCGCGCGCCGGTTGAGGTGTTCAAGCCGGTCAACGAGTCAGTGGTGCAATTTGTAGGCCGGGAAGGAAAAGACGCCATGTACCGCAGCATCGCCTTGCGCAAGGCCTGCTGCGACATCCGAAAAATGGAGCCCTTGGCCCGCGCGCTGAACGGCAAAGCCGCGTGGATCACGGGTTTGCGCCGCGAGCAGTCCGGCGCACGCGCCGATGTGCCATTGATTGACTCCAGCGACGCCACCCGCGTCAAGATCAACCCCTTGGCCAACTGGACTTGGGGCGATGTCTGGCACTTCATCTCACTGCACCACATCGACTACAACCCGCTGCACGACCAATTCTTCCCCAGCATTGGCTGCGCACCCTGCACCCGCGCCATCAGTCTGGGCGAAGACTTTCGCGCGGGCCGCTGGTGGTGGGAAAACGAAAGCGCCAAGGAATGCGGCTTGCATGTCAAGCCGCATTCTCTGGCCGAAGGCCAGGCAGCACTGCCAGGCAATGCAAGCACGCTCGTGTCACCACAGGCTCATGTCGCTGCAGGTGACGTGAGGGGCGCGCCAGCGCCCGGCCGCAGCCCAACCGAATCAGCCAAAGCGTGCGCATTGCACGGGACCCCAACCAGCGCCTTAGAGAAAGCCTCCACATGAACGCCCGCACTGCAACCGAACACTTCCAAGCCCCCTCCCACCACCACCGTCCTGACCACCTCAGCAACGCGCACCTGGACGCCCTGGAAGAAGAAACCATCTTCATCCTGCGCGAAGTGGCCGCCGCTTTTGAGCGGCCCACCCTGCTGTTCTCGGGCGGCAAAGACTCGCTGGTGATGCTGAAGTGCGCCGAAAAAGCGTTTGGCATCGGCAACATTCCTTACCCGCTGTTGATGATCGACACCGGCCACAACTTCCGTGAAGTGACCGACTTTCGCGACGCCCGGGCCAAAGAGCTGGGCGCAGAGTTGATTGTGCGCAGCGTAGAAGACTCCATGGCCCGTGGCACGGTGCGCTTGGCTCACCCTGGTGAATCCCGCAACGTGCACCAGTCGGTCACGCTCTTGGAGGCCATTGACGAGTTCCGCTTTGACGCCTTGATTGGCGGCGCCCGCCGCGACGAGGAAAAGGCCCGCGCCAAAGAACGTATCTTTTCGCACCGCGACAGCTTCGGTCAGTGGCAACCCAAAGCGCAACGCCCTGAGTTGTGGACGCTGTTCAACACCCGCTTGCAACCCGGCGAGCATTTTCGTGTGTTCCCCATCAGCAACTGGACTGAACTGGACGTGTGGCAGTACATTGCCCGCGAAAAAATCGAGCTGCCCTCGCTTTACTACACCCACAAGCGCGACGTGGTCGAGCGCAAAGGCCTGCTGGTGCCCATTACCGAGCTGACGCCTGCCAAGGAAGGTGAAGTGGTTGAGTCGCGCGATGTGCGGTTTCGCACCGTGGGCGACATCACCTGCACCTGCCCCGTGGCCAGCGTGGCCGCCACGGCGGATGACATCGTGATTGAAACGCTGGGCGTCGAGGTGAGTGAGCGTGGCGCGACCCGCATGGATGACAAAACCTCAGAGGCTTCAATGGAGAAGCGCAAGAAAGACGGGTATTTTTAAGCCCCTTCGGCCCGGCCGCGCCGGTTCCGCGCCACCCCTAACTAAAGACACGCGACTTGCATTGGACATTTGAAATGACAGACACTATAAATTTGATAGCTGCTCCCGAAGTACTGACGGGGGCTGCAGCATTAAAAGACACACAGTCCGCGCTCAAATTCATCACCTGCGGATCGGTGGATGACGGCAAAAGCACACTGATTGGCCGCCTGCTGGTGGACAGCCGCGCGGTGCTGCAAGACCAACTGGCCAACGTCTCCAAGACCGGCGAAGTCGATTTGGCCCAGTTCACCGACGGCCTGAGCGCCGAGCGTGAACAAGGCATCACCATTGACGTGGCTTACCGCTACTTCAACACCGCTGAGCGCAAGTTCATCATTGGCGACGCGCCAGGGCACGAGCAATACACCCGCAACATGGTCACCGCCGCTTCCAGCGCCGACGCCGCCGTGGTGCTGGTTGATGCCACCAAGCTGAAGTGGCAAACCAACGCGCTGGAGTTGCTGGCCCAAACACGTCGCCATTCCCTGCTGGTCAACCTGCTGCGTGTGCCCTCCATCGTGTTCGCTGTGAACAAGCTCGATGCTTTGGAAGACGCGTCCAAACCCGAGACGTTGGGCCAAGCCGCTGTGGCATTTGGCAATATCCGCCACGCACTGGAAGCCTTCGCTCAAGCAGCCCATATCCCGGTGACCGCCATTGTTCCGATTTCGGCCCTGAAAGGCCACAACGTGGTGGAACCGGCTGACGGTTGGTGCGGCTACCAAGGTGCGAGCTTGCTGGATATTTTGGAACAACTCCCCGCCACGCCTGCCGAGACGGATACGCCTTTCAGCTTCCCCGTGCAATGGGTGGAAAAATTCTCCTCCTCCAGCGACACCTCGCAAGGTCGGCGGGTGTTCTGGGGCCGTGTGGGCACCGGGGTGGCCCGCGTGGGCCAGCCCATCTCGGTGCTGCCCAGCGGCCAAACGGCCAGGGTCGCCCAGGTCTTGGGGCACACCCGCCAACCCGGTGACGTGATGGCCGGTCACAGTGCGGGCGTGATCTTGGACCGCGAAGTGGATGTGTCACGTGGCGACTGGTTGCTGGCCGTAGAACCCAGAGCAGCCAACGCCGACGAATTTGACACCTCGCCTGGCCTCTTCAACCCCCAGCGCGATTTGAAAGCCACTGTGGCCTGGATGGACGACGAACCCCTGATCGCAGGCCGCGTGTATTGGGCCCTGCACGGCCACCGCTGGATCAAGGCCAAAATGAAGCGCATCGTGCACAAGCTCGACGTCAACACCCTGGCTGAGGAAGACGCCTCCCAGCTGGACGCCAATGCCATTGGCCACGTGGAGTTGACCTTGCAAGAAGCCATCGCCACCCTTCCCTACAGCCACTCACGGGTGCTGGGATCGTTGATTTTGGTGGACACGGCCTCGCATAAAACGGCAGGCGCTGTGCTGATCAACTGACCCAGCGCAAGCTAACTCGCCGCCCGTGTAGGCCCACTTGAACCCCATGGATACCGAAACCCAATAAAATAGAGGGTTTCCCCCATACGCCGAATACCAAAATGACCCACACCGTCACCGAAGCCTGTATCAAATGCAAGTACACCGATTGCGTCGATGTCTGCCCCGTGGACTGCTTCCGCGAAGGCCCCAACTTCCTGACCATCGACCCTGATGAGTGCATTGACTGCGCGGTGTGCATCCCCGAATGCCCGGTGAACGCCATTTACGCCGAAGAAGACGTGCCCGCAGACCAGCAACACATGACCAAACTCAACGCTGAGCTGGCTTTGCTGCCAAACTGGAAGAGCATCACCAAGCGCAAGGCAGAACTGGACACCGCCGAGGAGTTTAAAGACAAGACGGGCAAGTTGCCGCTGCTTGAGCGCTGACCCCCCGTCAGCACCATGACTATTCAGCCCACCCCCAAGGTGATGGGTCGTACCTTTGCGCACCTTGGTGCCATTGAAACTGACGCTGTGATCATCGGCGCTGGCCCTGTGGGGCTGTTTCAGGTGTTTGAGTTGGGCCTGCTGGAAGTCAAGTGCCATGTGATCGACTCGCTGGCTTACCCAGGCGGCCAATGTGTCGAGTTGTACCCCGACAAGCCCATTTATGACATCCCTGCCGTGCCCGTGTGCACGGGACGCGAATTGACCGAGCGCCTGCTCAAGCAAATTGAGCCTTTTGGCGCCACCTTCCACTTCAGCCAAGAAGTCTCAACCGTTCAAAAGCAAGAGGACGACCGCTTCTTCGTCGAGACCTCCAAAGGCACCCGTTTTTTAACCAAAACTCTTTTTATCGCCGCGGGCGTGGGTGCTTTTCAACCCCGCACCTTGAAGGTGGACGGCCTGCCTGCTTTTGAAGGCACACAGGTCTTTTACAACGTCAAAAACCCCGGTGATTTTGCAGGCAAAAACCTGGTCATCGTCGGTGGCGGCGACTCCGCGTTGGATTGGGCTGTGGAGTTTGTTAAAGACTCGCCACACCGGGCTGAAAGCGTGATCTTGATTCACCGCCGTGATGCCTTTCAGGCGGCGCCCGCCAGCATCGCCAAGATGAGGGCGCTGTGCGAGGCCCAAGCCATGCAATTCATCGCCGGCCAGATCACGGGTTACGAAGAGAAAGACGGCCTGCTCACCGGCGCCAAAGTAACGGGCGCCGACGCCGTCACCCGCGTCGTTCCTTTGGATTTGCTGCTGGTCTTTTTCGGACTCAGTCCGAAACTGGGCCCGATTGCCGACTGGGGTCTGGACATTGAGCGCAAGCAACTCGTGGTGGATACAGAGAAATTTTCCACCAGTGTCCGTGGCATCTTCGCCGTGGGGGACATCAATGTGTACCCCGGCAAGAAAAAGTTGATCTTGTGCGGCTTCCATGAATGCGCTTTGGCCGCGTTCGGTGCGATGCCGTTGATCGTGCCGGATAAAAAAGTCTTTTTGCTTTACACCACCACCAGCCCCAAACTACACAAAGTGCTTGGCGTTGAGTCTCCGGCGCTGGATTGAGTTGAAGCTGTGTTGATCTGAATCCGCCCCTGCACGAAGCGCGTCATGACTTTCACTAAATTGCCTTTCCCACTGAATAAGCCCAAAAAACAACGCTATAATTTGAGGCTTATTCCTCGATAGCTCAGTTGGTAGAGCGCCGGACTGTTAATCCGTAGGTCCCTGGTTCGAGCCCAGGTCGAGGAGCCAAATTGGTAATTAACACCACCAGCTTTAGTGCAAAGCACTGTGACTATTTTTTTAATTCAGGTCTCGTTGAGACAGTGAGTAAAACGTAGAAAATATTCCTCGATAGCTCAGTTGGTAGAGCGCCGGACTGTTAATCCGTAGGTCCCTGGTTCGAGCCCAGGTCGAGGAGCCAAAAATTCATGATAAAAAAGCCCTTGCGAGAAATCTCAAGGGCTTTTTTATTGGCCTACCTCCAGACTGAGGGCACTCCAACCCCTTGTGACCCAAATGCTCTGTGCGCGGATGATTTAACCCATGAGAATCTCGACCTCCTCACGCCATTCGCGCGAAAAAATGCGATAAAAGCACTGTGCGCACGATGGGCTCGGGTGTAAGCTCGCCGCTGCGTCTACCAAGGAAGACCGGGCATCTGCTTCAACTTGTGGTGTTATCCGCCGACGCCAAGTGCAGCGGTCACAGCAGTGACGACCGGGATTCAAGTGGCAGCCCAAGCTGTCAGCGCTGTCGCCAGCGCGGTTATTCCCGGTGATCGGGGAGTCCCGATGACCAACTGAACCATTTCAACAAAAAAGGAAATTATGTTTGATAAAAATAGCCAGTGGATCCACCTCGAGACTTTTGACGATTTCGACAATGGCTTGTCTGAACTTATTGACTTGTGGTCCAGCGCATTCAACACGGTCACTCAAGAAGCGAAAGAGTCTGCTTTGTCTCACTACAAACAAGATTTGGAGGCTGCCACACTCAAATGGATCGAAAACAAAGCCAAGTCCAAAAAATATGTGGCTATTGCCGCAGAGCTAGCTGAATTTGAAGAGGTGTTGGTCAATAGCGCCAACACGCTGAACAGCGCCCAAACCACATCAGACTCAGCAAAGAATTAGAGACAGTACAGCGGTCTGGATCAACACTTTTCGACAGCTTGAGTTGACTCGCCGTAATTCAGTAGTCGACCAGGCTTTTTACAGCGGGGTGACACCGAACTGGAGGGAGGCGAAGTCACCCCTTTCATTCAAGACGGGGTCAGTCAATTAAGCGCTCTACTCTTGATCAACCCCCTCAAGTCGATTCGTGGTCTTACCACCAAAATTTTTGCGCGTGTAAAACGCAAGACGTATGCTCATTCACGAAGAAAATACTTCATGAAGCCAACACCCACTACAAATCCCGCTAGGCGGAGAATCAAAAAAAAAGGGCTAGCCTTTCGGCTAGCCCTTAAGGAGTCCCTGAACCTGAAGGTTTCGAAAGGACCCGAGGAGACAACGGGTCCATTTTGTTACGCTCAACAAAATGGGTGAATGAAGTATGTCAGGGTTTTCCCTATTTTTCTAGAGCCCAGCACTCAATTTTTATCGGGATTTCAAATTTTTATTTGACAAGTGCGAGTCATCTCGTCTTTGCAACAGGTTTTGCCGCCTCGGATGCAGAGGCAACCACATTATTGAAATTAGACTCTGCGACCTCAGTGGCTTGCTTCACTGCTTTTTGAACCGACTCCAGCGCATTGTTCGCTGCCATCACCGCATTCCTCATGACAGCGACTGCAGATTCTGAACCGGCAGGTGCATTTTTTGCCGTGCTGTCCACAAATTCCAGAAATTTTTGCTGAGCTTCGGATGCTTGCCCCTCAAAAGCTTTGCTGAACTCAGCGCTGGAACCGGAGGCAATGTCGTACAGATGACGGCTGTACGCCGCCGATTTCTCTGCCAAAGGCTGGATCAACGCCGACTGCAGAGCAATCAACTCTTGGGCATCCTTGGCGCTGAGCATCGCTTGGGCGTGCTCTCGGGTTTCCGCCAGAGCGGCCTTCGACGCCGTCAAATTCAGCTCAATAATCTTTTCAACGCCTTCAAAGGCTTTTGAGGTCAATCCGAGCAAAGTTTCGATGTTCGCTTTGTGAGAAGCCATAATTTGTTCGACGGTCAACATGTAAATTTCTCCAGTAAAAATTGGGTCAATAAAATATCTGCGCCGAACTCAACTTAAGCCTACCCATGTTGCAGTGCAGCATGGGAGAATTATAGAGTCTATGCCCGTCTAGGCAACTTGAAATGCTGCATCGCAGCATTCGAGGTTGTTACCAAATGTCAAAAATTATGCTCCTCACCGACCCACTGAACAGTGGCAAGGGGCTGGAGTTGGTGTTGCCAGCGCGCTAACGCTGTCGCAATGCCAGCTCGACTCCTCTATTTGCGAGCATGTCCGCGTGCTCATTGCCAGGATCACCATTGTGTCCACGCACCCAACACCATTCAATCTTGTGTCCGGCAGTGCTGACCAACCCATCTAATCGCTGCCAAAGATCAACGTTTTTGACAGGTTGCTTCGCTGCTGTTTTCCACCCCCGCGCCTTCCAGCCTGGAAGCCATTCATTAATCCCTTTAAGCACGTACTGGCTGTCAACATAGAGGGTTACATGGCAAGGGCGCTTCAGTGCGGACAACGCCTCAATGACAGCCATCATCTCCATTCGGTTATTAGTGGTTCCCAGCTCACCGCCATAAAGCTCCTTTTGAGCGCCCTCAGACTTCAGCAGTGCACCCCACCCACCAGGTCCCGGATTGCCTTTGCACGCACCGTCTGTGTAGATTTCGATTGCGTTTAAACCGACCTCTTCGTCATTCAATTTTTGAGTATTTGCCATTTTTAAAAGATTCCGGTGTTGCCATAACTGAGCCGCTCACCACTGGTACGGGTGCGGCGGACATGCCGCGTGTGGGTTTCCAACCAGGGTTGAGCAGCGTCATGCCTCGCACCCGTTTAACAGCGACTATAAAGTAGGCAGCGCCCAAAATAGGCCACAGACGCTGTCCGGTTGCATCCATCCAAGAAAAGCGCTGCAACCATTTCTCACTGGACAACGACGGCCGATAGCAGCCAAAGCGCAATGTTTCCACTTCGAAACCCAGCAACCTCAGCCAATCTCTCAGGCGCCCATGCCCAATAAACTCGCCAGCTTCGGGCAAAAACAGGTGACCAAAACCCATGCGATGGTAAAGATGCGCGCGCCGCTGCCTCAAACCCCACAAGGAGGCCGGGTTAAGCCCACAAATCACCACTCGTCCCTCCGGCACAAGTACTCTTTCTACCTCTCGCAGCGTGGTGTGCGGATCACGCGCCAGCTCAAGTGAATGAGGCAAAACCACAAGATCAAGGCTACCTGCAGGAAAAGGCAAAGCTGAAAAATCTGTGAGAAATGAAGCATGTTGCGAAGGGAATTGATGTCCAAGCCACCGATGAGGCATTCGGTTGCTGGAAAGTGCGTCAATCTCTGTCAGGCCAAGTTGCAAGGCGTGAAAACCAAAGATATCAGAGACTGCCTGGTCAAGCTGTTCACGTTCCCATTCGAGCAGGTAACGCCCCGGTGGCGTTTGGAACCAACCGTGCATCCCTATAATTTGATCGCTCATGCAGCTAATTCCCTTACCCGCTTTCACCGACAACTACATCTGGATGTTGCACAACAACCACCATGCTTTGGTGGTCGACCCTGGCGATGCACGACCCGTTATCGAGGCATTGCAGCGGCTGAATGTCACTCTGGAAACTATTCTAGTCACGCATCACCACGCCGACCACACGGGTGGCGTCGATGAGCTTAGACGGCAAACGGGATGCAAGGTTCTCGGCCCCCTGCGGGAACCTATGCCAGAGCCACTGGTTCGTCTCTCAGACGGTGAATATGCAAAGGCCTTGGGCTTGTCTTTTCGTGTCATGGAAGTGCCTGGGCACACCGCAGGCCATATTGCCTACTATTGCAAGGAAGTCAACGGAGCGCCTCTTTTGTTTTGTGGCGACACGCTATTCAGCGGAGGTTGCGGTCGACTTTTTGAAGGGACACCGGCTCAAATGCTTCAGTCTCTTGACAACCTGTCAGCGCTGCCGTCTGCAACCTTGGTTTGCGGCGCTCACGAGTACACCTTGAACAACCTCAAGTTCGCAGCTTTGGTGGACCCTGGCAACAAAGATATAGCTTCTCATGCTGCGCTATGCAAGATTCAGCGTGCAGAGTTACGTCCGACGCTGCCATCCACGATGCAAACAGAGCGACTCATCAACCCCTTCTTGCGTAGCCGAGAGCCCGCTCTCATCGCAGCAGCTCAAACATTTGACGCAACCGCCGTTGACGAAATCGCTGTTTTTGCAGCGCTTCGTCAATGGAAGAACTCCTTCTAATGAAACTCTTCAATCTCTTTCTCCTGACATCCAGTTTATTTTGGTTAACAGGCTGTGCCACCGTAAGTACCACTGATAGCGACAAAGCCAATGCAACCGATAAGTCTAGCCCTCGATTCACAGCGCCTTGGTTAGTCAAGCCGCTGTTCCCATCTGGCGACTTACAGCCCATCACACCGATTCAAACACCGTCTCAGGGTGTCAGGGCGTTAGCGCCACCCGTGGACCTGTGGGAGAGAATACGCAACGGATTTGCGATGCCAAACTTATCGCAAGATCTGGTGTCCGATCGAGAGAACTGGTATGCCTCTCGCCCAGATTACATTTTGCGCATGACTGAGCGTTCCAGAAAGTACATGTTCCACATTGTTGAAGAGTTGGAACGTCGAGGCATGCCTAGCGAATTGGCTCTGCTTCCCTTTGTGGAGAGCGCCTTCAATCCCCAAGCAGTATCCCCAGTCAAAGCGGCAGGAATATGGCAGTTCATGCCAGCCACTGGAAAATATTTTGAATTGAAACAAAATGCTTTCCGAGATGACCGTCGTGACGTACTGGAGTCAACACGGGCTGCCTTGGACTATCTGGAAAAGCTTCACCGGATGTTCGGGGATTGGCATCTTGCTTTAGCGGCATACAACTGGGGAGAAGGCAGGGTCAGCCGTGCGATTGCTAAAAACAAGCGTGCCGGCCTGCCCACGGGCTATGAAGACCTCACAATGCCGATGGAAACCCGTTTTTATGTCCCCAAACTACAGGCCATCAAAAATATCATCGCGCAACCCAATGCATTCAATGCACGATTACCCGAGATAGGCAATCACCCTTTTTTCCAAGTAGTGGATATTCAGCGTGACATTGACGTAGCTCTGGCGGCTAAGTTAGCGGAGGTGTCATTGGATGATTTCAAGGCATTAAACCCTTCGATCGACCGCCCCGTTATTCTTGCTGGAGGACTATCGAATATTCTTTTGCCTTGGGACAATGCCAGCGTATTCCAACGCAATCTCGAGGCCTATGGTGACACTGGTTTGGCCAGCTGGACGGTTTGGGTTGCGCCACGGACCATGAAGCCTTCAGAGGCTGCCAGTCAGGTCAACATGACAGAGACCCAATTGCGGTCAGTGAATAGCATCCCTGCGCGGGTCCTGATCAGAGCAGGATCCAGTTTGTTAGTGCCTCGTTCGGACAGGCTACTTACCGATGTGAGTGAACGTATCGCCGACCACGGCCAAGTCACCCTCGCGCCAGAAATTGAACTCAGACGACAAATCAAAAAAGCCGGCAAACGCGACTCTGTTGCGAGCTTCGCAAAGCGATACCAAGTTAGTCAAGAGAGTTTGGCCGAATGGAACAAGGTGAGCACTTCAAGCGTTTTCAAGTCAGGTCAAAAGGTCGTTCTTTATTTGCCCATTCAAAACAGTAATCGATCAAACAAGAAGCTCAATAATAGAGCGAAATCCAAAAGTAGCGCAACACCGACACGCCCCCGCGCATCGAAGTCAACCGCATCAAAACGAAAAATAAAAAAATGACGTACTTTAGCGCTTAGCTTTTGAAATGCGCGTTGGCAATCCGCGCAAAATCGTTGATGTATGTTTTTCCTGAATCCATAAAGACTGCATCTGTTGCAGATTTCAACTTACTGAATAGGCCAAAAGCAATAATTGGCCCCTCCATTGGCATCATTCCATCTGGCGACACAGCCTCTCTGCCTTTGTTGATTGCACTCATGTGCATTGCGCGGTCTCCCAACATAAAAGACTCAGGTATGACCTTCGTCATATCTCTGGGCCCTGCGGTTTGAAGCCACTTCAATGCACGCATCAAAGCAGTTGCCAAGGCTTGCACTGTCAACGGATTCTGCTGAAGAAACACGCTATGTGTATAGAGGCATGAAACGGGAAAAAGACCTCCGAAAAGCGCTTGCGCTCCTTCCAAGGTTCGTGAATCTGAGACAAGATGGACGAGCCTTTTTTGCTCTAGTTGAGTCATGGCGGGATCGCCATAGCTCAGCGCATCCACTTGATGGGAGTAAAACAGATCTAGAGCATCGGTACCGCTGTCTGTATGAACCCAAATGACATCCGTCGTAAGCACGCGGCCAACCCATATTGACCGTGCGAAAGTGCTCAGGTAGAGGTAGGTATCACCCAACGATGCGGCAGCAACTCAGCCAGTCGTGAGTTAGGCCAAGTTGGCAACTTGGTCAGCACA
>JBAQDW010000273.1:0-18088 GCA_049286445.1 Rhodoferax sp. | reverse complement strand
ACCAGCTATTTAATTTATAGCGAACCGGAGGCGTCAGCGTCGCCGGGCGGATTTCACACCGGGCAGCTCAGGCACCAAGCCCAACACCTTGGACAAACGCCCCGAGTCGGACACTTCCACGGTGAAGATCATCGTGGCTTTGCCTTTGACCGTCTGGGTGTGCATGCCCACCACGTTCATGCGCTCTTTGGAGAAGACCTCAATCACGTCCTTGAGCAGACCTAAACGGTCATTGGCCTCGACGATCACATCCACCGGGTAAACCGCGTTGGCGCTACCTGGGGCTTGGCCCCATTCGACATCAATCACGCGCTCCCCGTTTTTGCGCACCATCTCCCCCAAATTGGAGCAGTCAGAGCGGTGCACACTGACGCCCTTGCCGCGGGTGACGAAGCCACAAATGCCGTCCGGCGGTGCGGGTCTGCAGCAGGGGGCCAGTTGGGTCATCAAGGAATCAACCCCCACCACCAGCACGCCGCCTGGGGCGGGGTGGGTGCTGCTGCGGGGCTTCTTCAGGGTGGGAATCTCTTCTTCTGCGGTGGGGGGCTCTGGCGGGCGCAACAAGATTTCTATGTTGCGAAGTGAAAACTCGTCCTTGCCGACGACCTCAAACAAGCCCTCAGCCGAGTTAAAACCCAGCTTCGATGCCAAATCGTCCAGCTTGACCGAGGTTTTGCCTTCCCGCTGGAGCAACTTTTCAACCGCCTCTCGCCCTTTGGCCACGGTCTCATCCAACGCCAAGGCGTTAAACCAGGCCCGCACCTTGGACTTTGCCCGCGCGCTGACCAAGTAACCCTGTTCGGCAATCAACCAGTCGCGCGAGGGGCCGCCCTCCTTCACCACGCTGACGGCCACGGTTTGCCCGTTTTTGAGCGGCGTGTTCAGCGGCACCATGACGCCGTCCACATGCGCACCCCGGCACCGGTGCCCCAAGGTGGTGTGAACGCTGTAGGCGAAATCGACCGCCGTCGCGCCTTGGGGCAACTCCACAATGGCCGCATCCGGCGTCAGCACATAAATACGGTCGTCGAACACACCGGGCATCGGGTTTCCCGACAAATCGCGCTCCCAGGCCAGCAATTGGCGCAGCACTGCAATTTTGGCGTCGTAGTCACTGCCAGCAGTCACGCCGGCGTAACCTTTTGCCCCCGCTTCCTTGTAGGCCCAGTGGGCTGCCACGCCATTTTCGGCATGGTCGTGCATGGCCTGCGTGCGGATTTGAATCTCAATCGGCAGATGGCGGGCATCCCGCACCACCGTGTGCAGCGACTGGTAGCCGTTAGCTTTGGGTTTGGCGATGTAGTCGTCAAACTCCTCGGACAGCGGGGTAAACGCACTGTGCACCCAGGCCAGCGTCGCGTAACAGGCCGGCACATCGGCCACGATCACGCGCAGCGCGCGAATGTCGTACAACTGCCCAAAATCGAGCGACTTGCCGCGCATTTTTTTAACGATGCTGTAGATGTGCTTGGGGCGCCCTTGCACCGTGGCGTGAATGCCTTGGGTGAGTAAATCAGCCTCCAAGCGCGCACGCAAACCGGCCATCGACTGCTCCCGCTCAGAGCGCTTTTCATCGAGCAGGCGGGCCACCTGTCTGTAGGTGTCGGGCTCCAGGAACCGAAAAGAGAGGTCTTCCATCTCCCACTTGATTTGCCAAATTCCCAAGCGATTGGCCAAGGGCGCAAACACCTGCTGCGACTCCAGCGCCAAGCCCACCGGCAGCGGCAATTTGGTGGCGGCAAAGTGGCGCAGCGTTTGCAAACGCGACACCAGCCGCAGCATCACCACCCGCAAATCACGAGAAAACGCCAGCAGCATCTTGCGCACGCTCTCGGTCTGCGCGGCCGCCGTTTGGGCCATGGGCACGGGAGTGGCGGCACGGGCATTGGCCGCTTGCGTTACCCGCGCTTGGCGCTGTACCCGCACCAATTTGGTCGTCTCCATGGCCAGGGCGGCAAAATTCTCGCCAAACGCCTTGGCAATCACCTCTTGAGGTTTGTTCAGATGGTCACACGCGTACACCAGGTAGCTGGCCGCTTGCATGGCCTCTGAACCCCCAATGGTTTTCAAAATCTCGGCTACCGCCTCGGCATGGGCGAAGGTGTTTTCACCCGTATCCAAGGTCTCAGTACTCAACAGCGGCTCGGCAAAGGCGCGCGCCCGGGCCAAGGCATTGACCTGCTCTGGCAGCGTTTGGGCGGTTGCCGAGATCAGCTCGGGTACCGGGCCCGCCGGTTGGGGCGGGACAGCCCTTTGCCCTTCCGGTTCAACGAAAAGCGTTTTCATACAAGACTCCCTCCACGACCGTCTTTATTCAAGCAAAAAAGAAGCCACAGCGGCGATTTGATCCTTCGCGACCAAGGTCGGCGCATGACCGACGCCCGCAAACTCCTTCAGCCGGGCCTTGGGGCCGCGTTGCGTCATGGCCTGTGCGGTGGAGCGCGACAGCAGGTCCGACTCAGCCCCCCGAAGCAGCAAGGTTTTGGCCTGAATCTGGTCATACAGTTGCCACAACTGCGCTTCGCTCTCGGGTATTGAGGCTTCTGTCATTTGCTTGAACGGCTGGGCAATGGCGGGGTCGTAATGCAAAGTCAAGTCACCCGAGCCATCTGGCAGCGCTTTGACCATGGGCTGTGACAAGGCCAGCCACTCTTCTGGCGTATGCGGACCAAAGCTGCTGGACACCGACCACATCAGATCGGCGGCTTGCTGCACTGACTTGAACCGGCCGGTGTGCCCCAAATAGTCCCCAATACGGCTCAAAGCCTTCCACTCCAGCACCGGGCCTACGTCATTGAGGACCAGCCGGCGCACGGGTACGGGCAAGGGCAGTTGGGGCGTGCCACACACCGCCATGCCGATCAAGCCTCCCATGCTGGTGCCCACCCAATCCAAGGTGGTGGGCTGAAGCTGTGCCAGCAGGGCCAACATGTCGGCGGCATAGGTGGGCAGTTGGTAGGCCTGCGCATGGGTCAACCAATCGCTGCGCCCGCGACCCACCACATCGGGGCAAACCACGCGCAGATCGCCGGTCGACCGCTCTACTAGCCCCTGCGCCAAGGCATCAAAATCGCGGCCTTGGCGGGTCAGGCCGTGAACGCACAGCACAACATGACCGCTGTCAGGTTTGCCCCACTGCCAATACGCCATGCGGTGCCCCTGGGCGGCGTCCGGGCAATGTACGTAGTTCAGCGTAGGTTCAGTCATGGTGTGATGGGTGGTTTGGTAGAGTGAGGGGCGAGACAGAAGCGCAATCTCAAAACGCCCTCTGCCCACCCCAATTCAACCACAGTGCCCACCCCTTTTTTGGAGAATCAGCATGCTAAAAGGCAAAACTGCCCTTGTCACCGGATCAACGAGCGGCATCGGCCTCGGTATTGCCAAGGCCTTGGCCAAACAGGGCGCCAACATCGTTTTGAATGGTTTTGGGGACGTAGAAGGCCCCAAAGAGGAGATCGCCGCCTTGGGCGTCCAAGTGGTCTACCACGGTGCTGACATGAGCAAGCCCGACGACATCGAAGCCATGATGGCCTTTGCGGCCGCCGAATTTGGCCGAGTGGACATTCTGGTGAACAACGCCGGCATTCAACATGTGGCCAAAATAGAAAACTTTCCTGTTGAACGCTGGGACGCCATCATTGCCATCAACATGAGCAGCGCGTTTCACACCACCCGCTTGGCTCTGCCCGCCATGAAGGCGGCAGACTGGGGTCGCATCATCAACGTCGCCTCCATCCACGGTCTGGTGGGTTCCGCCGAAAAATCAGCTTACGTCGCGGCCAAACATGGTGTGGTTGGCCTGACCAAGGTGACGGCCCTGGAGAACGCCACCACCGGCGTGACCTGCAATGCCATCTGCCCCGGCTGGGTGCTGACGCCGCTGGTGCAAAAACAGGTCGATGCCAAAGCGGCCGCCCAAGGTATCAGCAACGAGGAGGCGACACGCCGCTTGCTGGGCGAAAAAGAGCCTTCCATGCAATTCACAACGCCTGAGGAGTTGGGCGAGTTGGCCGTGTTCTTCTGCTCCGCTGCCGGCAACAACGTGCGCGGCGTGGCGTGGAACATGGACGGCGGCTGGACGGCCCAGTAACGCTATTCATTCAGTAGCTGCTCGCGCAGACCCCGTATAGGCTAGAGGCTTAAAAGGCTTGAGAGTCTTTAGAGTCTTTAAAGTAGTCATCCTCTGTATCTAGGAAACGCCATCCATGGCAGCTGGGTTGCGCAGCCTTCCAAGCGAGGTCAATTCCTGGTCATCGAGCACCCTGTCGCCTTGCGCTACCGGGGTCTGCCCTGTCTGCATCGCTCAGGCCAACGGGTTTCGTCTTGATGAGCGGTAGCCCTGTGAATGAATTTTGCCGGGTCAGCACCGTAGCGGTGTGCCGGTCTGAACGGAACAGTCCCCCGCGCTGAGTTGCAGGCGCGCCAATCAGACCAAACTCACTGCGAATGCCACTGACTTCAGCGTTAAGCGTACGGTTGCAGCGCCCCCCTGCGTTCAGGATTCTGCATGTTTTAGGCCTCTACCCCTTGCTGTACCTGAGTAGGCAGCTATTTAAAATGCAGCAATTCTTACGCTGCAACCCCCACTCTCATCCCCAACCCCTCTCTCGCCCCGCCGGGCGAGAGAGGGGAGCCAACAGCCCTATATGGCCGCGTGTTGGAAGTGATTGAGTTCAACGTGAGCCGCCAACTTTCAAAGTGAACACAGGCAGCATCAGTGGCGCCCCAAACTGACCCGGTTCCCGGCAGGTTTGAATGTTGGCATCTGCCCGTGAACGCCACCCCAGACAAAGCGTTGGCCAAATAGGGCTGTTGAGCTCCCCTGATCCCCCCGGCGGGGGTGGAGAGGGGTTGGGGGAGAGGGGGGAATGAACAAGGCGTTGAAACTTCTGCAATCTTGTCCCGTAAGGCCTTTGAATGACTTTTATACCGCCAGCCCTTGCCGGAACTGCGCGAGAAGCTATCGAAAATGTAGCAATTCTTAAGATACAACGCCCACCCCCAACCCGACGGGCGAGAAAGGGGGACCCCACTTGAGGCACAAAGCGGTACGCCGTCAGCTCAGAAAGATGCATCTGCAAGCTTCTTCCTGCGCGACTAAAACAACGGATTACAGCTGGAATTCGCCCGAGCGTTCGGGTTGGTAGGTTACTTTCAGGATACGCACGATCAGCGAACCGCCACCGGGCTTTGGCCATGAGATTTCATCGTCTTCACGCAAGCCAAGCAGCGCGCTGCCAACGGGGGCCAGCACCGAAATTTTTCCCGTGCTGTCTCCGGCATCCTTGGGGTAAACCAGCGTCAAGGAAAACTCTTTCTCTGACGACTCGATTCGGAACGTGACCGTTGAGTTCATCGTGACGACATCGGGAGGAATTTCCTTGGGCTCAACGATGTTGGCCCGGTCCACTTCAGCTTGAAGATCGTCCAAACTGGGGAACTGTGCGCTATCGAGCGAACTGAAAAGTCGCTCAAGTCGCACGGCATCCAGCGACGATATGGTGATGGGGGGTCTTTGTTTCATTTTGGATCTGGTTAATAGCGAAATGCTGTTGCTCTCCAATGGTACCTAACGATCGAGCCACCAGGTACCCAGAGTCATCACCAAGAGCAAAGCATTGCCTGCTCTGTCTTGCCGATTCAGGAACAGAACGCATGGGGAAGGCCCCGTGACTGGGGGGAGTCGCAACACGAAGAGAGACGGTGGGTTTGCGCTGCGCGGCCCTGTCTGCTTGCCTGATTTGGCCTCACTGGCCTGAGCCAAGTGCCCACCTCGCCCCGAGACCTCGCACTTGTTGCGAAGTGAACGAAGAGAGACAGAGCGCGCTTGCGGGCTGTTAGGCGCGCCAGTAATTGTTGGCCGCCGAGACCGTTTGAAAATTAATGGCAATGACTTGGGAGGCTGCGGTCAGTCCATCGGCTGATTGGGCGTACTGAGGCCGCAGTTCCTTCAGCGTGTCCATATCAGGTTGGGTGTACTTGACACCGCGACGGCTGAGGGTGATGGCGAGCTCAAACCCTTCCTGTGGTGTGGCAGTGATCAATGAAGGGAGCCATGTATCGGTCATCTCTGTTTCCTTTTCTAAAGGCGTTGAGGATAGCGGACTTGCTTGCAGTAAAAGCAGCCTTGGGCAAATGAATTAAAGCGCTGCGTCGTGAAATGGGCAAACGCAGCCTCAAGAAAATCTCACTGGGTGAGCTGACGAATGGATGCAGACACCGAGAGAAGCTGAGGTTTGTCCATTCGGCCAATGATGTTGCGCGCCACCGACCCAAGGACTTGTCTGGCACCTGCCATCCCCAGGCTTGCCGACTGTTCGACGAGAAACCCTGGTTTGGCCAGCCGCAAAGGACCCATGAAAAAGTAGTTCAAACCGGCGTCGCTCAACTCGGCCACCAAGTCACCCAGGGCATTGCGGTGCTGGGTGGGATCAGGGTCCTCTTCAAGGGCGGTGAGCACGGTGTGGGTCTTGGTGCGCAGAACTTCAGAATGGTAAAAGCGCAGAAACGGCAGGGCCTTGTCCTTGTCCTTGGGCTTTGGGGTTTTGACCGCGCGGGGTTTGACCGTTTGTGGCTTGACCACCGGGTCGGCCACGCGTTTGGATGAGGTTGCCATACCGAGCTCCTGCATAAAAAATAAGCTAACTGGGTGAGAGAAAGGGGTGAGAAAAGGACGAGAGAGAGAGAGAAGCGCTGACTGAAGCATGGTTTCAGGGCACCCGCCAACCGTCACCTTAACGGGTTCAGACCCACTGGGCAAGCGCAAAAAAGGCGCTGCGAAACCTTTCGCAGCGCCCACCTTCGGGATTACTGTCGGTTCACTGACCGAAGCTGAATTGTCCTGGCGACTGAATCGGGTCGACATCGACTGGAATCACGTCTTTGGGCATGAACTTGCCCTCCAGCAGCAGTTTAGACAGCGGGTTCTCGATGCGCTGTTGAATCGCGCGCTTCAAAGGACGCGCACCAAACACCGGGTCAAAGCCCACCTTGGCCAGCTCTGCCAGTGCCGCCGGCGACACCTGCAGCGTGAGGTCCATCTTGGCCAAGCGCGCTTCCAACACCTTGATTTGAATCGCGGCGATCTCGGCAATATGACTGGCACCCAGCGCATGGAACACCACGGTCTCATCAATGCGGTTCAAGAACTCGGGGCGAAAATGGTTTTTCAACTCGCCCGTGACCGCGTCTTTGACGTCTTCGTAGTCTTGACCCACCATCGATTGGATCAACTGGGACCCAATGTTGCTGGTCATCACGATCACCGTATTTTTGAAGTCCACGGTGCGGCCTTGGCCATCGGTCAAGCGACCGTCGTCCAGCACTTGCAAAAGCACGTTAAAGACATCAGGGTGGGCTTTTTCGACCTCATCCAGCAGCAACACGCTGTATGGCTTGCGGCGCACGGCTTCTGTCAAGTAACCGCCCTCTTCGTAACCCACGTAGCCGGGCGGTGCACCAATCAGGCGGGCCACCGAGTGCTTTTCCATGAACTCACTCATGTCGATGCGCACCAAATGCTCTTCTGAGTCAAACAGAAACCCGGCCAAGGCTTTGCACAACTCGGTTTTTCCAACGCCTGTCGGGCCTAAAAAGAGGAATGAGCCGGTGGGCCGGTTCGGGTCAGACAAGCCGGCGCGCGAACGACGAATCGCATTGGCCACCGCCGTGATGGCTTCGTCTTGACCCACCACGCGCTGGTGCAACTTGTTTTCCATCACCAACAACTTGTCGCGCTCGCCTTGCATCAGCTTGCTGACCGGGATGCCCGTGGCGCGGGCCACCACCTCGGCGATTTCTTCGGCACCCACCATGGTGCGCAACAGCTGGGGGCGGCCACCATCTTTGGCGTCTTTGGCTTTGCCCTCTTCACTTTCTTGTGCATCTTTGAGCTTTTTCTCGAGCTCTGGCAACTTGCCGTACTGCAGTTCGGCCACTTTATTGAAGTCGCCCTTGCGGGTGAACTCTTCGATTTGGTGGCGCAGTTTGTCGATTTCTTCCTTGAACTGGGCGGAGCCTTGGGCCTGCGCTTTCTCGGCTTTCCAGATTTCTTCGTAATCCGCAATTTCTTTCTGCAGTTTGGTGATCTCCTCATTGATCAGCTCGAACCGCTTCTGCGAGGCCTCGTCTTTTTCACGTTTCACCGCCTCACGCTCAATCTGCAGCTGAATGAGCCGACGGTCGAGCTTGTCCATGACTTCAGGCTTGGAGTCGATCTCGATCTTGATCTTGGCGGCGGCCTCATCAATCAGGTCAATCGCCTTGTCTGGCAGGAAACGGTCTGTGATGTAGCGGTGGCTCAGTTCAGCCGCTGCGACGATGGCGGGGTCCGTGATCTGCACGCCGTGGTGCGCTTCGTACTTTTCTTGCAAACCGCGCAGGATGGCAATCGTGGCCTCCACCGTGGGTTCACCAACCAAAATTTTCTGAAAACGGCGCTCCAAAGCCGCATCTTTTTCGATGTACTTGCGGTACTCGTCCAGCGTGGTCGCGCCCACGCAGTGCAACTCGCCCCGCGCCAGGGCGGGCTTTAGCATATTGCCGGCGTCCATCGCGCCTTCGGCTTTGCCGGCGCCCACCATGGTGTGTAACTCGTCAATGAAGACGATGGTCTGGCCTTCGTCTTTGGCCAGGTCTTTCAGCACGTTTTTCAGGCGCTCTTCAAACTCGCCGCGAAATTTGGCACCGGCCAACAAAGACGCCATATCCAGCGAGAGCACGCGTTTGTTCTTTAACGAGTCAGGTACTTCACCCGCCACAATGCGCTGCGCCAAGCCTTCGACAATGGCGGTCTTGCCCACGCCTGGCTCACCAATCAAGACCGGGTTATTTTTGGTGCGACGCTGCAACACCTGAATAGCGCGGCGGATTTCGTCGTCGCGGCCAATCACCGGGTCCAGCTTGCCCATGCGAGCCCGCTCGGTGAGGTCGAGGCAGTATTTTTTCAAGGACTCGCGCTGATCTTCAGCATCCGCACTGTCCACGTTCTGGCCACCCCGAACCTTGTCAATGGCAGACTCCAGCGCCGAGCGGGTCAAACCGTTTTCTTTCACCAAGCGACCGATGTCGAGTTTGGTGTCCGTCAACGCCAGCAGGAACAGCTCGCCAGAGACAAACTGGTCCTCGCGCTTCATGGCCTCTTTCTCGGTGGCTTGCAACAGCGAACCCATGTCGCGCCCCATTTGCACCTGCTCGTGGCCTTGCACTTGGGGCAGCTTCTTCATCGCCATCTCAGCGGCCGCCAGCAGGCCCGGCACATTGGCACCGGCGCGCTGTAGCAAGGCGCGTGGCCCGTCTTCTTGGCGCAACATGGCCAGCACAACATGCACGGGTTCGATGTAAGCGTGGTCGTTGGCGAGTGCCAGTGACTGGGCATCGCCCAACGCTTCTTGAAATTTGGTGGTCAGTTTGTCCATTCGCATCGCAATCCCTTTGAGTGACTTGTTACTCAACAGCTTGTGGCGGGCGAAAGGTTTTCAAGGGTCAGGCGACGATCAATGCGTCAACTTTGACCTGCATCAAACAAGTTTTTCATGGGGGTTTTGACCCCAGCGTCAGGCGTTGTTGGCCTGAATGCCCCATTTGGCCAGCGCTGCATCGTCGCTCACGCGGGCGTCCACCCAGTGTGCGCCCTCGGGGGTGGCTTCTTTTTTCCAGAACGGGGCCTGGGTTTTCAGGTAGTCCATCAAAAACTCGCAGGCCTGAAAACTCTCGCCGCGATGCGCGGAGGTGACAGCGACCATGACGATTTGGTCCAAGGGTTGAAGTAAACCAACCCGGTGAATCACCCGCGCGCCAAAGATGTCAAAACGCTGCTGGGCGGCGTCAATCATGGCTTCGATCGAGGTCTCGGTCATGCCGGGGTAATGCTCCAACTCCATGTGGGAGATCAGGCCGGGCGTGCCGGGCGTCCGATCTCGCACCGTGCCCACAAAGCTGCACACGGCACCCACCCGGCCATCGGCTGCCCGCAACGTTGCGATTTCGGCGCCTAAATCGAAGTCGGCCGTCTGGATGACCACACGCGGCCAAGGGGGCGGTAACAAAGTGCTCATCGCTTTACCCGCCCGTGACCGGGGGGAAAAAAGCAACTTCTGCACCCTCAACCAAAGCGGCAGACTCGTCGCTCATGGTCTGGTTCAACGCCAGTCGCACCGACCGGCCTCGCGACAAGCTTTCAGCGTACGCACCGCCTTTGCCAATCAACTCGTCGCGCAGCGCCGCCAAAGTGAGGGCCTCGGTGTCAACTGATTCTTTGGACTGGCCAAGGGCTTCGCGAATAGAAGCAAAGTACTTCACGCTGACTTTCATGCCATCAACTCCGAAAAAGAAATAAAACGCACCACATCCCCCGCCTGGATGGTGTGGCCGGCCGGGTTGTCCACCAAACCATCACCCCACACGGCGGAGGTGAGCACGCCTGAACTCTGGTTAGGGAACAAATCCAGCCCGCCTGCCGCATTGCGGCACACCCGCAGAAATTCACGGCGTTTATCGGCTCTGGCCCAGGTAAAGTGAGCGGGAGTAGCTATCGATTGAATAGCAAATTTCGACCCACCTTGCAGCTTCAAAAGAAAGGGCCGTACCAAAAGCAGAAAGGTCACAAAGCTGGACACGGGGTTGCCCGGCAGGCCAATGAAATGCGCGCCCTGCACTTTCCCATAGGCAAAGGGTTTACCCGGTTTGATCGCGATTTGCCATAGATCCAAAGAGCCGAGCGACTCAACCGCGGGCTTGATGTGGTCTTCTTCGCCCACCGATACGCCGCCGCTGGTCAGAATCAAGTCGTGGTTTTTGGCGGCCTCGCGCAAGGCGTCTTGCGTGGCCTCCAGCCGGTCGGGCACGATGCCCAGATCGGTCACCTCGCAACCCAGACGCCGCAGCAACGCCCGCAAAAAGAAACGGTTGGAGTTGTAAATCGCTCCGGGTTTCATCGCCTCAGGCGCCACGTCACCCGGCATGACCAACTCGTCTCCCGTGGAAAACAGGGCCACCTTGGGACGACGAATTACCGACAAACGATGCAGGCCAATACTGGCCGCCAGCCCAAGAGAGGCGGGCGCCAGTCGCTCTCCTTTTAAGAGCACTTTAGCACCTTGCGTCACGTCTTCCCCCGCCCGGCGAATCCACTGGCCCTTCTCAGGCACGTGCGAAAAGCGAACGCTGTCGCCCGCGTCGGTCTGGGTCAGTTCGCCCTCTTCCTGCATGACAACCGCGTCGGCACCCGGCGGAAGCGGCGCGCCGGTGAAAATTCGGGCCGCGCTCAGTGGCGCAAGTTCAGTGCCCACCGAGCCAGCGGCAATGCGCTGCGACACGGGCAAAGGCTGGCCGTTCGCGTGCAGCACATCAGCGCAGCGAACGGCGTAACCGTCCATCGAACTGTTGTCTTGCGGCGGCACTTGCAACTCCGACAACAGGTCTTGCGCCAACACCCGGCCATCGGCATCAAAAGTAGAAACCCACTCCACCTCGCTCAAAGGGGTGGCAAACCCAAGCAACTCATTCAAAGCGTTGTCAAGCGGTTTCAGGGGCGCACGGGGTGAGCGCGGGGTGCTCATGGCTTCATCTCCGGGCGGTACTCAAACCGGTCGCCATTGGCCTGCAGCCAATTGGCCACCTCATCGACGTCATTGAGATTCAGCACGGGCCGTTGGGTCGGCTGCGGCAAGGCCTCGGGCGAGTCAGTGGCCAGGGCGACGATGAAATCGTCATGCATGTAGCGCGCAGGCTTGGTGCTCAAAAAACGCCACACTTCAATTTTTGGCAAATCGCAGGTCCGAAAGCCTTCCACCAGCACCCAATCGACGCCGGGGCTTAGCTCCCCAATCAACTGATGCACGGTCAACTCGGTGCTTTGCTCAAACTCACGAATCAAGGCCAGTCGCTGGTCAGAGGCAATGACCACCTCAAACGCACCGGCCTCACGATGGCGGTAGGTGTCTTTGCCGACATGGTCAATGTCAAATCGGTGGTGCGCATGTTTGACCACTGACACCCGCTGCCCTCGGGCTTGCAGCGCCGGAATGAGGCGTTCAATCAAAGCGGTCTTGCCTGCGCCGGAGTAACCGGCAATGCCGATCACTTTCATGCGCAAGACTGGGTGATGTAGGTTTTAATGGCCCCCGCATCCGCCGCCATGCGCAGCACCCGCTTGGGCAGCGCTTCAATGCCCTCAAACTGGGGGGGACGATCGGGCTCACGCCCCAAGGCTTCCACGATGGTGGCGGCAAACTTGATCGGCAGCGCCGTTTCCAGCACGATCATCGGCACACCCGCCTGCAGGTGCTCCCGCGCGACCTTCAAGCCATCGGCGGTGTGGGTGTCAACCATCACACCAAAGCGTTCAAACGTGTCTTTGATAGTCGCCAAGCGATCGGCGTGAACGCTTTTGCCACTCACAAAGCCATAACGCGTGGCCGCTTCGGCAAAGGCTGGGGCACCCGACAAATCGAAACGCCCTTCTTGGGTCAAACCGGCACCAAACAGGGCTTTCACCTGTGCGCCGTCGCGGCCGAGCAAATCAAAAACAAAGCGCTCAAAGTTGGAGGCTTTGGAGATGTCCATCGACGGACTCGACGTTTCATGCGTGTCCGCGCTGCCGCGCACCCGGTACACCCCGGTGCGAAAGAACTCGTCCAGCACGTCGTTTTCATTGGTGGCGGCCACCAGCTTGTCAACCGGCAAGCCCATCATGCGGGCCACATGGCCGGCGCAAATGTTGCCAAAGTTGCCACTGGGCACCGTGAAGCTCACCTTCTCGGCATTGGTGGTGGTGGCTTGGAAGTAGCCCGCAAAGTAGTACACCACTTGAGCCATCAGGCGGGCCCAGTTGATGGAATTGACGGTACCAATCTTGTACTGGCGTTTGAAATCCAGGTCGTTGGACACCGCTTTGACCATGTCCTGACAGTCGTCAAACACGCCGTCCACCGCGATGTTGTGGATGTTGTCGTCCATCAAGCTGAACATCTGCGCCTGTTGAAACGGGCTCATGCGCCCAAATGGGCTGGTCATGAAGACGCGCACGCCTTTTTTGCCGCGCATGGCGTATTCGGCCGCACTGCCGGTGTCGCCGCTGGTGGCACCCAGAATATTTAACTCTTCGCCCCGGCGACCCAGTTCGTACTCGAACAGGTTGCCCAGCAATTGCATGGCCATGTCCTTGAAAGCCAGCGTGGGGCCGTTGGACAGGGCTTCCAGGTACAAACCATCTTCCACCTTCTTCAAGGGCACGATTTCCGGGGTGCCAAACACCGCTTCGGTGTAGGTTTTGTCGCAAATTTGTTTTAAATCGGCAGCGGGAATGTCGTCGATGTAGAGCGACAGCACCTCAAACGCCAGCGCCGCGTAGCCCTGCGTCTGGTAAGCCACACGCCAGCGTGTGAGCGTGGCGTCGTCCACCTGCGGGTAGTGTTCCGGCAGGTACAGGCCACCATCGGGGGCCAAGCCCTCGAGCAAGATCTCACAAAAACGGCGAGGCGTGGCATCGCCACGGGTGGACAGGTAGTTCATCAGGCCAACTCTTCCTTGCGGATGCGGGTAATGGGTTGCAGCACGGTGGGCAGGCTTTGCATTTTTGCCAAAGCGGCGTTCATTTGGGCCTCGACACAGTCGTGCGTGAGGATGATCAAGTCTGTTTGGGTGGAACCCTCGCCGCCCACTTCATCGGCTTCGCGTTGCAACATCGCGTCGATGCTGATACCCGCTTCGGCCAACAAGCCGGTGACCTTGGCCAATACGCCCGCCTCGTCGGCCACGCGCAGACGCAGGTAGTAGCTGGTGACCACCTCACCCATGGGCAAAATTTGCAAGTCGCTCATGGCGTTGGGCTGAAACGCCAAGTGCGGCACACGCTGGGCGGCGTCTGCGGTGTGCAAGCGGGTGATATCAACCAAGTCGGCAATCACGGCACTGGCGGTCGGCTCAGCGCCCGCGCCTTTGCCGTAATAGAGCGTGGTGCCGACGGCATCGCCCTGCACGACCACGGCGTTCATGGCGCCTTCCACGTTGGCAATCAAACGTTTGGTGGGCACCAAGCTGGGGTGAACGCGCAGTTCAATGCCCGCTTGCGTGCGCTTGGTGATGCCCAGTAATTTGATGCGGTAGCCCAGTTGCTCTGCGTAGGTGATATCGACCGAACTCAGCTTGGTAATGCCTTCGATATAGGCTTTGTCAAACTGCACGGGAATACCAAACGCCATCGCCGACATAACGGTGACCTTGTGCGCGGCGTCCACGCCTTCAATGTCGAAGGTGGGGTCCGCTTCCGCATAGCCCAGCGCTTGGGCTTGTTTGAGGACGGTGTCAAAGTCCAGTCCTTTGTCCCGCATTTCAGACAAGATGAAGTTGGTGGTGCCGTTGATGATGCCGGCAATCCACTGGATGCGGTTCGCCGTCAGGCCCTCACGCAGGGCCTTGATGATGGGAATGCCTCCCGCCACCGCCGCTTCAAACGCCACCATCACGCCTTTGGCGGAAGCTGCTGAAAAAATCTCGGTGCCATGGACGGCCAGCAAGGCTTTGTTGGCAGTGACGACGTGCTTGCCAGCAGCAATGGCTTCCATCACCAGCGTTTTGGCAATGCCGTAACCACCGATCAACTCAATCACGATGTCAATGTCAGGGTTGGCAATGACGGCCCGGGCGTCATTGACCACCTGAACGCCCTCCCCCACCAAACTCTGCGCCCGGGCGGTATCCAGATCGGCCACCATGGTGATCTCAATCCCGCGGCCCGCGCGGCGCATGATTTCTTCCTGGTTGCGCTGCAGCACCGTGAATGTGCCAGAGCCCACAACACCCATGCCCAGCAGGCCTACTTGAATCGGTTTCATAAATTCTCTTGATAAATATACATTAAATCAGGCTGTAGCCCAATTGGAATAAGCGCAAGCAGCTATTAAATCAGTAGCAATTCGCAGACCTCTGACTCTTGTTTAGTTGCTGTGGCGCTTGCGATAACTTTCCAGAAACTTGGCCACGCGCCCAATCGCTTCGCGCAAATCATCTTCGTGCGGCAAAAACACAATGCGGAAATGGTCTGGGCTGGGCCAGTTGAAACCCGTGCCTTGCACCAGCATCACCTTGGTTTCCTGCAGCAGCTCCAAAAAGAATTCCTGATCGTCAACGATGGGGTACATCGTGGCATCCAGCTTGGGGAACATGTACAGGGCGGCGCTGGGCTTGACACACGTCACGCCAGGAATGGCGGTGATCAATTCATAAGCCAAATCACGCTGGCGGCGCAGTCGCCCGCCCTCGTTGACCAGCTCATTGATACTTTGGTGGCCGCCCAAAGCCGTTTGTATCGCCCACTGCCCCGGGACGTTGGAGCACAGGCGCATGTTGGAGAGCATGTTCAAGCCTTCGATGTAGTCCTTGGCCGGTTTTTTATCGCCTGACACCACCATCCAGCCTGACCGATAACCGCACGAACGGTAGCTTTTTGAGAGTGAGTTGAAGGTCAAGGTCAGCACATCCTACGACAGGCTCCCAATGGCCGTGTGAGAGACATCGTCGTACAGCACCTTGTCGTACACCTCGTCAGCAAAGATGACCAAACCGTGCGCGCGGGCAATGTCCACAATCGCGTTGAGCAAGTCATCGGAATACAAGGCGCCGGTGGGGTTATTGGGGTTGATCACCACAATGCCTTTGGTGCGTGGTGTGATTTTGGCGCGAATGTCGGCCAGATCAGGCATCCAGCCATTCGCTTCGTCACAGTGGTAATGCACCGGGGCACCGCCCGACAAACTGGCCGCCGCCGTCCAAAGGGGATAGTCCGGTGAGGGTAACAACAGCTCATCACCATCATCCAACAAAGCGTTGGTGGCCATCACGATCAATTCACTGGCACCGTTCCCGAGGTAAATATCGTCCAGTGTGACGCCTTGAATGCCCTGCTGCTGGGTGTAATGCATGACCGCTTTGCGCGCACCGAAAATGCCTTTGCTGTCGGAATAGCCGGCAGAATTAGGCAGATTGCGGATCATGTCCTGCTGGATCTCCTCCGGACTGTCAAAACCAAACACCGCCAAATTGCCGATGTTGAGCTTGATGACCTTGTGGCCCTCTTCTTCCATCTGGCGGGCCGCGTCCATGATGGGGCCACGGATGTCGTAACAGACGTTGGCCAATTTGGCAGATTTTCGAATGGTTTTCAAAATCCCTCCGGGAGTGGGTGACACAGGGCGAAACCTATAATTTGACCACATTTCCGACGCCTGACTTTGGTTTTGGTTGCACTGCAGCATACTCAACGAAGCTTCTCACCATGAAATTCCAACCCGACTCAATTGACGTGCAATCCATAAGCGGCTATGGCCCCGGCTGGATTGGTATCGGTACTGAAAAAATCACCACAAGCATCGTGCTGGGTTCGCGCGGCGAGCGCTTCGACTGGGCCTGCGATCAATTTGACGACTTGAGCGAAGTGCATTTCGCCCAACTGGCGGCTCTAGGGACTGAATTGATCATTTTTGGAAGTGGCAATCGCATTCGCTTCCCTCGCCCTGCCTGGCTGGCACCCCTAGTCCAGCGTCAAATAGGCATTGAAACCATGGACGTGCACGCCGCGTGCCGAACTTACAACATCTTGGCAGGCGAAGGACGCCATGTTGCTGTAGCGCTGTTGATGGAGTCACCCTAGGGATAGACCGGAGTCAATTGACCCGGTCGCATTCTCATTTGGAGTTAAAATACTGGGTTGCAGTTGCAGGCGCCGGAGTGCTGTCAGAGGATAGCGCCTACAACTTACGAGAACGACGCATCCTGTCACACGAGATTTAAGAACTATGGCGATTGTTGTCAATAAACCCATCCCTGAATTTGAATCAATGGCCACCGGTGGCCTGAAAGTGTCCAATACATCCCACTTAGGCCACGTGGTGATCTTGTATTTTTACCCCAAAGATAACACCCCCGGCTGCACTACCGAAGCCATGCAGTTCCGCGACAAATTTAAAGATTTTGTCAAAGCCGGTGCCACTGTTTTTGGCGTGTCACGCGACAACATGAAGTCGCACGACGAGTTCAAGGAAAAGTTGGAACTTCCCTTCGAGCTGATCGCCGATACGGAAGAGAAAATGTGCCACATGTTCGGCGTGGTTAAAAACAAAATCATGTACGGTAAAAAAGTCAAGGGCATTGAGCGTAGCACCTTTCTTATTGGCGCTGATGGCTTGCTGAAAGAAGAGTGGCGTGGCCTGAAAGTGCCAGGCCATGTAGAGGATGTGCTTAAAGCCGTGAAAGCGCTGAAAAAAGCAGCAACCGTTGAGGCCTAAGCGTTACCGGTTTGCAGAACTTTGAGGGGTTCAAGCAACGCATTGGAGCTCATGCATAATGAGTTTTATGTTGTTGAACGCTTCAAACACCACCCCTCAAAAGCCGTCTTGCGTTCAAGACGGCTTTTTTGTTTCCGACTTTCTGACACTCCTTTTTTTGCGAGCTGACTAACTCATGCCATTGCCCACTGCCCCTGCAAAACGTGCTGCACTTCTGAGCGAAAAAGACTACGGCGTGCCAGCCCGGAGCCAAGTTAAACCCGAAACACCCGATATTCAATCGACTGCAGTCGTTGCAGCGCCCAAACCTCGCCGCAAGCCGGTGATGAACGTGGCTGCAGCCCCTGGCGAGGCCCAGCCCACAACAGCCACGTCAACGCTGCCCGCTATAGCAACCAAGGCAGCGAAACAGCCTGCGACGCGCGCGTCCGAGCCAAATCATGTGACATCCATCCCGGATGAGGACGTCAAAAAAGTCAAAGCGAAAAGTACCGGGCCCAAAAAACTGTTCGTTTTGGACACCAACGTCCTGCTTCATGACCCGATGTGCCTGTTCCGGTTCGAAGAGCATGACATTTTCTTGCCCATGATTGTTTTGGAAGAACTCGATGGACACAAAAAGGGCATGACCGAAGTGGCCCGCAATGCACGCCAAACCAGCCGAACGTTGGATGCGCTTGCGGGTCAGCATGGATCTGACATCGCCACTGGACTGGCGTTGAACACGACAGGTCATCGTCAAGCCGGGGGCAAGCTGTTTTTCCAAACCCAGTTGCTCAACTACACACTGCCCAGTAGCTTGCCGC
>JBAQDW010000272.1:0-7743 GCA_049286445.1 Rhodoferax sp. | reverse complement strand
GTGATCACCAGCGAGTTGTTGCCGGGGTTCACGTTGATGGTGTTGTTGGGGCTGATCAGCGGGCGCAGCACCGGCACCAAATTGTTGGCCGATTCAAAGTTGAGGCGAAATATTTGCGTGGTGATTTGGTTGCCCACGGCACCGCCCAGCGGGTTGTCGCTCACCGTCACGGCGCCACTTTGCAACTTGGCGTCAGCTTCGGGCACCACTTTGTACAACCCGGCGGACTCGACCATGGTGAAGCCTTGCAGACGCAAAGCGGCTAGAAACTGGTTCATGGCCACCGTGGGCGACACCGGTTTTTCAGTGACCAGCGTGATCGTGCCCTTGACCCGGGGATCGACGACCACGTTGGCCCCCGAGATGGTGGCCATGGTGCGGGCCACGGCGCCAATGTCTGCGTTGCTGAAATTCAAGGTGATCGGTTCACCCCGCTTGGCGACACCCTCTGTGCGCGTCTGCGCCAGTGAATTTAAAGGAAAAAGAGTGCTAGCCCCCGTCAGCAGTGCGACAACAGCTATAAAAATGATAGTTCTTTTACCGAACTGCGCCGGGGAGGTTGGCGTGCGAAATGTCATAGGGTTCAGCCCAAGGTGATGACAGAGCGCGCGCCGTCGCGTCGCCCCACAATGTTCAAAAGATTGGACAAGGCTTCTTGCCGGTCCGGGGCGGCACGGGCCTCCCCTTGAAAGCGCAGTCGGGTGCCCACCCATTGGCCTTGGCCAGACAGCAACAAACTGCCTTCCAACGTTTCCAGCGAAAAACCAGGAGCATCCCCGCCCTGCAAAATTAAACGGTAACTGCCCATGGGCTTGAGCGTTGATAAGCGCGAAGACATGTTTTGGGCGTCGAGTTGAGCGCGGCCAGTGAAATGCGTGCGCCCGGCGGCCCACTCCAGTACCAGCCCCTGGGTGGACAACTGCAGCTGGCCTTCGGGCTGAATCGTGTTCCACGGCGTTCCCAAGCCGCTAAGCCACTGCGCAGGCCACTGCGAGAGGCTGTCCGCCATCTCCAGCCGTGCCCCATTCCAACGCGCTTGCAAAACAAGGTGCCACGGCGCTTGGGTACAGCACTCGGCCTCCAGGTCAGCAAGCACACCCGTCGGTGTCGGGCGCACTTGCCAACGCAGGCGACCCGGAAGCGTGGCGGCCTCCAAGCTGCCTGCGCCACCGGTCAAGGTCACGCGACCCGAGCCACGCCAAACCGTGCCGCGCACCTGCTCAAAGCTGATGCGCCCTTGGCTGGCGTACTGCACGGCGCCGGTGAGCCAGCGGGCAGGCGCTTGCCACAGCAAGATCACGATGAGCCCCAGCAACGCACCCGCACCCGCCCACGCCCAAGGGGAGGAGAGTCGGTTCACGGGTGAAAAACGGGCCATGGTAGGGGGTGTCGGTGTCGGGTTAGCGTGCGTTCAGGCTCAACATCAAAGAGCCATCCCACGTGCCTGCGGCATTGCGTGTCAGTTTGGCTTCACTGGGCACGGCTCTGGCGTTTTGGCGCGCAGTGGCCAGCCATTGCGCCAGCGCGTCGGGGGGCAGCCCTTTGACCGTCACGCGCACCTGGTCTCCCGCGTTCGCCAGTTGCAGCGCCGCGCCCAGCGGCAGCACCGACGCATCCAGCAGACGTCGCGCATCCGACGCGGCCAAAAGCGGCTTGGCCTGCAGCACTTTGGCTTGGGCCTGCAAGGTTTGCATTTGCAGCCACTCAGACTCCAGCACACCGCGCTGCTGGTCGGCTGTTTTGAGCATTTTCAGCGCAGGTGCCAGCGCCACCCACCACAACAAGGCCAGGCCCACCACGGCCACGCCCCAGGTCACCAGCCGCTGCTCGCGCGCAGAGACACTGTGCCAGCGGGCCTCAAGCGTTGCCCACGCCCTCATGGTGCCAAGCCTTGCTTGACCACGGTCTGATCGCCGTCTTGGCGTGCGGTGTAGCCCTGCGCTTTGAGCGTAAAACTGAGCTTCTCACGGTCTTCGGGGCTGAGGTTCAAACCGTTCATACGCAGCTCTCCTGCTCTGAATTCAATAGCTGTTGCCACAGTACTGGCGGGGGCTACGGCACTAAAAACCCCCAACAATGTTTCCAAATCACGCCCGGTCATATCGCCTCCCGCTTGCTGCAGCGCGGCCACCTCGCGTGCCATTTGCAGCGGGGCATCCACCACCACGCGCACGGTTGGAAAGGTGTCGGTCAGCACGGCCTGCACAGCCTGGCGCTGGGCCTTCACTTGGGCGCGCTCCTTCCAAGCCCACGCGTTCAGGCCCAACAGATTCACCAGCAGCAAGGCCACAAGGCTGAAGCGGGCGGCGCGCCAGGCGGGTGCTTTTAAAAACTGTTGCACGGCACCGGTGCCGCGCTTTAAAAAGCGGGAGCGTCCCGAGTTCGCCAAACCAAATTGGGCCAAGTCCCAGGGGGTTTGAGCGGCTTGCAGGTGGCGTTCAGCGCGGGGCTGTAGCGTCACGGTGCGGTGAAGCAGCTGCTCCGCCACGGTCACGACTGCCGGCTCTGCCACCACCGCTTGCGCTTGCGGCCAGTCCAGCAGCGTCACCACCGCACCCGACAAGGGCCACACGTTCACGCCGCCTCGGGCAGTGGAGACCACCAGCGCTTGCTCCGGGCTGCCCATCACCACCAAGGTGTCGGGCAGGGCGCCGGGTGCAAATTCAGGCACCACACGGGCCACCGGGCGGCCGGCTTGCTCCAAGACCTGCAAGGCAGCTTGCAACCACGCCCGCTCGCACACGGCCACCCACACGGGGGCGTCAGCCTGCGCATCGGGCGCCAAGGCGAAGTGCAGTTGTGAAGGGTCGTCCAGCAAACGCTCTTCCAGCAGGCCCTCCAGCACGGCACGCAGGCGCACCGTGTTGCCCTCTTGCCAAAACCCCCGGGGTAACACGCCCTTGGGCAGCGTCACCTGGTGCCAAGACAAACGCTGGGCAGGCACCAGGGCCACCAGCTCGTCGGCGGGCGGCAGCACGGCGGGCGGGGCGATGGACTGGGCAGTGACGGTGCTGGCGTCTGCGCTCAGCACGTAATCGAGTGCGGTGGCGGCATCGGCCAGTTCAAGGGCAAGGGTGACGATCAGGGTGGTCATGGGCTCTGGGCTAGGAGTCGGCCATTGTAGGGGGGGGGTCTGCTGGCGGCCACCCCGCGCTTTCGCCACAGAACGCTGACATTCAAGCCGTCACGCTGCACCACAGAAATCTCTTGCACCGTGGTTGGCCCAATGCGCAGTTGCCCCGCCACCTCAAAGTAGCGTGAACTGACGCTGTGCAGGTTGTCATCGGTCTTGAGTTGCGACTGGCCCACCGCCGAGCCCACATCGGCCAGCGCAAACAAGTACTTGTTCGCGCGCACGCTGACCAAGCGGCGCGCGTCGGCCATTTGCAAGGTGGGCAAAACCGCAAACACCACCTCGGCCAAGGCCGTATTAAGGTTGACCGGCGTTTTCACCGGCAACACCGTCACAAACGGGCGCAACACCTCAATAGAGGCGCCAGACACGCCCAACCAAGTCAGTTGGTCCAGGTCTTGGGGTGTCAATGCGGTGTCGGCGGCAGGGGCCACCCCGGTGAGCAAACTTCGCGGCACCTCCGATTGGGCTTGAAGCAAGCGGTTCACCATCACCTCCAGCTCCAACGGCGGCAAACCCAGCAGTTCAAACAGGCGCAAAAAGGCTTGGTAGCTGGGCTCGTCTCGCTTGCCGCCTTGCGCCAGATTGGTCACATTCAGGCGCGACTGCAGGTCGGTGATTTGCCCGGCCAGAAACGCTTCTTGTGACGCATCCGCCTCCAAGGTGTCGCTGCGGTCAGCGGCCAAAAAGGTGGACAGGCGTGCGGGCTCCAAAGGGATCGCCCACGGCTCGGCCAAGTGATCGGCCCCGCCTTTGCGGGCATCTTCACGCAAAATCAAACGGGCCCAATCCAGCGCGCCCACCAGCACCCACGAGGACGCAATGCGACTGCGCTCTGCCGCTTCAACCTCGACCCCTCGCCACTGCTGCCACAGGGTGGCCGAGGCCAGCGATGCCACCAGCACCACGGTGAGCATGGCGGTCAAAATAGCCGCGCCACGCTGCTTCTGCCCAGGCTGGCGGGGCACACCGTTTGCCGTTACACAAAGCAAAACCGTCATGAATTGCCTCCCAGGTCAGGCGTCACCCAGTCACGGGTCAGCGTGCCGCTGACCGCCTGCCCTGCCGACAGCTTCAGCACCAGACGCACCCCATCTGGCACCGCCAGCGCCCCACTGCCCGTGGGGGGGGCGGCAGGCGTCCCACCCACAGCCGGGACGTTGCCCGCGCCTTCACTGGACAGCGGGTTGCTCCACGCGCCCCCCCGGTAGTAAAAAATTTGCCATTGGTCCAAGGGCACGATTTGCACCTCCCGCAGGCGGTCCTCGTCACTGGGGTTTTGCGCCCACTGGGCTGCTTTTTGCCAAGCCAGTTGCAACTCACCCCGGGTGGTCACCGGGGGTGACTGCCAGCGCAGCCATTGGCCCACGCCTGCAATGCTGCGCCGCGACCAGGCCACCACCGTCAGCCCCTCGCCCGGCTGTGCCGCGTTGCGGCGCACCACGCGCAGCGCCCGGCCATCCCAGTCCAAGGTCGCAACGCCTGGCTGGCGCGCCAGCGCGTCCAGGTCGGCACCCCACTGGGCCAGCGCGGCTTGCAGGGTCAGCACCTCATCCGAGTGCTGACGCACTTGGGTCTGCGTGCGCGTCATGCCGTCCAGCCCGCGCCAGCTCAACACCGCCATCACCGCCATGATGGACAGCGCCACCAACAGCTCAATCAGGGTGAAGCCCCGCTGGGCAGACTGACGGCGCGGGGCCAACGGCATCAGTAGCGCCCCACGATGGTGGACAGGCGCAGCAAAGAGGACTCACCGTCCAACACCTGCGCATCCACCCGAAGAAAATTAGGGTTGGGCGTGGCCCGCACGGCCAGGCGAACTTCCAGCGTTTTGCCCGCTTGCTCACAGCTCACCTGCGTGTCCCCCACGCCCGGCATCTGGCGCGCCAAACGCACCCGAATCAGCTCGTTTTCAGCACACACCTGCGCCAGCAGCATGTCCGATTGGCGCTGCGCATGGCGCGTCAAGGCCGAGGTGGCTTGTGTACCGGCCATCAGGGCAATCGCCACAATGCTCAGGGCCACCAGCACCTCTACCAAAGTAAAACCCCGTTGGCTCTGAGCCCGGCCACGGTAAAAAGGTGGGGGGCTCATGGGCGAATCGGCTGCAGCGAAAAAGGCCGCACGCCGTCGGTGGCCAAGCGCACCTCGCGTGCCGGCTGGCTGCGCGAGACCAGCACCACCTGCTGGGGGCCAATGATCGGGTCGGGGCCTAACAGCAGCACCGGCGACCCCACCACGGCCGTGTCTGGGTCCAGCCAGGTTTGGGGCAAAGACGGGGCACCACTTTCAGTGGCGGGCAGGCCGTCAAACCGAAACCCGGTCCTCGTCGGGCGCCAGCGCACTGGCAAACCACTGACCCGCGAACGCGCCCGCGCGGTTTCCAGCAACGCCCCCAAGCGCTGGGCATCCCGGTCCAGCTGGACTTGGCTGGTATCGCGCAGGGAAAACCCAACGCCCGCCGAGGCCATGGCCACAATGGCCATCACCACCAACAGCTCCAGCAGCGTGAACCCGAGGTTACGGCTGCCAGGAACCAACGTCCGCATCATTGCCCTCGCCGCCGGATTGGCCGTCGGCTCCAAAGGACATCACATCCACCTCGCCTTTGATGCCAGGATTCAGGAACACATAAGGCCGGCCCCAGGGGTCGTTGGGCAATTGGTCCAGATACGACTTCCAGTTAGGGGGCACCGGGTTGGTGGTGGGTTTGGTCAACAGCGCCTGCAGGCCCTGTTCACCCGAGGGGTAGCGCTGGTTGTCCAACTTGTAGAGCTTGAGCGCCTGCATCAGGTTGTTGACGTCGGTTTTGGCCGCGGTCACCCGGGCGTCATCGGCGCGGTTGAGCACATTGGGCACGATCAGCGCGGCCAGCACGCCAATGATCAGCAACACCACCATGAGTTCAATCAAGGTGAAGCCGCGTGACAGCAGGCGGCGCGGTTGAGAAAGCGGGTGATTCATGGTGTGGAATGCGGTTTTCAAAGGACAGGGCCTTCCATGATAATCGCGCCATGCAAATTCACGGACCCAACATTTGGTGGTTGCGCACCAGCACCTTGGTGCTTGCGGCCTTGGCGGCGGGCAGTGCCACCTTCTGGGCCCTGCGTTTCATGGCCCCCGCAGCCGTGCTGCCCAGCCCAGAGATCAGCGTCGGCTCTGCCGCCCTGACCAATCCGCTGGGTATCGCTCGCCTGCTCGGCGGGGCGCGCACCGAAGGCGTGGCGCCAGCGCTTGACAACGCAGTGGCCAACCCGCTGAAGTTATGGGGCGTTGTGGCCAGCCCGTCGGAGCGGGGCTATGCCTTGATTGCCGTTGGGCCCCTGCCAGCCAAGCCTTACCGGGTGGGCGAGGCCATCACCCCAACGCTGATGCTGCAGTCGGTGACGCCCCGCAGCGCGTCACTGGCGGGGTCACGTGAGGGGCCGGTGGCGCAGGTGCTGGAGTTGCCGCCTTTGAATCCACCACCCAACCCACTGTTAAACCCGGGTTTCCAACTGCCCTGAACGCCGCGCCTGTTTAACGCGCGGCCAGCTCAGCCCGCATGGCGTCCACCACCGCCTTGTAGTCAGGTTTGCCAAAAATGGCGCTGCCGGCCACAAAGGTGTCGGCACCGGCATCGGCCACACGGCGAATGTTGTCCACTTTGATGCCGCCGTCCACTTCCAAGCGAATGTCTTTGCCGCTGGCCGTGATGCGCTGGCGCACGGCTTCAATCTTGCGCAGGGCCGAGTCAATGAAACTCTGCCCGCCAAAACCAGGGTTGACACTCATGATCAAAATCAGGTCAATGTCCTCAATCACCCAGTCCAGTACATCAAGGGGTTCAGCCGGGTTGAACACCAGCCCCGCTTTGCAGCCTTTGGATTTGATCGCCTGGATGCTGCGGTGCACATGGCCCGAGGCGTCGGGGTGAAAGCTGATGTAGTCGGCACCGGCATCGGCAAACGCCGCAGCCAATGCATCGACCGGTTGAATCATCAAATGCACGTCAATCGGCACGGCCACGCCGGCGGCCGTTTTGGCATGGGGCTTGAGTGCACTGCAAATCATGGGCCCGAAGGTCAGGTTGGGCACATAGTGGTTGTCCATCACGTCAAAGTGAATCCAGTCGCTGCCAGCGGCGATCACGTTTTTGACTTCTTCGCCCAGGCGGGCAAAGTCGGCGGACAAAATGGAGGGGGCAATGCGAAAGGTCATGGCAATAGAGGGTTCAATAATGGGGTTGGAGTCAACAAGAAAAGCCGGGGTTGCCAGCTAAGGCACATCAAGTGGCTATTTTCGCAGGTAGCATTGCGCCATGTCCAAGTACCAATTCCGCGTTGATGTGGCGCCCGCCTACCAAGCCGAGCAGTCCGACCCTGCTCAGGGCCTCTACGTCTTCTCTTACACCATCAGAATCACCAATACTGGCCAAGTCCCCGCGCAACTGATTTCGCGCACGTGGAACGTGAACGACGCCAATGGCCACACCGAGCGGGTGCGAGGCTTGGGGGTGGTGGGCCAGCAGCCGCTGCTCAAGCCCGGCCAGGCCTTTGAGTACACCAGCGGCACCCACTTGCGGACCCCCACCGGCACCATGCACGGTAGCTTTTTTTGTGTCGCTGAAG
>JBAQDW010000271.1:0-2762 GCA_049286445.1 Rhodoferax sp. | reverse complement strand
GACGTCACCATCGACCATCGCCGACAAGCCCGTCGCCGTTGCAGCACCAAAAGTGCTCAACAAATAGTCTGTGTACAAATCAAGGTCAGCTTTTTTCATCCGGGGAGCCTATCAGGGGTGGGCTGCGGAACATCAGTGAAAATAATCAACAAACCGACTCAGCGACCAAACGGGCGCGTCCCGCTGGTCTCCAAGACGCACAGTTTATTGCATTCGTTCAAATGAATCAGGCGACCCCCGCGAACACGGCCCTGAAGGCGCTCGCCCTGCAGAAGTCGGCCAAGCCATTGAACAAAGCAGAACGAGGACTTGGCTGGGCCACCAAAGGGCACAACACGCCAATGAAAAAATGTCCCCTGCCCGGTCTCACAACGCCGCTTGCCCCCATCAGGGGCAAGCCATTTGGCCCAAAACAACGAGGGCGCGGGAGCATCCGAATCGGCACGCGCCCCATGATCAAATGCAGGTGTCACAAAGGCGGGGCAAAGGCGCTCCAAGTCAAATCCAGCGCATCGCACTTCACAATTGACACATTGGCTGCTGACCAAGTGGCTGGCGGCGGCCTGCCCGGGGACTGAAACTTCGGGTAAAACCACCAACCCTTGCTGGCACAGAATTTTTTGAAAGACCCTCATGCGCACCCAAGCCCTTCTCCCCCGCTATCCCGTTCCTGCTTTGAACGTCGCCTTGACAACAGGCCAGCGCTTTGTCCTGGGTGCCGCCCCGGCCACAAACTTCGACATGGTGGTGTTTTACCGGGGCCTGCATTGCCCCCTGTGCGCCAAGTACCTGCTCGAACTGGAGCGTTTGGCCCCCGAATTTGCGCAACGCGGTGTGAACGTGATTGCGGTGAGCGCCGATGGTTTAAACCGAGGCCAACTCATGGCCGACAAGGTCAACGCCCGTGGCGTGAAGGTGGGCTATGGCCTGAGCCTGAAGACGGCCAAAGAATGGGGCCTCTACATCAGCGCAAGCCGAGGCAAGACCTCGATTGGCATTGAAGAGCCGGCCCTGTTCAGTGAACCGGGCGTGTTTTTGGTGCGTCCGGACGGCACCTTGTATTACGGCGCTGTTCAAACCATGCCGTTTGCGCGCCCCCCGTTCCAGGATTTGCTCGGCGCGATTGATTTCGCCGTCGCCAAAGACTACCCTGCCCGCGGCGAATTCACCGGCGAGGTCTGAGCCGATGCGCCCGGCCCGTGTCTTGTTGCTGACCACTCTGGCCATGCTGGCCTTTGCTGGCAACTCTGTGCTGTGTCGTCTGGCACTCAAACACACGGGCATTGACCCGGTCACCTTCACCTCGGTGCGCTTGGTATCGGGCGCTTTGGTTCTATGGCTTTTGGTTCGGGTCAAGGACGGTCGCACCGCACGGGCGGGCAATTGGCCCTCCGCACTGGCTCTGTTTGCCTACGCCGCGGCGTTCTCTTGGGCCTATGTCAGCTTGCCCACAGCGGCCGGCGCCTTGTTGTTGTTTGGTGCGGTTCAGGCCACCATGATCGGCTACGGCCTGTGGCAGGGCGAACGACTGGCCCCTCGGCAAACCCTGGGTCTGCTGGCGGCGTGTGCCGGTTTGATTGCGTTGATGCTGCCCGGCTTGTCAGCACCGCCTTTAGGTGGTGCCGTGCTGATGATGGCTGCGGGTGTGGCCTGGGGGGTTTACTCTTTGCGCGGCAAAGGCGGGGGGGATGCAACCCAAACCACCAGCGGCAACTTCCAGCGGGCGGCGTTATTGACACTGATCCTCAGTGCCCTCACCCTGCCCCAAGCCCGTCTGGACGGCGCAGGCCTCGTTTATGCCGTGCTGTCGGGCGCGATCACTTCCGGCCTGGGTTACGCCGTGTGGTACACCGCCGTGCGCGGCCTGCCCGCCACCAGTGCGGCCACGGTGCAACTCAGCGTGCCCGTGATTGCCGCTTTGGGCGGTGCCCTCTTTCTGCACGAACCGCTCACCTTGCGCTTGATCGCCACCTCGCTGGCCATTTTGGGCGGCGTGGCCCTGGTGACCTTGGGCCGCCGGTCCCCCTGAGGTCTGAATGACCCATCGGGAACCACCCACCCGCGCGCGCCTCATTTCCTCAGTGCTAATTCCATTTTCAGATCGATAGGAGCTTAGGCGCGAAGCCGCAGACAGTGCAGACGCACGGCAAGGCGAAGCAACAACAGATCCTATTGATATGGAGTTGGAATAACGGGGGTCGAGGTCGATTCTCTTGTGGCTAAGAGTGGATGGCACGCACTGAGTCGGGTGACGCCTTGGGCTCACCCGACCTGCCACTGCGGTGTTGAAAGTCACTTTGAAAGTTGGCGGTTCAGGGTGCATCCCCTTGCAACACACGTCCAAATCCGGATGTTGTCACCCCGGGCTCGGCGGGGTGAGCGTTGGGGTTGCAGCGTAAGAATTGCTATTTTTTTAGTAGCTGCTTGCGGAGGTCCTACAAGGGCTAGAGGCCTAAAAGTCATCAAAGGCCTTGCGGGGTGAGATTGCAGAAGTTTCAAAGCCTTGTTCTTTCCCCCCCCCTCTCCCCCAACCCCTCTCCACCCCCGCCGGGGGGATCAGGGGAGCTCAACAGCCCTATGTGGCCAACGCTTTGTCTGGGGTGGCCTTCACGGGCAACTGCCAACATTCAAACTCGCCGGGAACCAAGGACCAGTTAATTGGGTTGACCCTGTCCGTGTTCACTTTGAAGGTTGGCAGCGCACCGTGAACGTCCCACCTTTAAAAACGCGGCCACATGCGGCTGTTGAAGGCCGTTTTGAAG
>JBAQDW010000270.1:0-1790 GCA_049286445.1 Rhodoferax sp. | reverse complement strand
GATCCGTGCCAACAGTTGCTTGACCAGTGGGGTCATCTCTTGAGCTGCTATGGCTGGCTCGGTGTTGGGTAATCGCACTCGGAATTTTGTCTTGCGACTTGTTGTGAATGGCGCCAGTTTACCCAGTCTGAAGTCCCAAACGGCACTGCCTTGCCGTTGGTTATTGAGAAGTTACATAATTCGCAACCCGTCCCTTTAGGGCAGGGTTGGTGGCCAATCAAAGGTGCGATACGGGCCTTGATGCGGTTGAAATGCATCTCCGTGTTACTGCGGCGCGTCGCATGGTGTTGACGGGTGGGTTGCGCAGTCCCTTGGAAACCCGCAAGTTCACCAGAGCGGGCTTACTTTTGCTTTTCGATATTCATGATGTTCTCTGCAAAACCCCGCAGCCACCAATCGAGCATTGCACTGTCTACGACGGTCGCCGTTACCTCCATCCAATCTTCATGCACATCCCTGATCTGCTGGTCTTTGGACAGCGGCGTTTCGTACAGGTGAAAGCCCGCCTCCGTGTCTATCCAGAAACGCAGCCGTATCTGATGCCCCTCGCCAAAGCCAAAGCGCCCATCGTCGTCGTATTTTTCTAAATCAAAGTGCGGCGGGCGATCGAACGCCAAGGTGGACACCTGGGCACTGCGAATACGGTGCAGCGCCAGACTGCGTTCGTTGTCGTAACCGTCAAAGCGGCACACCAAGTACAAGCGCGGGCCTTGCTGGGCCAGGCCCAAGGGCATCACGCGCGCCTAGCGTTGCTGACGCGCTGCGTTGCGGTAGTCTAGGTCCAGCCAACGGTTGGCATACAGGGCGTCGCTCACGGCGTCGAGTACACCGGGGCGAATGGGGGGCGGCAGCAAGGGCTGGCTGGTGGCGACCACGCGCACCTTTTTCGGCCATTGGCGCTCTAGCTGGGCGTTGTGCGGCTGTTCGCGGTCATTCAGGTTGCGCCGTGCCTGCGCAAAAAAGCCCGCCATGCTGCTGAGCAAACGTGGCGGCAACAGGTTTTTCAGGTGCTGGTGGGCAAGCTCCAGCAAGAGCGATTCCTGCGCCGTCAGTCGTGATACCGCCAAACTTTGGGCCTGTTCCAGCCACCGGTACCCGTAAGGCTTGCTGCGCTCGTCGCGCTCGATGTCGAAGTGTCCGCTCAGTGCTTCGAGTTGGCGTTGAACAGTGCGCAGGTCGCGGTCAAAACCGGCGTCCTTGAGCTGCTGGTGCAATTGGCTGGCAGTGATTTTGTGCTTGCGTGGAATGCGGCGCAGCAGCTCGATAGCGAGCAGGGTCGTTTCCAGTGTGTCGCTGCGTTTCTGCATCTTGGGGTTCGTTTTCAGTGAAAGGCGGTTTGACGGCGGCGCCGAAGGTTTTCGGCATTGATCCAGTTGGTGTCAGGCCAGCGCATTTTGTGCGGCAAAAGTGCAGCTGGGGCCTTCGGCGGGCGGTATAAATTCGATTCCCAATAGGTGGAGTCTGGCTTATGAGCAGCTGAGATTTTCTGCTCGTTAATGTGAACCATGGAGAAAGCCTGTCTCGTAGAGGGTGTGTGAGCACGGGGCCCATTGTGCAATTTCGCCCACAGAAAAGTGGCCATCCTCTGGCATGCTGCGACGCAAAATGTCGCACCCACTGGCTAAGCTGTCTGTTTCAACCCGGCAGGAGAATGTCCGCATGCTGTACCGCCCCCGGCGTCATTGGACGCTCGCCAGTTTTGTACCTCGCCGCAGTAATCAGCACGCGCGTGCCGTAGGCATTCGCTTTGTGGCGCAAGAGCGGCCCGTGCCCACCACGCTGGTGCTGGC
>JBAQDW010000269.1:0-1960 GCA_049286445.1 Rhodoferax sp. | reverse complement strand
GCACTGGACGGTGCAGGACCGCGCGCTGCGCAGCCAGGGCAAGCACACGCCGTTTGCCGGCTACGAACTGCCTGGCCAGGTGCGCTGGACGCTGGTGGCCGGGCAGGTGGCGTTCGAGCGCGGCTAAGGCGCTTTGTGCACCGGGCCGGCCTGCAGCCGGTCTGCGGCCGGCTTGCAGTCGGTCTGCAAAAAATCCCCTTTTGCTATCAAAAAATGAGCTGTTAGCGCAGGCAGCGTAAGGGCTAGAAGTGGTTTTTGTCTGAAAATTAGTAACTACTCAGCTCCCTCTGTAGCCATAAGCGAGAATACTCGCCATGCAAAGCCTGCCCGATCTGACCCACCTGAGCCACGCGCAAAAAGATGCGTTGATTCAGGTCTTGTGGCAGCAAGTGCAAGCGCTGACGACGCAGATGCAGGAGATGCAAAAGCGCATCCTGCACCTTGAGGCGCGCCTGGCGCTCAACAGCACAAATTCCAGCAAACCACCCTCCAGCGATGGTCTTGCCAAACCCGCACCCAAGTCGCTGCGCCAAAGCGGCCAACGCCCCATAGGCGGCCAAAGCGGGCACAAGGGCAACACCTTGCGCCAAAGCGCGCAGGTCGATCACGCCATCGCCCACCAGGGCGCAGCGCGCTGCAGCGCCTGCCAAGGCGCGCCCACGCAGCACGAGATCATCGAGCGGCGCCAAGTCTTTGAGCTGCCCCAGCTGCGCGCCCACGTCATCGAGCACCAGCTGATGCGCTGGACTTGCAGCTGCGGGCAGGTGCACCAAGGCAGCTTTCCGCAGGACATCAAAGCTGCCGTCCAATATGGCCCGCGCGCCAAAGCCTTGCTGGTGCATTTGAACCAGTACCACTTGGTGCCACTGCAGCGCAGCTGCGCGCTCCTGCGCGATGTCTTTGGCCTGCACCTGTCCGAGGCAAGCGCACTGGCGTTTTGCCATCAAGCAGCCAAGGCCCTGCAGCCCAGCGTAGACGCCATCGGGCAAGCCGTGCAAAGCGCGCCCGTGGTGCACGCCGATGAGACTGGCATACGCGTCAAGGGCAAGCTGGCCTGGCTGCACTGCGCTGTCACGCCCCGCTTGAGCTGGCTGGGGGTACACGCCAAGCGAGCTGGCCAAGCCTTTGAGGCGCTGGGCATTCTGGGCGGGGTGCGCAGCACGCTGGTGCATGACGGCTTGGCTGGCTATAAAGGACTTGAGTGCAAGCACAGCCTGTGCAATGCACACCACCTGCGCGAGTTGAGCTTTATCCACGAGCAGATGAACGAGAAGATATGGGACGGCTGGGCCAAGGAGATGATGGACTTGCTGGTGCAAGCCAACCGTGAGGTGCAGGCGCTGGGCGCGCCCCTGGCACAGCAGCGGCGTGCCTGGTATGCCAGTCAGTGGGATGCGCTACTCGAACGCGGCGAGCGCTACCACCCCTATGTCACCCCCGAGGGCGCGCCAAGAGGCACGCAAGGGCGGCACAAGCAAAGCAAGGCGCACAACTTGCTCAGGCGCCTGCGCCAGTACCGAGATGATGTCTGGCGCTTCATGAGCGATGAGGGGGTGCCTTTTACAAACAACTTGGCCGAGCAGGCGCTGCGTATGGCCAAGGTGCGCCAGAAGGTCTCGGGGTGTTTTCGCACGCGCGAGGGCGCTGATGTGTTCTTCACTATCCGCTCGTACCTAGCGACCATGCACAAGCAACGCGCTTGCTTGTTCGAGTGCCTGATCAGCGCTTTCAAGGGTCAGCCAGTTCAGCCTTGTCTGCTGGGATAACCTGAGTAGTTACTTGAATTTGAATTCGCATTGGAGTGCGAATTGCGCTGTGCGCATCCCGTACTGGTTCTGGGGCTAGGGTGTGTCATCAATCTATGCCCATAGGACTTGAAAGTGAATCTGTAGAAGGCATGTGAGCGGGCATGACCAGAAGATACGCACTGAGTGATGCGCATTGGGAGCGCATCAAGCAC
>JBAQDW010000268.1:0-10587 GCA_049286445.1 Rhodoferax sp. | reverse complement strand
CGGTGTCTTTTGCAGGCGGCTCAGCCGTGGGCGGCTGGGACCACTTGAAGGTGCTGATCACCGCTAAAAAGGCAGGCATTGCCGATGTGCGCACCGTGAAGTACATCCCGTTTGACGGTGGCGGCGAAGCTGTGACGCAATTGTTGGCCGGCAAAGTGCAAGCCTTTACGGGTGACGCCTCAGAAGCCAAAGGCTTTGTGGACGCGGGCAGCATCAAAGTGCTGGCGGTGCTGGCGCCCGAGCGCCTGGCGGGGGACTTTTCTGCGTTCCCCACCGCTAAAGAGCAAGGCATTAACGCGGTGGGTGCCAACTGGCGCGGTTTCTACGCACCCGGCGGCATGTCGGATGACGCGTACAAGTTCTGGGTCAAGCAAATCGGTACCGTGTACGACTCTCCCCAGTGGAAAGCCACCATGGCCAGCAACGGTTTGGCACCGCTGGATTCACGTGGCCCCGCGTTCACGGCGTTTGTGAAAGAGTCCATCGAAGAGATCCAAGCCATTTCCAAAGAAATCGGCCTGATCAAGTAAGTTGAGTTGAAACGGACTTCAGTGCGGCTGCACGGGGTCCGTTTTTGTTGGTTTCACGGGCCCTCAACAGCCCGCCCCACACACGAGAAATTCACCATGACTGACCGTCTATTTGGGCTGGCCGCGCTGTTGCTGGCCGGCCTGATGACCTGGGGTGCCAGCGTCATCGAAGAAAGCTTTATTCAAGACCCGCTCGGCCCGAAAGCGTTTCCATGGGTGATTGCGGTGGTGCTGGCCATCACCGGCCTCTTCATGATCGTCAAGCCCGATGACGACCCCGAGTGGCCAACGCGCCAAAAATTTCTCAGAATTATCTGGTCCGTGGTCGCCATGGTGCTGTACGCCGAGCTGCTGCCCATCGTCGGCTTTGTGGTGACGACTGCTGCCGTGGCCGCCTTTTTGGCCTGGCAACTGGGCGCCACCCTGCTGCAGGCTGCTGTGGGCGGTGTCGTGATCTCTGGCGGTATTTATGTGGTTTTCCACTTGGTGCTCGGCCTGTCATTGGCCCGTGGCCCGCTGGGCTTCTGAGCCCGCTTTAAAGGACATCACCTCATGGACGCACTCTCTTCCCTTGCCGATGGCTTTGCCATCGCCCTCACTTGGCAAAACCTGGGGCTGGCGCTGCTGGGCTGCTTTTTAGGCACCTTGATTGGCGCTTTGCCCGGCCTGGGCCCTTCCAATGGCGTGGCCATTTTGATTCCGCTGGTGTTCAGCATTGGCTTGAAAGCCACCCCTGCGCTGATTTTGCTCACCAGCGTGTACTACGGCGCCATGTACGGCGGGCGCATTTCCTCCATTTTGCTCAATATTCCGGGTGACGAACCCGCCATGATGACCACCTTGGACGGCTACCCCATGGCGCAAAAAGGCCAAGCGGGTGAGGCCTTGAGCATCTCGGGGCTGGCGTCTTTTATTGGGTCGTTTTTTGCGACTTGGGGCCTGGTGTTTTTGGCACCGCAATTGGTCAAAGTGGCCTTGCTGTTTGGACCGGCGGAGTACTTTGCCCTGTTCACTTTGGCCTTTGCCACGTTGGGCGGCCTGTCCAGCAAAAACCAAGCCAAATCGGCCATTGCCGCAGCCCTGGGGCTGGCAATTGCCATGATCGGGGTCGATGGTCAAACCGGCGTGCCCCGCTACACCTTCAACAACGTTCACTTTTACGACGGCATCGACTTTTTGGTCGCCATTGTGGGCTTCTTTGCCGTGTCCGAGGTGCTGGTATTTATCGAGAACTACGGCACTGAAACCCACACCAAACCCGCGCCGAAACTGGGGCGCATCATTCCGCCCTTGTCGATGGTCAAAGAAACCTCGGGCGCCATGGGTCGCGGCACCGTGCTGGGCTTTATTGCGGGTGTGTTGCCAGGTGCCGGTGCCTCGCTGGGGTCGTTCATTGCCTATGCACTGGAGAAGAAAGTCTCCAACAAAAACGACACCTTTGGCAAAGGCGACCCACGCGGTGTGGCTGCGCCTGAAGCGGGCAACAATGCGGCGGCGGGTGGCGCCCTGGTGCCCATGTTGGCACTTGGCGTGCCGGGTTCGGGCACCACCGCGGTGCTGCTGGCCATGCTGTTGGCGTTGGACATTCAACCCGGTCCGTTGCTGTTCACCAAGAACCCGGATGTGGTGTGGGGCCTGATTGCGGCGCTGTTCATTGGCAACTTCATGCTGCTGGCCATGAACATTCCCATGGTGGGCATTTTTGTGCGCTTGTTGGCCATTCCTGCCAAGTACCTGATGCCTGCAGTGGCCATGATTTCGTTTGTCGGCATTTACGGCATCTCAGGCTCGACCTTTGACTTGGAAGTGATGATCGCATTTGGTGTGGCGGGCTGGGTGCTGCGCAAATTGGACATTCCCTTGGTGCCCGTCATTTTGGGCATCTTGCTGGGCAACCAGATGGAGGCTAATTTGCGCCGGGCCATGGCGATTTCAGACGGCAACCTTTGGGCGCTGGTGGAGTCGCCGCTGGCCATTGGCTTGTGGATGATGGCCATTGTGGGCTTCATCTTGCCGCTGATCGTGGGCCGCTTTGTGCGCATCAGCGCATTGAAGAAGTCTAAGATCGACGCCGGCGACGTGGGAACCTCCGACTAAGCCTTGCCCCGGCCCCCCCCCGTTCAAGGTGGGCCGAACCACTCTCCCAAGGAAGGCGCGCTTGTGTATTTGCTGCTGGTTGAAGATGAAGCAGCGCTGGCCGAAAGCCTCAGCGGTGTGCTCACCGCCCGGGGCCACCGGGTTGACTGGGCCAGCGACGGCCTGATGGCGCTGAACCTGATCGCGCACCAACAATTCGATTTGGTGGTGCTGGACCTGGGTTTGCCCAAGCTGGACGGCATGCAAGTGTTAAAGAAGCTGCGTGAACAAAGCGTGGACTTGCCGGTGCTGATTCTCTCGGCCCGCGACCAGGTGCAAGACAAAGTGGCCGCCATTCACGCCGGGGCGGACGACTACCTCAGCAAACCCTTTGATACCCATGAGTTAGAGGCCCGCCTGTTTGGCCTGATGCGCCGCCGCCATGGCGTGGGCTCGGCCCGGCTGGAGTGGGCGGGCGTGGCCTACGACGCGGGCTCACGCAGCTTTGCCTGCGCCGACCAACCCCTGCAACTCAGCCCGCGCGAACACGCCACTTTGCTGGCACTGGTGGAGGCGCAGGGCAGCCCGCTGGCCCGCCAAGCCTTGTTTGACCGGGTGTTTTTAGACGACGCCGATGTGGCCCCTGACGCTTTGGATGTGGTGCTGTACCGCTTGCGAAAACGCCTGGGTGAACTGGGCGTGACCATTCGCAACGTGCGCGGTATCGGCTTTTATCTGGACCCCGAGCGGCCATGAGCACCGGCGCGGGCACCACGCCAGGCTGGCGCTCTTTTTGGCGGGCGCAGTCGCTGCGCAGGCGCTTGCTCACCCTGCTGCTGCCCTCGCTGGTTTTAATCACCCTCATGGAGCTGGCACTCTCCTACCGGCTGGCCCAAAGCACGATTGACGAGGCCTACGACCGGGGCTTGAAAGGCGCAGTGCAAGCCCTGAGTTTGGCCACCCAGTTGGACGAAGGGGGCTTCTCGGTGGACCGGCCCTTCAAGCTGCTGAGCTACGTGCAAAGCAACGCACGGGGCACCGTTTTTTTTCATGTGCGCACCAGTGACGGGCTGATGGAGGCGGGGTTTGCCGGGCTGATCTTCCCCTGGCCCACCGAGGTAACCGCTGAAACGGTGTACTTGGCAGAAGGCCTGTACTTTGACCAGAACCTGCGCATGGCCGCCATGCGCCGCGAGGTGAACCCGCCCACCGGCGAACTCGACCCCGGCGCGGCCCCCGTTTATGTGGACCTGCTGGTGGCCGAAGACCTGGCCCCGCGCCAGGCCTACCTGCGCAGTTTTCTGTGGCGTGCGGCGGGGCGTGACGGTTTGTTGCTGCTGTTCACCATGGCCGTGCTGGTGTGGATGGTGCGCCGCGGGCTGGCCCCCCTGGGCCACTGGTCACAGCTGGTGCGCGCCCGCTCGGTGCACGATCTCACCCCGCTGCCCATGGACCAAGGCCTGCCCGAAGAAGCGCGGCCTTTGGTGGAGGCGCTGAACTTTCACCTCTCCCGCAGTGCGCAAGAACAAGCCACGCGGCAGCGGTTTTTGGAAGATGCCTCCCACCAGTTGCGCACGCCCCTGGCCGTGCTTAAAACGCAAATTGCGTGGCGGCGCGAGCAGCAAAAAACCAATGTCATTGAGCCGGGTTTTCTGAGCAAGCTGGAGGCGCAAGTGGACTCGGCCACGCGCCACACCCAGCAAATGTTGCAACTGGCCCGCGTTGAGCACCCTAACGCCATCCAGTGCGTGCCCGTGCCACTGCTGACCACCGTGCAAGCTGTGGTGCTGAGCTTGCAACCGTTTTCTCAGCGCCACCACATGGACATGGGGCTGGCCCAGGGCGCAGGCATCAACAGCCACACGCAGGTGTGGGCTGACGCCGGGCTGTTGCAGCAAGTGCTGGAGAACTTGCTGGACAACGCCATCAAATACGGGCGCGCCGAGGGCGTGATCACCGTTCACCTCACGCTGGGGGCCGATGCCCATGGCCAACGGCCCAGCGTTTGGATCGACGTGGAAGACGATGGCCCCGGTGTCAGCGCCGCCACACTGCCCCATTTGGGCGAGCGTTTTTACCGCGCCGACGAGGCCAATCAACGCGGCAGCGGGTTGGGGCTGTCGATTGTGAGCACGGTGCTGGCCCGCCTGGGCAGCGAGGTCGAATTTACCCAAGGGGCGGACCAGCAAGGCCTTCGCGTGCGCTTTTGCCTCCCCCTGATTGCGCCGTCTGAACCGCTGGCAGACCGATGACCGAGAAGGAGCCTGGCTGATGATCTCTGTTAAGAAACTCCGGGCGCTGGCCTGCGTTGCGTGCAGCTTGCTGGCGGCGCACGGGCCCGTGACTGCTGAACCCCTCAAACCCGTGTGCGTGGTGCCTGCCAAACCAGGCGGCGGTTTTGACCTGACCTGTCGCATTGCCGCCGCCGCTTTTGAGGGCCGGCTGAAAACACCCATGCAGGTTACCTACCTGCCGGGGGGCATTGGTGCGGCTGCCTACAAACAGTTTGCGACCACCCGCAGCCGCGAAGGCAACGCACTGGTCGCGCATTCCTCAGGCTCGTTGCTGAACATTGCGGTGGGGAAATACGGCAATTTCACCGCGGACGACGTGCGCTTTGTCGCCTCCGCCGGGGCCGACTACGGGGCCATTGTGGTGCGCGCTGACTCGCGCTTTGACCACTTGGGCGCGCTCATGCGCGCCCTCAAAACCGCACCGGGTGGCGTCTTGATTGGCGCGGGTGGCTCCATCGGTAGCCAGGACTGGGTCAAAGGCGCACTGCTGATGCAAGCCGCCGGCAGCCTGCCCAAAAGCATGCGCTACGTGGCGTTTGACGGCGGTGGCGAGGCCATTAGCAACCTGATCAGCGGCAACATTGATGTGTACACCGGCGACATCTCAGAGCTGCGCGCCCACGTGAACGCCGGCAAAATGCGCGTGCTGGCCGTGCTGGCCGACAAACGGCTGCCGGCGCCGTTTCAAAACGTGCCCACCGCCAAAGAGCAAGGCGTGGACGTGAATTGGACGCTGTTTCGCGGTTTCTACATGGGCAAAAACGTGAGCGACGCGGACTACCAGTTTTACGCCGACGCCTTTGCCGCCGCCTACAAAACCCCCGAATTCGCCCGCATTCGCGAAGAGCACGGGCTGTACGAATTCTCGCTCTCAGGTCAGGCATTTCACGACCATGTCAAACGCCAAGTCACGGTACTACGTGAGTTGGTGAATTCAGCGGGGCTACTGCGCTGAGGACGCTTTAAATACCCCCGTCTTGAGCTGACGCTGGTTATCGAACGAATCTGGACAGCGGCAACGCGCTTCAGATTAGCTTCACTTTTCTCAGTTAACCTGCGCGCATGCGCATTCTGCTTGTTGAAGATGATCCGTCGCTGGGCGAAACCCTGCAAACCTGGCTGCAACTGGATGGGTATGCCGTGGACTGGCTGCGCAGGGGCGACTTGGCGCACACGGCCTTGCAGACTCACGACTACCAATGTGTTTTGCTCGACCGTGGCTTACCGGGCATGACCGGCGATGCCGTGCTGTCGGCCTTGCGGGGTCGCAAGGTGGGGGTGCCGGTGATTGTCATCACCGCGCGTGACACCGTAACTGATCGGGTACAAGGCTTGGATTTGGGAGCTGACGATTACCTTGTCAAACCGTTCGATATGGAAGAACTCTCGGCACGGATTCGGGCGGCCTTACGCCGAGAAGCACGCCAACCCAGTCCCAGTTTGTGTCACGGCGCTTTGGAACTCGACCCAGCCGCCAAGCGTGTCACGCAGGACGGACAACTGGTGCCCTTGACAGCGCGTGAATTTGCCATTCTTCACGCGCTGATGTTGCACAGCAACCGGGTACTGAGCCGCAGTCAGCTTGAAGACACTCTCTACGGTTGGGGTGAAGAAATTGAGAGCAACGCAATTGAAGTACACGTGTACAACCTGCGCAAAAAGCTTGGCAGCGGCATGATCACCACGGTGCGCCACCACGGCTACGGCATGACCGCGCTTTGACGATGCAGTTTTGGCCTTTCCAACGGTCCGCACGTCACGGCATCGCACTAATCCCTCAAAGCGGCAGCTATTCGATTCGCAAACGGCTAATTGCGGCGATTTTGGGCGTGAGTGTCTTCATATGGATGGTGAGCTTGGGCTTGATCGTGACTGTCGCGTGGCAGGAGACCAGTGATGTATTTGATGACGCGCTGAAAGAAGGAGCGCGTCTGGCACTGGTGCTGGGCGCCAATATCCAAAGTAAAGGGTCGTTGGCCAAATCCCTGCCACGTGAGGCGAGTGAGCCTACTAAGCTCAAAATTTATTACCAAATTGTGGCCGATGACGGGCGCGTTCTTCAACGTGCTGAGCGCGCGCCGAATCAACCCTTTTCGCCCAATCTCAAAGAGTCAAAGCGTTACCTTAATGTTTGGGTGGACGGCGATTTGTGGCGGGTGTATGTGTTGCGCGCCACCGGCCAAAACTTTCAAGTACAAATCGGTCAAGAATGGGATGAACGCACAGCGGTCCTGGGCGAAATGGCTCAAAACCTCGCGTGGCCAGCGCTGCTTTTGCTGGCCTTGCTGGGATCAATTTGCTGGTTGACGATTCGCAAACTGCTCGCCCCGATCGACGTCACCGCGCAGCGTATTGCCAGCAAATCGGCGCAAGATCTCACTGAGGTTCCTGTGCAGAACGAGCCGAAGGAGCTACAACCGATCGTACTGGCGTTCAACAGCGTGCTGGCGCGACTGCACCGCGCGCTGCAAGGCGAGCGGCGCTTCACTGCTGACGCGGCGCACGAGCTGCGCACGCCGCTGGCAGCGCTGCGCATGCGCATCCAATTGATGCAACGTCAGCATGCAGGTGCACCCCACAGCACGGTTGACGCAGTGAGTCTTTCCAGCGGATTGCTGACACTGCGAAACGAGGTCGACCGCTGCACTGCCTTGGTGGAAAGTCTGTTGATGCTGGCGCGCCTTGACCCCCAGCAGCCTGACCAATTGGCTAAGGAATGTCTCGACTTGCCAGAGGAATTTGCGGCGGTGGTGGCAGCCACACCCGGTCACCAGGTGCTGCGACTTGAAGTGAACTGCGAGGTGTCCAGCGTATGGGCGCAACCTGTTCTCATGCGTAGCGCGCTGCGTAATTTGGTGGACAACGCTTTGCGCTACAGCGGGCCACAAGGTCGTGTGCAGTTGGAGGCTGTGTCGCTGGAAAGCGGCGTGCGCATTGTGGTGCGCGACGATGGCCCGGGTGTGTCTCACCAAGACCGCGCTCGCCTGACCGAACGCTTTTTTCGAGTGCTGGGGTCTGGCCAGACGGGCAGCGGACTAGGGTTGTCGATCGTCGAAAAAATTGCTGCGTTGCATGGCGCAAATCTAGGGTTTGCGACGGGTATTGACGGCACTGGTCTGGGCGTGACGCTCGATTTTCCAGATAAATAATCTGTTTCGGGGCGAACGCCCGCTGCTTCATAAAGCCTTCAGCTTGGGTGGATTCAATAGCGACTATGCAACGGCGATTGTGCCGCTGCAGCAACTTAGTCATCACCTTTCAAGGTTTAAAGAAAGCCCTTCATGAAAAATAGAATTCTCTCCACAGTCGCTGTCGCCACTCTTTTCACCGCCAGCATGATGGCAATGGGCCAATCCGCCAACGGGCCGACAAGCGCTGCTGCCGCAAGCTCATCACCAGCGGTCCCAAGTGCACTGACGGCGCCCACGACGCCTAATGAGCCGGGCCGATACACCGGTCCTAGCTCGACGGCGCTGACAACAGTCAAGCAGCTTGTTGACAGCGGAAAAGACGGTCAATACGCTCGGCTTCAAGGAAAAATCGTCTCACACGATCGTGAGAAAAACTACACTTTCGCAGACGACAGCGGTCGAATGCCCGTCGAGATTTCGTCAAAACGTTTTCCACAAGGCCAATCGATCAGCGCGGAACAGCGCGTAGAGCTGTCCGGCAAGTTGGACAAAGAATGGCGCAAAACGGAATTTGAAGTCAAAGAAATTAAACTGCTGCCCTGATTCACCGCAGGCTCTTAGACAGTGCCAAGATAATGCCACGCGGCTCCAAACACAACGTTTACGCCACTATGAAGATCTTAAGTAGCAGAAAGGGCCCCGCTTGGTTTGGCTCACACGCGGCGTTTCTTCGGGAGCTGTTGCAAGAACCCCGTGCAGTGGGGGCGGTTTGCCCCAGTTCGAACGCGCTTGCCCGGCGCATGGCCCATTGGGCAGTTTCGGGGCCTACTGGGTGGGTCATTGAACTGGGCGGTGGCACCGGCACGGTGACGGCAGCGCTGCTGCAACGCGGTGTACCACGCGAGCGCTTGATTGTGGTGGAGCGGTCGCTGTACTTCGTGAACCACTTGCGCAACCGGTTTCCCGGAGTGCGCATCATTCATGGCGACGCGGCCGACCTTGCCCACGCTGCGCTGTCGGGCGAGCCCGTCACGTCCATTGTTTCGGGCCTGCCTTTGCGCTCAATGCCGGCTCACGCGGTTTCACAGGTCGTGCGGAGCTGTGCGAGAGTGCTCAACACCAACTCGCGGGTGATTCAGTTCACCTACGCCCCACGTGCGGGTTCGGCGTGGAGTGCCGCTGGCATGCACCGTCTGGCCAACGAGGCGGTGTGGCGCAATCTGCCGCCAGCACGTATCGAAGTATTTACGCCGACGACAGACACACCATTGGCAAAGGCGGCCCAGAGAAATGCTGACCAACGTGAATTCTGATGTCAAAGATGCACGCCTACATAGGCACGGCGCTGAGATCTCTGTTCCTCCAACATTTTTGATAAAAATCATAGCGACAGACGCAATGAACAGGTGGGCCTGAGCCCGAAAATGCGTAAGTTTGGTAACTACTCAGCTCCCAATGAAGCCCAATCAGAGATTGCTCTGAAATAGCGATCGACAATCGGTTGCCATGCAAAGCCTCCCTGACCTCAGCCAACTCAGCCACGCGCAAAAGGATGATTTGATCAGGTCGTTGTAGCCCTTGCAGCAACAAGTCAAAGACCTCATGGCCCAAATGCGGGTCATGCAGGAGCGCATCAAGCAACTCGAAGGCCGACTGGCCAAAAACAGCAAAAACTCCAGCAAGCCACCCTCAAGCGATGGGCTCAACAAACCCGCACCGAAATCACTGCGCCAGTGCGGCCAAAACCCCAACGGTGGCCAACCCGGTCACAACGGCTCAACACTGCGCCAAAGCGCGCACGTCGATGAAACCATTGTTCACAGGGGGGCGACCCACTGCGCGGTTTGCCAGTTGGAAATGCACGACCACCCCGTCGCCCAGACCCGCCAAGTCTTAGGGCTGCCTGAACTGGCCATGCGAACCGTGGCGCACCAGCAGATACGCTCAACCTGCACCTGCGGGGCCTCTCACCTGGGTGCTTGGCCGGTGGGCGTCAATGCGCCGGTGCAGTACGGCGCCAGCGTCAAAGCCATGGCCGTGCATTTGAACCAGTTCCACTTGGTGCCCTTGGCGCGCACGACAGCCCTGATGCAAGACATCTATGGCGCCCACGTGACCCAAGCCAGCATCCAAAGCTTTACCCAAGAAGCGGCCCTGAGCCTGCAAGCCACGGTGGCCTCTATTGGACAGGCGGTGCAAAGCTCGGGTGTCGTACACGCCGATGAAACCGGTATTCGCATCACCGGCAAACTGCACTGGTTGCACTGCGCTGTAACGACCACCTTGACCTGGCTGGCCCCGCATGCCAAGCGCGGGACACAGGCCTTTGAGGCGCTGGGCTTGCTCCAAGGCATCAAAGGCGTATTGGTGCACGATGGGCTGGCCAGCTACAAAGGGTTGGAGTGCACACACAGCCTGTGCAACGCCCATCGTAAGCACGCGGCCAACCCATATTGACCGTGCGAAAGTGCTCAGGTAGAGGTAGGTATCACCCAACGATGCGGCAGCAACTCAGCCAGTCGTGAGTTAGGCCAAGTTGGCAACTTGGTCAGCACA
>JBAQDW010000267.1:0-6013 GCA_049286445.1 Rhodoferax sp. | reverse complement strand
ACCAGTTTGTTCGACACATCCAAATGCAACAGCGGTGTCATCCACTGGTACAGCTTGAGGGCTTCGGCAAATTTGCCCGCTTTCATCAAGTCATACAGGGCCACGTTCTCGCGCGGGAAGGTACAGCCCACACCGGCCAGCAAACCGTCGCAGCCCAAAGCCAGCCCCTCGTACGCCAAGTCGTCCACGCCCAGGAACAATTGGTAGCGGTCGCCCAGCAGGTTGCGCAGATCGGTGATGCGGCGAATGTCGCCACAGCTTTCCTTGATGGCCACAATCCACTCGCAGTCGGCCAACTCGGCCATGTGCTCGGGTTTGAGGTCCACCCGGTAGGCAATGGGGTTGTTGTAAACCATGATGGGCTTTTGCGCGGCTTCAGCCATGGTGCGCACGTTGAGCATGGCTTCACGGGCGTCGGCCACGTAAATGACGGAGGGCATCACCATGTAACCGTTCACACCCAGTGCATTGGCACCTTTTATAAAGCGCAGGGCCTCGCGGGTGCTGGTTTCAGACACATTGGCCAACACGGGCACACGGCCGGCACTGGCTTCAAGGGCAATGCGGGTGACCTCCAGCTTTTCTTCCAGCGTGAGCGTGCTGGCTTCACCGAGCGAGCCGCAGGTGACCATGCCATGAATGCCATTGCGAATTTGAAAGTCGATGTGCTTGGCTGTGCCTTGCGCGTCAATGCTTTCGTCAGCATGGAACTTGGTGGTAATAGCGGGAAAAATGCCTTGCCAGCGGGGATTGGTCATGGGTAGCTTTCTGGAGGGGGTGGGTAAAAAGGAGTGGGTTGAACGATTGATATATTAACGAAATATCAAAAATTGATGAATAGGGAAAATGCCACTTTTCAAAAAAAGAATTTTGTTGTGAGCCCGATTTTGAAAAAGTGGGGTGGAATGGCGGGTGCCAGTGCCAGTGCCAGTGCCAGTGCCAGTGCCAGTGCTAAGGCATGGCGGGATGTTTTGCGCGAGTTCTGGCGGCCAGTGTCCCTGACCCGTGGCGGGTGCGGCATCTTCAGGCACACTCGTGGGCTTCAAAAACCACCCGCCCTTCACCTATGTTTTACGCCGCACTCAAAACCATTCACCTGTTGTCCATCATTGTGTGGATTGGCGGCATGGTGTTCGCCCAGTTCTTTTTGCGGCCCGCTGTGGCGTCACTGGCACCTCCCCAGCGCTTGCAGTTGATGCATGACGTGCTGGGGCGTTTTTTCAACGCGGTGATGGTGGCTTCGGGGTTGACGCTGGTGACTGGCATTTGGATGATTGGCCGTGTGGCCAAGCAAACCGTTCAGTCGGGCGGCAACTTCACCATGCCGGTGGAGTGGATGATCATGGCCGCTTTGGGCATTGTGATGGTGGGTATTTTTGGCCACATTCGTTTTGCCCTTTACAAGCGCTTGTCACGTGCGGTGACGGCCGCTGATTGGGCGGCGGGCGGTGCGGCCATGGCCAGTATTCGCCTGTGGGTGACGGTGAATTTGGCCATGGGAGTCGTGATTGTGGTGGTCACCCTGGCGGGTCTGGCCAGCTAAGAGCCATCGCATGAATCCCGATTCACAACAACTTTGGCGCGGGCCGCGCTGGGCACTCGCCGTTTTGCTGGCCCTGCTGGGCATGTTGGGCCCGTTCTCGATTGATACCTATATTCCAGCGTTTTCCGGTATTGCCCAATCCCTGGGTGCCACCCCGCTGGAGATGCAGCAAACGCTCTCGGCCTACCTGTTTGGCTTTGCCTTCATGAGTTTGTTTCATGGTGCGATTTCGGACAGCGTGGGCCGCCGTCCGGTGGTGCTTTGGGGCATGGCCGCGTTCACCTTGGCATCGGTCGGCTGCGCGTTGTCGCAAACCATTGGGCAACTGATTTTCTTTCGCGCCATGCAGGGCCTGACCACGGGTGCCGGCATTGTGGTGGCGCGTGCCGTGGTGCGTGACATGTTTCCGCCCAGCCAGGCCCAGCGGGTAATGAGCCAAATTACCATTTACTTTGGCGTGGCACCCGCCATTGCGCCCATCATTGGCGGCTGGTTGTTTGTGCACTTGGATTGGCACAGCATTTTTTGGTTTTTGGCCGCCGTGGGTGTGGCTTTGTGGATTGCCAACTACAAGCTATTGCCCGAAACCCTGCACCTGGACCACCGCCAACCGCTCAAAGTGAGCAACCTGATGCAAGGCTACTGGCAGTTGGTGTCAGACCCGCGTTTTCTGTTGCTGGCGTTGGCCAGCGGCGTGCCGTTCAACGGCATGTTTTTGTACGTGCTGTCGGCCCCGGTGTTTTTGGGCGAGCATTTGGGCTTGGCACCCACGCAGTTTTTTTGGTTTTTTGTGCTGACCATCAGTGGCATTATGGGTGGCGCTTTGGTCAGCGGGCGCATGGCGGGCAAGTTGCCCCCTAAGCAGCAAATCAAATACGGTTTTCTCATCATGCTGGTGATTGCCGTGGTCAACCTCACCGCCAACCTGCTGTTCAAGGCGCACGTGTCGTGGTCCATGTTTCCGATTGCCATTTTTGCCTTTGGCTGGGCGCTGATGGTGCCGGTGATCACGCTGCTGGTGCTTGATCTTTACCCGGCACGGCGCGGCACGGCGTCTTCACTGCAAGCGTTTGTGGGGGCGTCGGCCAACGGTGTGGTGGCGGGGCTGCTGGCGCCTTTGGTGATGCATTCCACCGTGCTGTTGGCCACCGCCTCGCTGGGCATGATGTTGGTGGGGCTGACGTCTTGGCTCTACATGCACCGCCGCTGGCCCGACATTGGCCGCTTGGTGGAAGAGCACGCGGACTAAAATCAGACCGGCTTACTGAGGCCGCTCTTGCGCCACCAAGTCCATGCGGCGCTGGGCCAAAGCGGCAAGCTCCGCTTGGCCCGCGTCCAGCGCCAACTGGCGTTGCACTCCCAGCCAAGCCAGCAAAGGACGTCGCCAGCCCTGCTCAGACGCCACTTCCACCGCCAACGCCACATCGCCCGGGGTTAACCGTTTCATTTTTAGCAGCACACCCGCCGCCACCAAGCGCGCCAACGGGTCGTCGATGGACGGCAATACAGATCCAGCCGTGCGGCTGAGCACGGCGCGGTGCTGCTCGGGCAGCAGCGTGGCATTCAGGCCAGACCACTGGCCGGTGAGGTAAGCGGCATAGGCTTGTGCTTCGACGCCGGCGTCCCGCGCCAGCGGCTGGTAGCTGGCGCAGTCGTCCAACTCCAAGCTGGCCACGCGCAGGGCGCAGCGGGTGAGCTCCGCCTTGGCCAGCCAGTCCGCACGGCCGGTGCTGGCCAGTTCGGTGCGGGCGCGTGCCAGTTCCAAATCGGCAATGCGCTGGTGGCCGGTGAGGTAGGCCGAGGTGAACCCTTTGAGCGATGAGAAAGCGCTGCTCTGCCACTCTGGCGGCGCGGGTTGGCTGGCGCAAGCGCTGAGCAGCAGGGCGGCGACCCAGGCGGTGACCTTCATGGCAGGGCCTGAGGATGCAGGGGTGTTCATGGCAGTTTGATCTCCGTGTTGCGTGCGAAGGGCCATTTGCGGTTCACCTCTTCTACCAACTGGCTCACCTTGCGCAAGCTCAGTTCAACCTCGGCGCGCAGCGTGCCCAAGTCAGCTGTGGCGGCTTTGGTGTTGGCCCCCACCGCTTGGGCCTCGGCCAGCACCGCATCGACCTTGCTTAAGGTGGTGCGCGCATCCGTCAACAAGGCCGTGAGTTGGGCGACGGCGACACGGGTGTCGTCCATGGTGGCTTTGGCCCCGTCTACCGTGGCCTGCGTGCTGTCCATGATGCCTTTGTTGCCAAACACCCGTTGGTCGGCTTTGGTGAGCAGCGTGTTGGTGTGGTCGAGCAAGGCGCCAATTTTTTTGGCGTCTGCTTCGTTGCCCATCACGCCGGTCAAAACGCCGTAGCGCCCGGTCAAGCGCTCGCTGAAGGTTTGTAAATTTCCCAAAGTGGCGTTGAGCTTGGAACTGTCCCCCGTCATGCTGTTCAGGTTTTCCAAAATGGCACGGGCCGAGGCCACCAAACGGGGAATCTCCGCATTCGTGTCCCCTTGCAACAGCGTCCGCTCAGCGCCGGCGGGCAGTGGCGGGTCGGTCAAGATGCCGGTGAAGGCGCGAATGCGGGTTTCGCCCACCAAACCGCGCTCCATGGTGAAGATGCTGCTGGTGCGCAACCAAGGGGCGTCTTGTTTGGGCACATCCACAAGGATGCGGGCTTTGCCATCGGCATTGAGCTCAATGCGACGCACCCGACCAATGGGAAAGCCCGAGAAGGTGAGGTCCATGCCCGCAATCACGCCTTCCGAGTCGTCGGCCAGCAAGATCAGCTCCTGCTGTGGCTCAAACACGCCACGCGCGTACATCACGTACAGCAAAAAGCCCAGCACCAGCGCGGTGACCAGCATGAGCAAAAAAATGGCCTTGCGTTCCACATGCGCAATCGGGTGCGGCTCGTCACAGAGGGGGGGCGGCGTGGGAGGCGGGGAAGAAGTCATAGCGTCGCGTTCTTTTAAACGTATTTGATAGCAAGTGATGCCGCTTCAATGAGCAGCAAGACCATGAACAAGCGCACCGCGCCGGGTTGCAAGTTGGAGTTGTAGGTGGGTTGGCGCGCCGCTTCCAGGCTGGCGGCCATGGGCACCACGGCCACGGCCCAACTGAAAAACAGGGTTTTCATCACAAAGCCCAGCGTCACCTCAAAGTCAAACACTTGGCCCACCGTGCGGGTGTAGCCGGGCAGCCCCCAGGGCGACACGCCGTACACCGTGAGGTAAGCCAACACCAGCGCAATCACGCTGCTGACCATGGCCAAGGTCACCACGGCAAACGTGCTGGCCAGCACTTGGGGCACCAAGTCAGCGCGCAAGCGTTCCAGGCTGAAAGGAGCCGAAGGGGGGCTTGTTGGCGGTGACAGCACCAACTGGCCGGCATTAAAGACCAACCCGGCACGCAAAGCCACAAACATGGCCGCCGACAGCGGAATCAGCTCCAGCACCAGCACCCGCACCACCATTTGCAAGGCGTACTGTGACAAGCCATAGCTCAAAGCGGTGACCACCACCACGCGAATCAGAACCAAACTCAGCAAGGTGGACATCACCGTGAACCACGGCAGCACCTCCCAGGTGTTGCGGTAGATGTAGCGCGAGGTGGCCGCGCGGTGGCGGCGGTTGTAGGTACTTGGGGACAACGCCATCACCAGCACCACCGCGCCAAAGTGCACCATGAACCACCAACTGGCCGCGGTTTGCAGTGCTGCGCGGCCCCATGGGGAGGCAACGGGATTCAACGTGGGGCGGGCGGGCATCCCGGCATGATAGCGAGCCCGGTGTGGACGGCAAAGAAGAACACACGGGCCGCTTCCATCGGTATACTGATGTTTTATACAGTTAAATTAAAACCCGGTTCACCTGCATGGCCTGCGCCTCCTCTTCCCCTTCCCCTTCCCCTTCCCCGTTGTCAGAGCGCTTTGGCGACGCCGTTTGGTGCGCTGACACGATGGGCCACAACACCTCGGCGACGGTGGCCACGGGCCACGCGCTGTTGAATGCCCAGTTGCCGGGCGCGGGCTGGCCCGTGGGCGCGTTGAGCGAAATTTTGCAGGCGCATACCGGCCAGCATGAATGGCGGCTGCTGCTGCCTGCGCTCACCCAGGCGACAGGTCCGGTGGTTTTGGTGGGTGCGCCCCACCTGCCGTTTGGGCCGGGGCTGGCCGCACAAGGGTTGGATGCGAGGCGCATTCTGTGGGTGCGAAGTGCCACCCCGGCCCAGCGCTTATGGGCCAGCGAGCAAGCGCTGCGCTGCGCCGATGTACTGGCCGTGTTGGCTTGGCTGCCGCAAGCGCGGGCCGATCAACTGCGCCGCCTGCAAATCACCGCCCAAACCCATGGCAAGCTGCTGTTTGTGATGCGCCCGGCCTGCGCGCAGGCGCAATCGTCGCCCGCTTTGCTGCGTTTACTGGTGACCGGGCCACCGCGCGACGCCCCTGTGGACGCCTTGTCAGTGCACGTGATCAAACGCCGTGGCCC
>JBAQDW010000266.1:0-18498 GCA_049286445.1 Rhodoferax sp. | reverse complement strand
CCTTCAAAGTGAACACAGGCAATATCAGTGTGGTCCCAGGCTCACATGGTTTCCGACACGTTTGAATGTTGGCGTCTGCGCGTGAACGCCACCCCACACAAAGCGTTGGCCGAATATGGTTGTTGAGCTCCCCTGATCCCCCCGGCGGGGGTGGAGAGGGGTTGGGGGAGAGGGGGGAAAGAACAAGGCTTAAAAACTTCTGCAATCTCGTCCCGCAAGGCCTTTGAATGGTCTTTGAATGGTTTCAGTAAGAGACGAAGGGGAACACGACATGCCAGCGAGGAGAGTCGCCACTCGGTCGGTAGCTGTCAACCCGTCAAGCCGCCCCAATATTCGGCACCAAACTGCCCGCATCCTGCCCGCCTTTGAGAGCAGCGGTAAACGCCAGCATGCGGTCGATGGGGACGCGGGCGCGTTCGCCCAGGGACGGGTCGACATGAATTTCATTGGCGCCGGTTTCCAGCACGCGGGCCACGTCAGCCAGGCCGTTCATGGCCATCCAGGGGCAATGGGCGCAGCTTTTGCAGGTGGCGCTGTTGCCTGCGGTGGGGGCTTCCAGGAACACTTTGCCGGGGTTCAGGGTGCGCAGCTTGTGCATCATGCCGTTGTCGGTGGCGACGATGAAAGTGCGGGCGTCCATGTCGCGGGCGGCCTTGAGGATGGCCGAGGTGGAGCCCACGGCGTCAGCCAGCGCAATCACGTCCATGGGGGATTCGGGGTGCACCAGCACTTTGGCGCCGGGGTGCGCTTGCATCATGGCTTGCAGCTCAAAGGCTTTGAACTCGTCGTGCACGATGCAAGAGCCGCCCCACATGACCATGTCAGCACCGGTTTCGCGCTGAATGTAGCCCCCCAAATGACGGTCAGGGGCCCACAAAATTTTGTGACCTTTGTCTTTGAGGGCGCTGACGATGTCGAGCGCGCAGCTGGAGGTGACGAGCCAGTCCGAGCGGGCTTTGACAGCGGCGCTGGTGTTGGCGTAGACCACCACCGTGCGGTCGGGGTGGGCATCACAGAACGCGCTGAAAGCGTCAACGGGGCAACCCAAGTCGAGCGAACAGTTGGCGTCCAGGTCGGGCATCAAAATGGTTTTATTGGGGGACAAAATTTTGGAAGTTTCACCCATGAAGCGCACGCCCGAGACCACCAGTGTGGTGGCAGCGTGGTCGCGCCCGAAACGCGCCATTTCCAGCGAATCGCTCACGATGCCACCGGTTTCTTCGGCCAAGTCCTGCAAATCGGGGTGTACGTAGTAGTGCGACACCATGACCGCGTTGCGCTCTTTGAGCAGGCGGCGGATTTTGTCTTTCAGCGCCGCCCGCTCCTCGGGGCCGGGCTCGGTGGGCACTTTGGCCCAAGCGTATTTGACGGCGCACACATCCGTGCCCAACACAGCGTTGTGCTGCGGCATTTCGTATTCAACATTCAACAGGTCCGATGACATGGAGCACTCCTCAAAGATTCAAAAAAACCAGCGCTTCTTTTGCACTGATATCGCCAAGTCAGTGAAAGCGAACTTAACCCATTTCAGGCCAAGCCCGCCAAGATCAAGCGGGAGCGACTTAGTGCGCGTTGAAGCGCATCGAAAAGTCGATGGCCTGCACATCTTTGGTCAGCGCGCCAATCGAGATGCGGTCCACACCGGTGGCAGCGATGCCTTGCACGGTGCTCATGTTGACGCCACCGGAGACTTCCAAAATCGCGCGCCCGGCGTTGATTTGCACCGCCTCGCGCAGCATCTCAGGGGGCATGTTGTCCAGCAGCACCATGGTCGCACCCGCGTCCAGCGCCTCGGTCAACTGGGCCAGTGTTTCAACTTCGATCTCGACAAAGGTGGCACTGGGCGCCACTTGCGCGGCGCGCGCCAGCACCGCCGAGACGCTGCCAGCGGCGGCAATGTGGTTTTCTTTGATCAGCACGGCGTCATACAAACCAATGCGGTGGTTGGTGCCGCCGCCGGTGCGCACCGCGTACTTTTGCGCCAAGCGCAGCCCCGGCAGGGTTTTGCGGGTGTCCACAATCTGCGCCCGGTTGCCGGGAACCGCTTGCACGGCGTCCACGTAGCGGGCGGTTTTGGTGGCCACCGCGCTCAAGGTTTGCAAAAAGTTCAGCGCCGTGCGTTCAGCGGTGAGCAAGCCACGCGCAGAGCCGGTCATCTCCAACACCACTTGGTCGGGGGCGCAACGCTGGCCTTCACCCACCAGCCAGCGAATTTGCACGCTGGGGTCCACCTGCTGCACGGTGGCTTGCACCCACGGTGCTCCACAGATCACGGCCGCTTCACGGGCCAACACGCGGGCGCTGGCTTGGGCGGTGGCGTCAATCAAGCCGGCGGTGAGGTCGCCTGCGCCGACATCTTCGGCCAAGGCGCGTGCGGCGTCGCCCTGAGCGAGTGTGGCCAAGGCGGTGGGGGAAAAGTCGAAGTGAGTGCGCATGTGAAGCCCGTAAGATGACCCATCACCCGTTCCTCAAGGCGTCACAAGCCACTATTAAATAAATAGCTGCTTGCGCAAGCTGGACGGGGGCTAGAGGCCAATTTGTTATAAAAAACGATCCATGATTTTACGGCTCTCTTTGCTGAGCAGCAGGAGGTCACGAATCTTGAACTGAATGCCGTGGGAGTCGGTCACCAGCAACACGGTGGGGCCAACGCGGCGAATGTCTTCGCCACCGCGCAGCACAAACTGGGTGTCGCCCCGGTCGGTCTTGACGCTCCACGTGCACGGGGTGGAAAAGCTGGTGACGCCAGCGATGTCCAAAATTTCGGGCATGAATTCACGCGTGTCCAAGGCCTCTTGAATCAAGGCTTGAACGGGTTGGGGGGCGTCGCTCAAGCGGTCCAGCCAGCCCACCTCATGGCCATCGGTGGCCACCAAGGCCACGCCGTCTTGTGGCGCTTGAATGGGGTAGGCGCGCACGGGCACCACGCCTTCAAACACCTCGCCCTCGGCATTGGTTAAAACCAAGCGACCAAAGGCATCGCGCGTGAGTTGAAAACGGGACTTGTTCATACGAATGATGGGGCTCATGGGGCATCGTCCATGTCGACGTCCATGTTGCGGGCTTGGGCCTGGTACAGGTTGAAGTAGGCGCCCTCACGCGCCATCAGGTCATCGTGCGTGCCGATTTCAACCACTTGCCCCCGGTCCAACACCACCAAGCGGTCGGCTCGGTGCAGGGTGGACAAGCGATGGGCAATGGCGATGGTGGTGCGGCCCTGCACCAGGTTTTCCAGCGCTTTTTGAATTTCTTTCTCGGTCTCAGAGTCAACCGACGACGTGGCCTCGTCCAAAATCAAAATGCGCGGGTCAATCAGCAAGGCGCGGGCAATGGAGATGCGCTGGCGCTCACCGCCGGACAGGCCTTGGCCGCGTTCACCCACCATGGAGTCATAGCCTTGGGGGAGACGCAAAATGAATTCATGGGCGTGGGCGGCGCGGGCCGATTCGATGATCTCTTCGCGGCTGGCACCGGGTTTGCCGTAGGCGATGTTCTCGGCAATGGTGCCAAAGAACAAAAATGGCTCTTGCAGTACCAAGCCAATGTTGCGCCGGTAGTCGGCCACGGCATATGAGCGCACGTCCACGCCGTCGACCTTGATCGCGCCTTCAGAGACATCGTAAAAGCGACAAATCAAATTCACCAGCGTGCTTTTGCCCGAGCCGCTGTGGCCGACCAAGCCAATCATCTCTCCAGGCTGAATGCTCAGATTGATGCCGCGATTGACTTCGCGGTTGCCATAACGAAAGCTCACGTCGGTCAGCTCAATGCGGCCCTTGACGGTGTGCAAGGGCACGGGTTTGAGGGGCTCTGGCACGCTGGAGACGTGGTCCAAGATGTCAAAAATACGCTTGGCCGCCGACGCCGACTTTTCCGTCACCGACACAATGCGGCTCATGGAATCCAGCCGCCCGTAAAACCGGCTGATGTAGGCCACAAAGGCGGTCAACACCCCCACGGTGATGTCGCCTTGGGCGACCAAGTAAATACCAAACCCCCACACCACCAACAAACCCAACTCCGTCACAAAAGACACACTGGGTGAGAACAGCGACCAAATTTTGTTCAGCTTGTCATTCACCGCCAAGTTGTGCTTATTGGCTTCCTTGAAGCGCGTGGACTCGCGTTGCTCTTGGGCAAAAGCTTTGACCACACGAACCCCGGGAATGGTGTCGGCCAGCACGCTGGTCACCTCCGACCAAACGCGGTCAATCTTCTCAAACCCGGTTTGCAGCTTGAACCGCACCGAGTGAATCATCCACACAATGAACGGCAGCGGCACCAGGGTGGCCAGCGCCAGCCACGGGTTGATGGAAAACAGAATGAAGGCGGTCATGATGAGCATGAGCACATCGGTGGCAAAGTCGAGCAGGTGCAGCGACAAGAACACGCAAATGCGGTCACTCTCACTGCCAATGCGCGACATCAAATCGCCCGTGCGTTTGCCGCCAAAATACTCCAGCGACATACGCAGCAGATGGTCATAAGTGGTGGTGCGTAAATCTGCCCCAATGCGCTCCGACACCAAGGCCAGCACATAGGTCTTGGCCCACGACAAACCCCACGCCAGCAGCGCGGAGCCGAATAGCCCCGACAAATACCACGCCACCAAACTGGGCTCAATGTGCTGGCCGTTTTGAAACGGAATCAACACCTCGTCCATCAGCGGCATGGCCAAATACGGCGGCACCAAACTGGCCGCCGTGCCCAAGAGCGTCAGGCAAAACCCCAGCAGCAGTTGCCCTTTGTAGGGCTTGGCAAAACGCCATAACCGGAACAAAGTCCAGGTGCTGGGTGGTGTGTGCACCACCTTGGTGCAAATGGGGCACTCGTCTTGGTCCGGCGCCAGCGGCGCTTTGCAACTGGGGCAGCAATGAGCTGCGCTGACCACAGGGGCCAAGCCTGTGACGTGGCTTTGCAACTGGGTTTGAAACTGGTCTTGCAAGCGCAGGGCCTGCAAGTTGCGCCCCAGCGTGAAACGCCAGCTGCCCAACAGCCCTTGATCGTTCAACAGGCTCAAGTGCCCCACGCCGGCGTGGTCATGGTGGGTGAGTTTCAGGCCGGCGTGGTAGGGCCAAGACTGCCATTCGGACGCCGATGAGCGGCTGAGCAGCCGCAGATTGGTAACCAGCAGCAGCGCATCGACAAAGAAAAGGCGGGTGTCAAGATCGACCTCCAGCACCGCGAGGACGCTTTCACCGGGGTGGAGTTGCGCTTGCACCTCGGCACGCCACACCAAAGGGATCTCATTGGCCAGCAACACGGGTGCGGTGGCAGGGGAGTCGTTTGTCATTGAGACTTGGAGGCTTTCAATTTCAGCGCAGTCAGAAGTGACATCATCCGGGAACGTCCATGAGGGCGCGAGGGCGTAGGGAGGGAATTTGGGAGCCCCTTTTGACTCGGCTGAGGCGCCCCTGGCTGGGCTGGCGGCAACGAAGACAGGCCAAAGTGGCCCCCCATGCACCGCCAATCCCTGCGCAACACCGCAGGTGCGCCTAATGAACAATCTCGGATCATGTCACCACAGTGAAATTTTTTTGTAAATAAACAGATGGACAGGGTGTTTCGGGGCTTGCCCCCAAAGTTTAAAACCCACTTTAGATGACAATTATCCGTGGGAGCGGGATTCCACCAGGGTGCTATGCTGAAAAAACAAAAGAAAACCGCCCAACCTGACAGTCACACTTGTTGAGATTCATGACAACAAACACCATACAGTTACTGCGCGTGACCTATTTGCGCGGCCCTAATATCTGGACTTATCGCCCCGTGATCGAGGCTTGGGTTGACATTGGCACGCTGGAAGACCAACCCTCGCACACCATTCCCGGACTGTATGAACGCCTGACGGCGCTGCTCCCGGGCTTGCAAGCCCACCGTTGTGGCGTGGGTGAGCCCGGTGGTTTTCTGCAGCGTCTGCGTGAAGGAACGTGGGCCGCACACATCCTGGAACATGTGGTTATCGAACTCCAAAACTTGGCAGGCATGCAAAGTGGTTTTGGCAAAGCCCGTGAGACTTCGGTGCGCGGGGTCTACAAAATGGCGTTTCGAACTCGCCAGGAACAGGTGGGGCGCGCCGCACTGGAGGCCGCAAACGAGTTGTTGATGTCAGCGATTGATGACCGACCCTATGACCTGACAACCACCGTGGTGCGGCTCAGGGCCATGGTCGATTCGCTTTGTTTGGGGCCGAGCACGGCGCACATCGTGGAGGCCGCCACCGAGCGGGGCATTCCGCATATCCGCCTGACCGACGGCAATTTGGTGCAACTGGGCTACGGCAGCAGCCAGCGCCGCATTTGGACGGCGGAGACCGACCACACCAGTGCCATTGCCGAAGAAATTGCCGGTGACAAAGACTTGACGAAATCGCTGCTGAGCGCTTGTGGAGTGCCCGTGCCTCAAGGGCAATTGATCCACACGCTGGAAGAGGCCTGGGAAACCGCCCAAGAGGTGGGCTTGCCTGTGGCCATCAAGCCAGAAGACGGCAACCATGGGCGCGGTGTCTCGCTCGATTTAAGCCAGCAGTCCGACATCGAAGCAGCGTTCACCTTGGCGCAAAGCCAAGGCAGCGGCGGCGTGATCGTCGAGCAATTCATTCCGGGCAACGAGCACCGCCTCTTGATTGTGGGCAAGCGCGTGATTGCCGCTGCACGGGGCGAAACGGCGTGCGTGACGGGTGACGGACAGGCCACGATTGTGGCGTTGGTCAACCGCCAGCTCAACGCTGACCCCCGGCGAGGCATCAATGAAGACGCGCCCTTGGGCCTGATCGAGCCGGACACCTCCGCAGAAATTCAACTGGATTTGGAGCGGCAGGGTTTCACTGCCGCATCTGTCCCCGCCCAAGGCCAAACCGTGCTGATTCAGCGCAACGGCAATGTCGCCAACGACGTGACCGACCTCATGCACCCCAGTGTGGCCGCCATGGCTGCGCTGGCCGCGCGGGTGGTGGGCTTGGACATTGCGGGTGTGGACATGGTGCTCGAAGACATTTCAAAACCAATGAGCGCACAGCGGGGTGCCGTGGTTGAAGTCAACGCCAGCCCCGGTTTGCTGGCCCATTTGAAGCCCGCTTCAGGGCAACCCCGCCCGATTGGCAAGGCCATCATGGCGCATCTGTTTGACGCCGGTCTGAATGGCCGTATTCCCGTGGTGGGCGTGACAGGCACCCAAGACACCACGCGCATTGCACGGCTTGTGGCTTGGCTTTTGTTCATCAGCGGCAAACAGGTCGGGCTGTCTTGCCAAGACGGCTTCTTTTTGGACAACCGCCAGGTCGATGCCGACGACGGCGTGAAGTGGGAGAGTTCCCAACGTGTGCTGATCAACCGTGCGGTGAACGCCGCCGTCTTTGAGAACAGCAGCCGCATGATCCTGAGTGAAGGCTTGGCCTATGACAAGTGCGCGGTGGGTGTGGTGACGGACGTCAGCGACTTTGAGAGCCTGGGCGAGTTCTACATTGACACCTCAGACAAGCTCTACAACGTGGTGCGCACCCAAGTGGATGTGATTCTTCCCACCGGCACCGCGGTGCTGAATGCCGCCGACCCCCAAGTGGTGGAGATGGCCCCGCTCTGCGATGGTGAAGTTATTTTTTACGCCCTAGACGCCACATTGCCCGCCCTTGCCAGCCACCGCGCCCGCGGTGAACGCGTGGTGTTTTTGCACAAGCGGCAGATTGTGATGAGCCAAGGAATGGACGAGGTAGGCACCATTTTGCTCAGCACCCTCAAGCCCAGCAAAGCGGACCGGCCTGAGATGATCATGGCGGCGGTGGCTGCCGCTTGGGCGTTGGGCCTGTCCCCCGAACTGATTGGGGCCGGACTTCGCACCTTTGACGCCACATCAAAAAAGAGCAATTGACCCATGAAAGTTTCTCGCATCCGCGCCCTTCGTGGGCCCAACCTTTGGACACAGCACACCGCCATTGAGGCCGTGGTGTCGTGCAGCCCGCAAGAATGTGCCGTCACCGCCGACCCCGGCTTTGAAATTCGCCTGCGCACCCGGTTTCCGGCGATCAGCCCGCTGCAGCCCACGGGGCATGACAGCACAGTCACGCTGGCCCATGTACTGGGTCTCGCGGCCATTGATTTGCAGTCACAAGCCGGCAGCCCCGCCACCTTCCGCCGCACCACCATCACGGTGGAGACCGGGGTGTACCAGGTTGTTTTCGGCTACACCGAAGAGGCCGTGGGCCGCCTCGCTCTGCAGTTGGCGCAGGACCTGTGCCTCGCAGCGCAAAACGACACTGCGTTTGACCTGAACAAGGCCCTCGAGCAGTTGCGTGATTTGGACGAAGACGTGCGGCTGGGCCCCAGCACGGGTTCGATTGCAGACGCCGCGTTGGCCCGCAACATTCCCTACCGGCGCATGACAGAGGGCAGCATGATCATGTTTGGTTGGGGCAGCCAACAACGCCGCATCCAGGCTGCTGAGATGGACAGCACCAGTGCCATTGCGGAAGCCATTGCCCAAGACAAACAGCTCACCAAGAAGTTACTGGCCGCAGCAGGCGTGCCCGTGCCCGTCGGTCGCGAAGTCGATACCCCCGACGACGCTTGGGCCGCTGCCTGCGAGATTGGCCTGCCGGTGGTGCTCAAACCTAAAGCCGGCAACCAAGGCAAGGGAGTGACCGTCAACATCACCTCCCGGGACCAGCTGGATGCGGCCTATGCCGCTGCGGCGCATTTCGGTAACGATATTCTGGTCGAGCGTTTTATGCCGGGGCACGATTTCCGACTTTTGGTGGTGGGAGACAAACTGGTGGCCGCCGCGCGGCGCGCCGCCCCGCATGTCGTGGGTGATGGCATTCACAGCGTGCGGGAACTCGTCGATGAGGTGAACCGCGACCCCCGTCGTGGCACCGGCCACTCGACCTCGCTGACCCAGATTCGGTTCGATGACATCGCGTTGGCCTGCCTGGCCACCCAAGGGCTGACGGCGGATTCGATCACCCCGTTTGGGCAACGGGTGCCCTTGCGCCACAACGCCAACCTGTCCACCGGTGGTTCGGCCACCGATGTCACAGATGATGTGCACCCCGCCATCGCAGAACGCGCCGTTTCGGCGGCGCAGATGGTGGGTCTTGATATTTGTGGGGTCGATGTGGTGTGCGACAGCATTGCGCACCCGCTGGAAGGCCAAGGCGGCGGTGTGGTGGAGGTCAACGCCGCCCCCGGGCTGCGCATGCACTTGTCGCCGTCCTACGGCAAAGGCCGCCCCGTCGGCGAAGCCATCATTGCGAGCATGTTTGCTGAGGGTCAAAATGGCCGCATTCCACTGGTCGCCGTGACCGGCACCAATGGCAAAACCACCACGGTCAGGGTGATCTCGCATTTGCTGGCCCAGCATGGCCTGCGCGTGGGCATGACGAACACCGATGGCGTTTACATCGACGGCCAGCGCATTGACACGGGCGACTGCAGCGGCCCCAAAAGCGCGCGCAGTGTGCTGCAACACCCGGACGTCGATGCGGCGGTACTGGAGACCGCGCGCGGCGGCATGCTGCGTGAAGGACTGGCGTTTGACCGCTGCGATGTGGCGGTGGTGACCAACATTGGCAGTGGTGACCACTTGGGGCTGAACTACATCACGTCAGTGAATGACTTGGCGGTGCTCAAGCGCGTCATTGTTCAAAACATCAAAGACGGCGGCGTCGCTGTTTTGAACGCCACCGACCCGAACGTGGTGGCCATGGCGCCGCACTGCCGGGGCACGGTGACCTACTTTGCGCTGGATCGCTACCACCCGGTGATGGCCACCCATTTGGCCTTGGGACGGCGCGCGCTTTACGTGGAGAACGGGCAGTTGGTGGCTGCTGAAGGCACGTTGACCCACTGCATTCCTTTGGCACAAATTCCCATCACCCATGCCGGAACCATCGGTTTTCAGGTCGAAAACGTGATGGCTTCAGCCGCCGCCGCTTGGGCCGTCGGAATTCCTTGGGAGACGATCGAACAGGGATTGGCCAGCTTCGAGAATGACGCCAACAACGCGCAAGGGCGGTTCAACCTGTTCACCTACCGAGGCGCAACGCTGATCGCCGACTACGGCCACAACCCCGATGCCATTGCCGCCTTGGTGCAAGCCGTGGGCAACATGCCCGGCAAGCGACGCTCGGTTGTGATCAGCGGGGCCGGTGACCGGCGAGACCAGGACATTCGCCAGCAGACAGAAATCTTGGGGTCCGCTTTTGATGAGGTGGTGCTGTACCAAGACCAATGCCAAAGGGGACGCGCCGACGGCGAAGTGCTGGCTTTGTTGCGCGCTGGTCTGGTGAACGCCACGCGCACGCAGGTTATCAAAGAAATTCAGGGGGAATTTTTGGCCATTGACACCGCTTTGGCGAGCCTGGGTGAAGGTGATTTGTGTCTGATTTTGGTGGACCAGGTGGAAGAGGCGCTGGCCCACATTGCCAGTCGCCTGGCACAAGACGCGTCGCCTTAAAAGCCGTGGGCGTCTGACGGGTGACGCCCAGGTTTTTTAAATCACCAACTCATCAACCGGGTCACGGCCCATCAGGTCAGCCACGGCTTGTTCGGGCTTCACCAACCCATCCAACAAGGCCACCACACTCTCGGTGATGGGCATCTCGACTCCCAAGCTTTGCGCCCGCTGCAGCACCGTTCGGGCGCTGTACACCCCTTCGGCCACATGCCCTAGCGAGGTCACCGCTTGCTGCAAAGTTTGTCCTTGCGACAGCAGTAAACCCACTCGGCGATTGCGGCTCAAGTCGCCGGTGGCGGTCAGCACCAAATCCCCCAAACCTGAGAGCCCCATAAAGGTCTCTGACCGCGCACCCAATGCCAGGCCCAATCGGGTCATTTCAGCCAACCCCCGGGTGATCAGTGCCGCACGGGCGTTGAGTCCTAAACTGAGTCCATCGCACAGGCCGGTCGCGATGGCCAGCACATTTTTAACCGCCCCCCCCACTTCCACACCGGCGAGATCGTCGTTGGCATAGACGCGCAGCGTTGGGCTGTGAAAAGCCGTCACGAGGGCCTGACGAACCTCCTCATGCGCACTGGCCGCGACCAATGCCGTTGGTTGGCCAAGCGCTACCTCTTGCGCAAAACTGGGGCCGCTCAAAATACCCGCACGCAAATCAGGTGCAGCTTGGGCCTGAACTTCATGGCCCAAGAGCCCCACCCCATCCGCCCCTGCGGCCTCAAACCCCTTACACAACCAAGCCACCGGGACACGGCATTTCGCAATGGACAAAAGCGTGTCTCGCAAACCCGCCATCGGGGTGGCCACGATCACTAGATCGGCATCACTGAGCAAGTCATCTCGGGAAGGGGTTGCGCTTGGCGCAATCTGCAGCGCCGGTGGGAAAGGGCTCCCTGGCAGGTAGCGCGAATTTTCTCGCTGCGTCTGCATGGCGTCTGCTTGGAGAGCGTCACGCGCCCACAAGAGGACCTTGTGGGCGTGTAACTCATTTTGTACCGCACTGATGGCCAGTGCAGTACCCCAGGCGCCCGCGCCAAGAACTACTATTTTCATAGCGCCTCGCGCAGGCTGGGCATGGGCTGGAGCCCTATTTCACTTAAAAAGTTACTGCGTAACAATGCGGGGGGCTTCTGCTTCGGCGTTGGCACGTTGCTGCTCGTACATGGCCTGAAAGTTGATTTCCGACAAATGCACGGGCGGAAAGCCTGCACGCGAAATCACATCTGCCACGTTGCCGCGCAGGTAGGGGTAAACGATTTGGGGGCAAGCGATGCCCATGATCTGCCCCATTTGGTCTTCGGGCAGGTTGCGAATTTCAAAAATACCTGCTTGGGTGACTTCCACCAGGAAAACCGTTTTTTCCTTGATTTTGGTCTGAACTGTGGCCGTGACGGAGACCTCGAAAACGCCCTCAGCCACTGGCGCGGCATTCACGCCCAGCTGAATATCAACCGTGGGAGACTCTTGCTCCAGCAGGATGGCGGGGGAATTGGGTTGCTCCAGAGACGCCTCTTTCATGTAAATGCGTTGGATCTGAAAAATAGGGGTGTCTTGTTCTGCCATGGTGGTTCTCTTTCTTTAAAACAAAGTCCGCGTCGCCGAAGTGCGCGCGGACATGGGGGTATCAATCGCTCATTATCTCAGGCGGCATTCAGCAAAGGCAGCAAGCCGCCCCGGCTTTCCAGAGCCACCAGGTCATCACAACCGCCCACATAGGTCGTGCCAATGAAAATTTGGGGGACGGTGCGCCGACCGGTGATTTCCATCATCTTCACGCGCTGCTCTGGGGCTTCATCGACGCGAATCTCATCGAACTGCTCGACGCCATTGGCTTTCAATATCTGTTTGGCCCGGATGCAATACGGACAGGTGCTTGTGGCGTAAATTTTGACGGTTTGCATGGAATGGCTCCTATTTCAGCGATTCAAGTTTCGGTTTCAAGACTTCTCAACCGGCAGATTTGCGGTACGCCAGGCGCTCAGTCCACCAGAAAGCGACTGCGCTTTGTCGTAACCCAGTTTTTTGGCAATGGCCAAGGCCCGGCTTGAACGCGCCCCAGATTGGCAAACCAAAATCACAGGCAGGCCTTTGTTTTTAACCACTGAAGGCAGCTTGTCTTCCAGCTGGCTCAAGGGAACATTTTTAGCACCGCCCACGTGACCTGCCGCAAACTCGGACGCCTCACAGATGTCAATGACCACGGCCTTTTCACGGTTAATGAGCTGCACTGCCCCCGCAGCGCTCAACGCGCCCGGGCCGCCCCCCATCAACAAGGGCCACAGGAGCATTCCGCCAGAGGCCAGCGCCACGCTCAAGATCATCCAGTTGTCGAGAATAAATTTCACTTTGTTCCTTGTAAGTAACCGACGCTAAACCCGGCATTTTAGAATGGCGGTGCGCGCTGCGCTCACACCCTCCGTTTTGCCTCACTCCAGATCCTGTTTTATCAGTGCTTTTGGGGTCTCTTGAACGCTCACACACCATGTACAAATTAGTGCTTATCCGCCACGGCGAATCCACCTGGAACCTTGACAACCGTTTTACCGGCTGGACGGACGTTGACCTCACGCCCACCGGCATTGAACAAGCCAAGTCCAGTGGGCAACTGCTCAAAGCCGAGGGTTATGAATTTGACATTGCTTACACCAGTGTGCTGAAGCGCGCCACGCGCACGCTTTGGCATGTGCTGGATGAGATGGACCGCACCTGGTTGCCCGTGGTCAAAAACTGGCGTTTAAACGAGCGTCATTACGGTGCACTACAAGGTTTGAACAAGGGTGAAACGGCGAAACAATACGGCGATGCGCAGGTGCTGGTGTGGCGCCGCAGTTATGACACCCCCCCTCCCGCGCTTGAAGCCACAGACCCGCGCAGTGAGCGCAGCGACCCCCGCTACGCCAAACTCGCACCAGAGCAGGTGCCACTGACGGAGTGTCTGAAAGACACGGTCGATCGTGTCATGCCGTTTTGGAACGAGGCGCTGGCACCGGCCATCAAAGCGGGCAAGCGCGTGGTGGTGGCCGCGCACGGCAATTCGATTCGCGCCTTGGTCAAATACTTGGACAACGTCTCCGACGATGACATCGTGGGTTTGAACATCCCCAACGGCATTCCGTTGGTTTACGAGTTGGATGACAAGCTCCAACCCCTTCGCCACTACTATTTGGGTGATGCCGAAGCGGCGGCCAAGGCCGCTGCCGCCGTCGCATCCCAAGGTAAAGCCTAGGTGAACCCGGAACCTCTGAGGCAATCGACACTCCAACCGTGTACATTGGAATGACACAGGAAAATATATGGGTCACAAACTGAAAATTACCGGATGGATTTCGCTGGGCATCATGGCGGGCGCGCTGACCACTGTCTCTTTGCAGACAGTGGCTCGCGGCACGCTGGCGCCCCTGCCTTTGGAGGAGTTGCAACAATTGGCGGCTGTTTTTGGCATGGTCAAAAGCAATTACGTCGAACCCGTGGACGACAAAAAACTCATCAGAGACGCCATTGCAGGCATGGTGGCTGGCTTGGACCCGCATTCCGTTTACCTCGACAAAAAAGCGCTAAAAGATTTCAATGAAGGCACCACGGGAAAATTTGTTGGTGTGGGCATTGAAATCTCGCAAGAAGATGGCTTGATCAAAGTGGTGTCTCCGATTGAGGGTTCACCGGCTTTTCGCGCAGGCCTGAAACCCAACGACATGATCACAAAGATTGACGACACGCCCGTTAAAGGCTTGTCGCTCAATGAAGGCGTCAAGCGAATGCGCGGAGACCCCAACACCAAAGTGGTGTTGACGATTTTCCGCAAGTCCGAGAACCGCTCTTTCTCGGTCACGATCATTCGTGAGGAGATTCGCACCCAGTCGGTCCGCAGCAAGGTTTTGGAACCTGGCTATGCATGGATTCGCCTTAGTCAGTTCCAAGAGCGCACGGTCGAAGACTTTGCTCGCAAGATGGAAGAAATTTACAAGCAAGAACCAAAACTCAAGGGACTGGTGCTGGACTTGCGCAACGACCCCGGTGGGTATTTGGACGCTGCCGTTGCCGTGTCTGCGGCCTTTTTGCCAGAAAACGTCACCGTGGTTTCTGCCAATGGCCAATTGGCAGAAAGCAAATTCACGTTCAAGGCGGCCCCACAGTTTTACCAACGCCGCGGCGGCGTTGACCCGCTCAAGCGTTTGAACGAAGTGACCAAAGGCGCACTGAAAACCGTGCCGCTGATTGTGCTGGTGAACGAGGGTTCTGCCTCGGCCAGTGAAATCGTAGCCGGTGCGCTGCAAGACCACAAACGGGCTGCGGTACTGGGCAACCAAACCTTTGGCAAGGGCTCCGTGCAAACGGCGGTGTGCCTTGACTCATCGTTCCGCATGGACAACTGTCCCACCGCCGCTTTAAAGCTCACCACCAGCCGCTACTACACGCCCAGTGGCAAATCGATCCAGGCCAAGGGCATCGTCCCTGATGTGATGATTGACGAAACAGAAGAAGGCAACATTTTTGCCGCTTTGCGCACGCGCGAAGCTGATTTGGAAAAGCACCTGAACAGCGGTCAAGGTGCCGAAGAAAAGAACGAGATTCGCGAGAAAGCCCGCGAAGAAGCACGTAAACGCCTGGAAGAAGAGTTGAAAAAGCCAGCGTCAGAACGCATCGTTCCGGAATTTGGGTCAGACAAAGACTTTCAGCTGAAGCAAGCCCTCAATCAACTCAAAGGCTTGCCGGTCTTGGTCAGCAAGACGATGGTGGAACGCGAGGAAGAGAAAAAAGAAGAGTAGCAGCGGCCATGACCGATGAGGAGCTTTTGCGCTACTCGCGCCACATTCTGCTGGATGAAATTGGCATAGAGGGGCAGCAGCGCATCATGGGGAGCCGGGCCCTGATCGTTGGCGCGGGAGGACTGGGGTCCCCCGTCGCACTGTTTTTGGGCTCTGCGGGTGTGGGCCACGTGACAATCGTTGACAACGACACCGTGGACATGACCAATTTACAGCGTCAAATTGCCCACACCATGAGCCGCGTGGGCCTGCCCAAGGTGAATTCCGCTGAGGTGGCGATTGCCGCCCTCAACCCCACGGTCACCGTCGTTGCGAGGGTGGCACGTGCAGATGCCAATTTGCTGGATGAATTGGTCGCCCAAGCCGATGTGGTGCTGGATTGCTGCGACAACTTTGCCACCCGCCACGACATCAATGCGGCCTGTGTCAAACACCAAAAACCCTTGGTATCAGGCGCTGCCATTCGCTTCGATGGACAAGTGGCCGTGTACGACGCGCGCGACGACGCGTCGCCTTGCTACGCCTGTGTTTTTCCACCGGACGATGCACTCTTGGAAACACGCTGCGCCACGCTGGGCGTCTTTGCGCCTCTGGTGGGCATTATTGGCTCCCTGCAGGCGGCAGAAGCACTGAAATTGCTCAGTGGCGTGGGACAGGCGCTGACGGGTCGGCTGCTTATGTTGGATGCTCGCGCCATGGAATTCACCGAAATTCGCATTGGACGCCAAGCCGAATGCCCGGTCTGCGGCACCTCTCGCTAAACCACTTAGTTAAGGCATGAGCGGGAAGCAAGTTCCATGTTGTTTGCGGAAATCACGGGGCAACTGGGCGTCATCTTGGGAAAAGAGGCCACGCCGCTCCCACCGTGCCGACTTCTCTTCACTCGCGTAAGGCCCCATGCTACTGCGCCAACGGTAAGACCAAGCGTGGCCAGTGCGCACCATCTCAGCGCCAAGGTCTTGCCCGCGAAATGTCAAACGAGCCAAGCCCCGACCAAAGTCATCCTGCGCACGAACCGTGACCTCCAATGTGCGATGAGCGGTAAGTGTCTGCAGTGCCGCACGCGAGGCATCCCCACCGGCCTGACAAATCTCAGGGGCATCGATGCCCTCCAAACGGAGTTTGAGCCGGGGACCTCCTGAATCTGACTGCACCCACACCGTGTCGCCGTCCGACACGCGCGTCACGTGGGCGGTGAATATGTCTTTGCCCTGGGCGCAAGGGCTGACTAGCAGAAAAACAACCAAGAGGTAGCAGTGGTTCATCAACAGCTTGAAAAGGTGGCGTACTGGGACAAAAGTAGCCGCTAGGATAACGGACCTGCTACCCCCTCACATCGTATGCCACTGCTTTACCGCCTGTTTCCATTTCTGAGCTGGCCTCGCCCCACCCCGGCGTTGTTGCGGGCTGATATTTTGGCTGGCCTGTCGGTTGGATTAATGGTGATTCCGCAAGGTGTCGCCTATGCCACCTTGGCAGGTATGCCGTTGATCACAGGCATCTACGCAGCCATGTTGCCGGCTTTGATAGCCGTTTTATTCAGCGCCTCCAGCAGGCTGTCTGTGGGCCCCACGGCACTGACCGCGTTGTTGATTGGCACCTCTTTAACGGGTTTGGCTCAACCCGGCAGCGCCCAATGGGTTGAGATGGCGGTCTGGCTGGCGTTGATGTCGGGCGCGTTGCAGGTGGGTTTGGGCTTGATCCGGTTCGGATGGTTGCTCAACTTGGTGAGTGCCCCGGTCTTGATGGCGTTCACGCAAGGCGCTGCTTTGCTGATCATCGGCTCCCAGCTGCCAGCTCTGCTGGGGCTGCAGGGCAATTGGCACCAAGTGGTGAACTTCAGTGCCTGGCACTTGCCATCGGCGACATTCGGTTTAAGTTGCCTGGTACTACTGACCCTGGCCAAACGCTGGAAACCGGCTTTCCCCACGGTGCTGCTCATCGTCGTGGCTTCAGCGGGAGTGAGTTTTTGGACCGGGTTTGAAACCAGCGGCGGTGCCGTTGTTGGCGCATTGCCCCAAGGGCTGCCGACGCTCTACATGGCGAGGCTTCCCGACTGGCAAACGGTGCAGACCCTGCTGCTCCCTACTTTGGTGATCACCTTGGTGAGTTTTCTGGAAACCGCTTCCAGCGCCAAAATTGACAATGAGAAAGCCGGTCGCCGTTGGGATCAGAATCAGGACTTGATTGGACAGGGCTTGGGGAAAATCACCTCAGGCCTGTGCGGCAGCTTCCCCACCAGTTCCTCTTTTTCCCGTTCGGCCCTCACTTTGTACGCGGGCGCGCGATCGGGTTGGGCCACGGTTGCGTCGGTGACGGTGGTGCTGATTGTGCTGCTGGCATTCACCCGGGTGTTGAGCCATGTCCCTCAAGCCGTTCTGGCCGCCATCGTCCTCACGGCCGTGTCGGGGCTGATCAAGCCTCGTGCGTTCATGAAGCTGTGGAAGATCTCGCGCGCTGAAGCCAGTACGGCCCTGGTCACCTTGGTCATCACGGTGGCGGCAGCGCCAGCGCTTCATTGGGGCGTGCTATCGGGCATGTTGATGGGCTTGAGCTACTTTCTGTACCTTCGCCTGCACCCCCGTATCATTGAAGTGGGCCTGCACTTGGACGGCAGCTTGCGTGACCGTCACTTGTGGCAGTTACCACCCATTGCCCCCAATGTCTATGCGCTTCGAATGGACGCAGAACTTGACTTTGCTTCGGCCAGCGATTTGTTGCGCGCCATCTCCGAGCACATCACCCAACACCCCGACCATCGGCATATATGTTTATTTGCACAACCCATCAATCGCATTGACGCCACGGGTGTTGAGGCCTTCTCGCAACTCTGCAAAACCGTCGCTTCGCATGGCATGACACTGCATCTGAGTGGGCTTAAGCTGCCTGTTGAACAGCTGCTGCGTCGTGCAGGGGAGTTGACGAATCCGGCACAACCCGTCATGTACCGAAGTGATGCTGAAGCGCTGAAGGCACTTCGTGCCTTGGCTGTGCCCTCCAACGCCCAAAACTAGGCTGGAATTCGAGCGCAATTTGAGCCGGGGTCAACAGCCATGCTGTTAGACTCAATTTTTTGAATCTTCAGCTTGCCTGTGGCCTCTATGATTCCATCCTCGGTGATTGATCTGCGTGATTTGCGCCTGGAGGATGCACGCGCCTTGGTAGCTCATGATCCCGCTAACCGGTTGTCGGAATTAGAGGGTTCACCGACGCAACTGCTGCAAAGTATTCTTGATGGCCTGTGTGAGTTGTCACTCAAAGACCCTCTGACCGGACTGGC
>JBAQDW010000265.1:0-3605 GCA_049286445.1 Rhodoferax sp. | reverse complement strand
CCCCACAACCTAAGCCGCCGCGTACTTTCAATACCGGCTCCTGCACACCGCTTTACCAACGAAAGAACACCATGGATTTTGACTACTCTCCTAAAACCAAAGAACTTCAAGCCCGTTTGCAGGTATTCATGGATGAGCACATCTATCCCAATGAAAGTAGTTACCACGCAGAGATTGCAGCCAACACGGCAGCCGGAAAACGTTGGACACCTTTACAAACCATTGAGAACTTAAAACCTTTGGCGCAGACCGCCGGCCTGTGGAACTTGTTTCTACCCGTGGACAGCGCTGCAGCCTCCGGCTATGACGGCGCGGGGCTCACCAATCAGGAATACGCGCCATTGGCGGAGATCATGGGGCGCGTTATGTGGTCCAGTGAAGTATTCAATTGTTCAGCGCCAGACACCGGCAATATGGAAACCATTGCCCGCTATGGCTCAGAAGAAAACAAAGCACGCTGGCTCAAACCCTTGCTCGAAGGGGAAATTCGCTCTGCATTTGCGATGACGGAACCTGATGTGGCGTCTAGCGATGCGACGAACATCGAAACACGTATCGAGCGTGACGGTGACGACTATGTCATCAACGGCCGTAAGTGGTGGACATCGGGGGCGGGCGACCCCCGTTGTTCAATTTACATCACCATGGGGAAAACAGATCCTGACGCCCCGCGGCATGCTCAACAGAGCATGGTGTTGGTGCCAGCTGGTACGGCTGGGATTACGGTCGTGCGCCCCTTGAATGTCATGGGCTATGACGACGCACCTCATGGTCATATGGAAGTGCTTTTTGAAAACGTGCGCGTCCCGGTGAGCAATATCCTGCTGGGCGAAGGTCGTGGCTTTGAGATTGCACAGGGCCGCCTCGGACCTGGACGAATCCACCATTGCATGCGCTTGATTGGTCTCGCGGAGCGGGCATTGGAGCTGATGTGCAAACGCGCCTCCAGCCGAATTGCATTCGGCAAAAGCATTGCAGCCCAAACCGTGACGCAGGAGCGAATTGCCGAAGCGCGGTGCAAGATTGACATGGCCCGGTTATTGACCTTGAAAGCAGCGTGGATGATGGATGTCGCTGGCAATAAGTTCGCCAAGAATGAAATTGCCATGATCAAGGTGGTTGCCCCCAGCATGGCGTGCGAGGTCATCGACTGGGCGATACAGGTGCATGGTGGTGCAGGAATGTGTGATGACTTCCCATTGGCGTACAGCTATGTGAACGCCCGCACCTTGCGATTTGCAGATGGTCCAGATGAGGTCCATCGCAACTCCATCGCCAAAATGGAATTGGCCAAGTACTCGCTCACGGCAAAATCGGTTGAGATACCTGTCACGCGAGGCTGCTGACGAAGAGGGGCACGCGTTGCCAGCAGGTGCCCCTAACCCGCAGTCAATCTCACGACGGAGTCATCATGGCCTGAGAAACCCAAGACACTTTCAGTTCAACGTAGTGAATTCGAGTGGATGACGCAAGCGCCTGTGACGAATTTAGGCAGGAAGAGTGGCTAAATCAGACCACAATTCATTGAGATCGGAGAACCGCCAAACGGCTGGATCCTCTCGCGCCAGAATCTTTTCAATGCAGTTTGAAAGAGATAAATCGACAATATGCGGAGTGATTCGCATGTTAGATTTTGTAGAAAAGAAAACCTTGACTAAGGGAGTCGTCAAAGACTTACCTGTTTGCTCAATCACCACTCCAATTCGCCCTGAGGTCAATCGAACCAAAGAACCCACGGGATATATTCCCATCGTCTTCACGAAGGCTTGGAATACCACTGGGTCAAAATGACCGTTGGCCCACTCTGCCATTTTTCGCAGCGACTCAGCTGGGTCCCAGCCCGCTTTATAAGGGCGATTGGATGTAATCGCATCATAAACGTCACAGACAGCCCCCATCTTTGCGAAGATGCTGATAGCGTCGCCCACCAGACCTTGTGGATAACCAGAGCCATCCATTTTTTCGTGATGGTGCAGACAAATCTCCAGCACCACTTCATCTACCCGGTCACCCGTCAGCAATAACTTGTGGCCTTCAACCGGATGACTCTTGATGAGCTTGAACTCAAAGTCTGTCAATTTACCCGGCTTATTAAGCACCTCGATCGCCTCAGAACTCCTGGACATGCATCCCAAGAGTCAGTTGCTCAACACTGATTCGCTTGCGCATGGAAAGATAGTTTTTTTATAAAGAATACGACGGACGACCGCCACGCCAAATTTTCAGGAATGAGCCGGAACTGCGTTGCTTATCACCTCATCAGCAACCAAAACACTAAAGCGTCTCTCAATGCAAATGACGCGGCTTGCGACCGCCCCCATGCCCGCCGCCATGCCCGCCACCAGAACCGCGAGGCGGACGCCCCAACTGCAGCGAACTAACCAAATCATCAAAGCGTCGCGCAAATAACTTGTCAACCTCCGCCACGACCCCACCGAGTTCTGCACTATCGAAGTGCCGTTCCATCAAATCAATGACATCCTGAACCAACAAATCTCGTTGAACTTGCATGATTGCCGCTGGATCCGGTCCCACAAACAAAACAAGAAAATCATCGCGGGAATCGCTTTCAGAACCCTCCTCATCATCATCAAATTCAGCGTCGTAAAAAGTCACCTCGATGGCGGCACCAACTTGCGCCAACTCATTGAGATTCATACAAATTTCGTCCAACACTTGGCGAAAATCGTCATCCCCAGGCACTGTCCAACACACTTGCAAAAGGTGTTCTTGTGGGTCAAATCTGATGCCAGGCTCATCTTCGTAAAAACTACCGCAACCATCCGCAAAGGACTTTGCGCCAGCATATTTCCACAATGGCTTCAGCGCGTCACTCACCTGAGCAAGAACGACATCTGGCCGCAATGGGACCTGCCCATGGACATGAATTTCAAAGGGTGTATTAAAGCGTGACATTTATTTTCGATGGGGGAGTGGTTCATCAAGAACCCAAGTGTGCAGGAAAACACAGGGTCAACAACTACTCAGTTCGAGGTAATTAGACGCTAACAAATGCCGCCCTCAAATGTTTCCCACCATTGGGCAGGTTGCGAACACATTCCACTCGATTGTGCCATGTTGTCACGTTTGCTTGATGAGTCAGACGCACAGTCATTCCAGTCGCGCTCCACAAATAGTCATCGTCCACCCTGATTCAGTTAATACAAGCATAGGGGGATTCTGATACCGATGACGCAGTGTCCGACCTTCCAAGGTACTGAAACGTCTCAGATTTACTCTACCAATGCCGGGTCGCACTAAAAGCAACGGGGACAATTTGAGCACCGCCAAGGTGTAGAGGTGCCCCTGATAGTGGCGTATGGAGCGCAGCAATCTACCTGTTTGCTTGGGTTCAGAGGCTGCGGCAAAGTGGCTTGGGATTGCTTTTTTGATGAACCCCTAAAAATTGTGCGACGTCGAATGTTGCGCTGCCCAGCGCAACTGCGCACCGGAATACCTGTCCAAGTACCTGCTTCACCGTAAGCGTCTAGTAGACAGTCAACTTGATTTGCAAGCAATTGGTTGAGTTTTCAGTTACCTAGATTTTCCCGGTTTCGGGTGATATATGCTTCGAAATCATTTGGAGACAAGCATTCCTAACAGCA
>JBAQDW010000264.1:0-5340 GCA_049286445.1 Rhodoferax sp. | reverse complement strand
AAATCAAGGGGGTTTTGATCGACACGCCGCAGGCGCTGCGCGAAGCCCTGGATCCGGCCCGGCCCCGGTTTCGCTTTCGCTCCGAGTTGGTGGCTGATGACCCCGCAGTGGAGGTGCCCCTGATTCAGCTATGCCAAGCACCGCAAAGCTTTGTTAGAGCAGGGCGTTGAGCTGTATGAAATGCAGCGCCTTGCGCCGCCGAGTATCCACCGGCGCCTCCATCCGCTGGGCAGTTCCGGCTCTAGCTTGCACGCCAAAACCTTTGCGGTGGATAGCGAGCGCGCTTTTGTCGGCTCCTTCAACTTTGACCCGCGCTCAGCCTTGCTCAATACCGAGATGGGTCTCATCATCGACAGCCCCACGCTGGCGCAGCAGATCGAAGGCGCGTTTGATGCGCAGATTTTGGGCTTGTCCTACCGCGTGGAGCTGTCGAGCAGCGGCGAGCTGCAATGGCAGCAGCGCACAGAAGCAGGCAGCGAAGCCAGTGCGCCGCTCACGGTCGAGCCGGGCAGCAGTTTTTTAAGCCGCAGCTTGATGTGCCTGCTGTCACTGCTGCCGATAGATTGGTTGCTGTAAACAGCGCAAAGCTGTCCTCAAGCCATTTTTAAGCATGATATTGGCACTTTAGGCCGTCAAATCTGCCTGAGCAGCTATGCTTTTATTGAGGTATGGCGCCATTAGGAGCATGAATCATGCACATAAGGTGCAAGTGCGCGACCGCGCCGTGGCGGTGCTGACTGCATGGACTAGGGCTTGTTGGCAGCGATAATTTGCGCAAAATTGAAATGGGCTCATTAAGCCATTTGAACTAGAGTAAGCACCTAGATTTTAATGGCATGAGCCAGCCCTTTCCTCCCTAGAATGAAGCTAAGATTGTTCTTTTGCTTGGTATGAAAGGGGGATCGATGAATAGGCTGACCTACAGTATTTATGCTTTGTGTAACAGCGATATTGCTGTACTCAAGCCTATGATCTTGCTTGCTGAGCGGAGAAGTGGTTGTGCTTGGTTATGCGCCAACGACCCTCTGGCTGATGTGCTCATTTTGGGCTCCGAAGCCGGCTTTGTGGACTACAAAGCAAGGGCAGGACAGACGCTCGTGAGCGTCGGCAAGCGCCCCAATCCGCATTTCTATCACTTAGACACGCCGCTGACATTTCCGCAAGTCGCCAAGGTGCTAGCCGCCGTAGAAGAAGCGGTTCAAGCCCATCAGGCCACAGAAAATACTTTCAGCAACTCTGAATTACAGCCTTCAGTCTGGGATTTTGGTTTTGCCACTGTCGGCGGCACAGAAACAGCTGCGCCATCAAGCGGCAAGCGCTATCACCTCAACAGCTGGCCTCCAGCCGGTGTCATTGGCAACAATCGCAGCCATTTGCGCGCGGCTGCGGCGCTCTCTGGCAAATCCCTTACCTCCAGCGAGCTGGCCGAAAAAACGCACTTGCCGCTGGCTGATTGCCGCGAATTTTTAGGCAAACTCAGTGATTCCAAGTGCCTGAAAGTCGTGCCAGTACAAGCCGCGGATGCAGCGCCTAAAGCACCAGCCGCTAGCACTCGTGCCCATGCCGAAACGCCACATTTGGCTAGCACCTCACCGCTTGCAGCATCGCCTGCGCCTACTCCCACCAGCTCTAGTGGCTTGTTTGATCGCATTCGCTCGCGCTTGGCTTTTTTGGGTAAGTCTGCTTCATGAACGAATACAAAATTTTGATTACCGGAAGCATGGGTGCGGGCAAAACCACGGCCATTGCGGCTATCAGCGAGATACCGCCCATCATGACCGATGTGCAAAACAACGACTCCTCACACGCAAAATTGAGCACGACCGTGGGCCTGGATTACGGCGAGATGACTTTGGATGGTGGCGACAAGCTGCGCCTTTACGGCACGCCCGGACAGGAGAGGTTTTCTTTTATGTGGAAAGTCCTGGCCCAAGGTGCCTTGGGGCTGATCGTGCTGGTAGACAACTCGCGGCCTGATCCCTTGGCTGACTTGGCAGCCTATCTCAACAGCTTTCACGATTTGATAGACCGCGCCGGTTGCGTCATCGCCGTAGGTCGCACTGAAACACATCCAAGTCCTAGTCTGGATGGCTACGCCGACTTTTTACAAGAAAAAGGCGTGCTTTCTCCCTTGTTGCCGATTGATGTACGCAATCAAGACGAGGTTTTGGGCGCTCTTGAGCTATTGCTCCTTCAATTCGAATCTAAAAACAACTAAAGGCACTCATGGAGCAAGTCAAAATTCCGGCCCACTTGGCTGAAAAAGCGCAAACCAGTATCGATGAATTGTTCGAGAAACTAGTAGGTGTTCAAGCCTTAGTTGTTGCCAGCATAGACGGCTTTGCCGTCGTCTCTAAATCGATTGTCGAAGTCGACGCAAACAAAATCGCAGCCATGGCCAGCTCCTTCTCCTCGCTGGGGGTGGTTGTTGCGCAAGAAAGCTTATTGGGCAATAAAAAAATTGTCACCCTTGAGGCTGACGGTGGTTATGTCGTACTACTGGATATCAAGCATGCCGAATTTCCGATGATTTTGAGTATCTCTGCCAGCTCCGATGTGGTGCTAGCCCACATGCTTTACTTAGCGCGCGAGAGCATCAACCGCATCGCAGCCGAGTAAAAAACTCTTGATTCGCCCTTAACCCCATGGAGTTATTCACTATGAAAACCTAAAACTAAATTTTTGAATTGACGAACTCTCCCGATTGCTTAAAAACTCTCAATACTCACTCCTTGGAAGGAATACAGATGTCTAATATTAATGAAGTCTTGACTGAAATCATGGCTCTTGACGGTGCTATGGCGACCGCTGTGGTTGACGCGAGCAGTGGCATGCTGCTGGGCAAAGCTGGTAGTGGCTTGAATTTAGATATTGCCGCTGCAGGCAATACCGAAGTGGTAAGGGCTAAACTTAAAACCATGAAGGCTCTCGGAGTCACGGGCGGTATTGAGGATATTCTCATCACCCTAGACAAGCAATACCACATCATCACTCTGGTGAAAGCCAAGGAGGGTTTGTTCATTTATAGCGTGCTAGACAAGGCCAAATCAAATCTGGCAATGGCCCGCTATAAAGCGGCTGATGCGCAAAGTAAATTAGTGATCTAAGTCTTTAAAAGTGATCATGAAGGCCCAAAGGCTCCTTACCGAGCTTTTGGGCTTTTGTATTAATGAGCTAGCAAAACAAGTCCCAGTCTGGCTTTTCAAGCTCAGGCGCCAGATAGCTTCCATACCTGCACAAATGCGTACAATGGAATCGTGAAAAACATGCTGCGCCATCTTTTGCTACTTGTACTTGCCCTTGGGTTTGTTAGCCAAGCATTTGCAAACGCGGCTGCTTGCCACTGCCCACCAGCAGGGCAGCCGCAACACCATGCGCCAATTGGCCAAGCTGCAGAAGTTCGACACCCTTTTGGTGAAATCCCGGTTTCCCCGCCCCGGCTTGCTAATGAATTCAAGGACTTACCTCAGTTTTTAGGCTTAAATCAAATAATCTCTGTAGTGGCACGTTTCTCTAGTCAAGTAGTTTTCATTTCCCGATCTGCGCTACACTCAGCGTCATGTTTATCAAGGTCACCCAATCGGGAAATCGCCGCTACGCCCAGTTGGTCGAGTCCTTTCGCAACGAGCAAGGCAAACCCCGTCAACGCACCGTCTGCACCTTGGGTCGCCTTGAGGCCGGTGGTGAAGTCGACACCCTGATTGCTTCCTTGCAGCGCGCCCGAGGGCTGGCACCTGCAGCCTCTGCCCTGGATGGCCTTCGCTTTACAGACAGCCGTCACTGTGGAGACATCTGGGCTCTGTCCGAACTCTGGCGCTCCTTGGGATTTGACGGCCTGGCAACCTCCTGGCGGCAGTCCAAAACAGAAGTCGATGTCCTGAGCTGCCTGCGTCTGATGGTCTTCAACCGCCTGTGTGACCCGGGCAGCAAACTCGGTGTGCTGCGATGGCTGGAAACAGTGGCCTTGCCGGTGGACTCTGGCATGGTCTGTGAGCATCAGCATCTGCTGCGCGCCATGGATGTGCTGGTGGAGCACAGCGACAAGCTCAATAGCAAACTTGCCACGCTCATGCGCCCCCTGATTGACCAGGACCTCTCGGTGGTGTTCTACGACCTCACCACGGTGGCGGTCACCGGCCAAACCAAACTCGATGATGATGTGCGTGCCTACGGCATGGCCAAATCTGGTTTGGTGGAGCGCCAGTTCATGTTGTCCCTGGTGCAAACCGCTGAAGGCTTGCCTATTGCGCATGAAGTGCACCCCGGCAACACAGCAGAGGCCAAAACCCTGCTGCCCATGATTCGGGGCTTACTGGCTCGCTACCCACTCAAACGTGTGGTGCTAATCGCTGACCGAGGGCTGCTGAGCACCGCCAACATCGAAGAACTCGACAAGCTGCAAACGCAACTCAAAAAAGACGGGCGAGATGTCGCCGTGCAGTACATCCTGGCTGTGCCTGCGGCGCGTTATGGTGATTTTGCAGAGGACTTGCAAAAGCTGCACAAGGGCCAGGATGCCACCCAAGAATGGTGTGCCGAGACGGCCTGGGGCGACAGCCGTCTGGTCGTGGCGCATGACCCGGTGGCGGCCAACAGGCGCACCGCTGCGCGCGACGACAAAGTAGCCGAATTGCTCAAACTGGGTCAGCAGTGCAGTGTCAAGCTCGATGAGCAGGATGAGAGCCAGCGTACCGGCAAGAAGAACAAAAGCAAAGGCCGCCCGATGTCGGATTCAGGCACCAAGGCGCGTTTCTACCACGCGGTCAAAGACGCCCACATGGCGCATGTGATCAAGGTGGACTTGAAGGCCGACCTGTTCAGCTACACGATTGACGAGGACAAGAAACGCTACCTCGAACTGCTCGATGGCAAGCTGTTGCTGGTGACCAACACCCACACAGCAGCGACAGAGGTGGTGCAGCGCTACAAGAGTCTGGCTGACATTGAGCGCGGGTTTCGGGTGCTGAAGTCGGACATCGAGATTGGCCCGGTGTACCACCGGTTGCCCCAGCGCATTCGCGCCCATGCGCTCATCTGTTTCATGGCACTGGTTCTGTACCGGGTGATGCGCATGCGGCTCAAGGCGGCCAAACGGTCAGAGTCGCCCAGCACGCTTTTGGAGCAGCTCAAGCGAATTCATCAGCAGACCGTTGAGACCAGCGGGGGCCAAACGCTGACCGGCTTGACTGAGATCACACCCGCGCAGAAGTCACTTTTTGCGGCCCTGGATTTGACACCACCGAGCCCATCAGACCTCGCCAAGCCCGTTTTGTAGTCTGCGGTTTGATGTCCGTTTCTAATGGAATCAACCACTTACGTGCAGGAAGTGTCGAACTTAAG
>JBAQDW010000263.1:0-8318 GCA_049286445.1 Rhodoferax sp. | reverse complement strand
ACGCCCAAGGTGGCTTCGCACCACTGCACGCCCAACTCCAAGCTTTTCGCCACGACAACCAAGTGATCTATTTGTGTTTTCATGGCGCGACGATACCACTGGCGTGGGGCATTTCCGGGGGGCGAATCAACCGCTGCGGTTAAGGGGGGGTGGGCGCACCACCGCCCAGTGCCTTGTACAACGCGACCTGGCTTTGCGCGTAGGTCAGCCGGGTTTGCACCACCGCCTGTTGCGCGCTGAAAAGCGTGCGTTGTGCGTCCAGCCAATCGAGCTGGCTGGAAACGCCATTTTTGTAGCGCAAGTCGGTCAGCCCGTTGCGGGCCGTTTCTGCTGACAACTGAACTTCTTGGGCACGCAGTTGGCGCGCCAGCGTGGCGTTGGCGGCCAGCGCATCGGCGACCTCACGAAAGGCGCTTTGAATGGCTTTGTCGTACTGGGCCAGGGCAATCTCCCGCCCGGCTTTGGCGGCGTCCAGATTGGCTTGGTTGCGCCCGCCATCAAAAATTGGCAGCACGAGTTGGGGCGCCAGTGTGAAGCCCCAACTGCCATCTTTGAACAAGCCGCCCAATTCGCTGCTGGCAGTGCCTGCACCGGCGGTCAGGGAGATGCGAGGAAAAAAAGCGGCCCGGGCAGCGCCAATGTTGGCATGGCTGGCGATCAGTTGTTGCTCTGCTTGGCGGATGTCAGGTCGGCGGGCCAACAGGTCAGAGGGTAAGCCGGCCGGCATCACAGAAAACTGCAATGGGGTAGGGGTGGTGCTCGCCAATTCAGCCCGTGCAGAGGACGGCAACGCCTGACCCAGCAGCAACACCAGCGCATTTTCATCCAGTGCGCGTTGACGCTCTTGTTGTGCCAACGTCACTTGGGCCGTGGCCTGCAGCGATTCGGCCAAGCGCGAGTCCAGCTCTGACACGACACCGTATTTGAAGCGCAGGTTGACCAGCTTGAGGGCGTCGTCTCGGGCCGCCAGGGTTTGACGCGACAGCTTAAGGAGGGCTTCGTCGGCCATCAGGCTCAACCAGGTTTGCGCAACGGCAGAGATCAGGCTGATTTGGGCGGTTTTGCTGCCCTCTTGGGTGGCCAAATACTGGGCCAAGGCCTGCTCTTTGAGGCTGCCCACCCGGTTGAAAAAGTCCAACTCATAGGCGGTCATCGTGAAACCTGCCGCGTAATTGCTGTTGATGCCACCGGCATTGTTGGGCGTGCGCGAGCCCGTGGCTGTGGCGTTGAGGGTGGGGAGTTGGTCGGCGCGGCGCAAGCCGAGTTGGGCGCGGGCTTGTTCAATATTCAGCACCGCCACGCGGAGGTCACGGTTATTGGTGAGCGCCGTTTGAATCAGTTCGTTCACAGTGGCGTCGGCAAAAAACGACTGCCATGCCAGATCGGTCGCGGCAGGGGCACCGGCGGTGCTGGGGTTGAGTGACGCGTCAGGCCATTGCGGGGCAATGGGGGCTTCAGGGCGCTCGTAGGTGGGCATGAGGCTGCCACAACCCGCCAGCATCAAGGCCGCTGCCAAGGGCACAAGTGCCCGGAACGAGGCGTTCTGAGAGAACTTAATCATGGGATTTCCCTCCTTGTTGGTGGACGTGTTCGGCGTCAAAACGGTGTTGCCTCTCGCTGCCTTTGAAAATACTGCGCACCACCACAAAAAAGAGGGGTACAAACACCACTGCCAAGGTGGTGCCCGTGATCATGCCGCCGATCACGCCGGTGCCAATGGCGCGCTGGCTGGCTGATCCTGCGCCGGTGGCCAAAGCCAATGGCAGCACGCCGAGCGTGAACGCGAGTGAGGTCATCACGATCGGTCGAAAGCGCATGTGGGCGGCTTCCAACGCTGCGGCGATCGCGCTCTTGCCTTGAGCTTGCAGGTCTTTGGCGAATTCAATAATCAAAATCGCATTTTTTGATGACAAACCAATGATGGTAATCAACCCCACTTGGAAATACACGTCATTGGAATAGTTGCGAAGCAGCGTGGCCAACAGCACACCAAGGACGCCCAAGGGAACGACCAGCACCACGGTCAGGGGAATGCTCCAGCTTTCGTACAAAGCCGCGAGACACAGGAAGACCGCCAGAATGGCAAAGCTGTACAGAATGATGGCCTGCGAGCCGGCCAGTTTTTCTTCGCGGGACAGCCCGGTCCACTCAAAGCCCATGCCCTGCGGCAATTGCGCTGCGAAGCGTTCCATCTCCGCCATGGCTTCACCTGTACTGAAGCCAGGTGCGGCGCTGCCGCTGATGCGCATCGAAGGGTAGCCGTTGTAACGTACCGTCTGCATGGCCCCGCTGATCCAGCTGGTGCGCACAAAAGCGGCCAGCGGCACGGGTTGGCCTTGGTTGTTCAGAACGTTGAGTTTGAGCAAGTCATCAGGCTGCATGCGCGCCGGTGCGTCGGCCTGCACCACCACGCGTTGGAGTCGGCCCGCGTTGGGGAAATCGTTGGCATAACTGGAACCCAAAGCGGTGGAGATGGCGCTGTTGATGGCGTCAAAGTTCACGCCCAAGGCGTTGGCTTTGTCCCGGTCAATGTCAATTTGGAGTTGGGGCGCGTCTTCAAGCCCGTCCGGGCGCACGGACGTCAGCACTTTGCTTTTGCCGGCCATGCCTAGCAGCTGATTGCGAGAAGCCAACAGCACCTCGCGGCCCAAACCCGCGCGGTCTTGCAGCCTGAAACTGAAGCCTGACGAGGAGCCCAGCTCGGGAATGGCGGGAGGGCTCAAGGGAAAGATGAAGGCATCCCGAATGCCCGACAAAGCGCCAAAAGCACGGCCCGCCAGGGCGTCAGCAGAGTTGCTGGGTTCGCTGCGTTCGGCCCAATCTTTCAAAGTCACAAAGGCCAGTGCCGCATTTTGTCCCTGTCCTGAGAAGCTGAAGCCCAAAATGCCGATCATGCTTTGCACCTCGGGTTGCTTCAGCATGAAGCCTTCCACCTGCGCCATCACGGCCGTGGTGCGCTCCAGGGTGGCTCCTGGGGGCAGTTGCACATTGACCAGTAGGGTGCCTTGGTCTTCGTTCGGTAAAAACGAGGTAGGCAAGCGCGTGTAAACCACTGCTGCTGCTGCAATGATGAGGGCGTAGATGATCAAGGAGCGTCCCGCGCGAGGCAAAAGTCCGGCCACGCCAGACTCATAGCCTTTGGCCGTGCGAGCAAAGCCGCGGTTGAACCAACCGAAGAAGCCCTTTTTCTCATGGTGGTGCCCGGCTTGCACAGGCTTGAGCAAAGTCGCGCACAAAGCGGGTGTGAGCGACAGGGCAAAGAACGCGGAGAACGCAATGGACACGCCCATCACCGTGGCAAATTGGCGGTAAATATTGCCGACCGAGCCGCTGAAGAAGGCCAGCGGCACAAACACAGCAATCAACACCACCGTCACGCCAACAATCGCGCCTGAAATTTGGCCCATGGCCTTGTGCGTGGCTTCTCGCGGTGACAGCCCCTCCTGGCTCATGATGCGTTCGACGTTTTCGACTACCACAATGGCGTCATCCACCACGATGCCAATCACCAGCACCATGCCGAACATGGTCAGCACATTGATGGAGTAGCCCAGCGCCAGCAGCGAAGCAAAAGTGCCCAGCAGCGCCACAGGCACCACGATGGTGGGGATCACGGTATAGCGAATGTTCTGCAAGAAGAGGTACATCACCAAGAACACCAAAGCAATCGCTTCCAGCAAGGTGACCGCCACCTGTTTGATGGAGATGTCAACAAAGCGGGAGCTGTCGTACGGCACGCTCCAGCTCATGCCTTGGGGAAAGAAGCGCTCCAGCTCTTGCATTTTGTTGCGCACCGCTTTGGCCGTGGCCAGGGCATTGCCGCTGGGGGAGAGTTGGATGGCAATGCCCGTGGCTGGCTTGCCATTGAGGCGGGCTGAGGTGCCATAGGTCTGCGCGCCCAGTTCGATGCGGGCCACGTCTTTCAGGCGCACGGTGGAGCCGTCTGCGTTGGCACGTAATACCACTTTGCCAAACGCTTCCTCACTGGACAGCTGGCCGTTCACAATTACCGTGGCGGCAATGCCTTGGCCTGCGACGTTGGGCAGGCTGCCGATTTCTCCGGCAGAGACCTGCGCGTTTTGCGAGCGGATGGCGTTCGTGACGTCGGCGGCGGAGAGTTTGTAGCCGAGCAATTTGGCGGGGTCAATCCACACCCGCATGGCCCGCTCCGTGCCGAACAATTGAACCTGGCCCACGCCAGGCAGGCGCTGCAGCTCGGGTACGACGCTGCGTGACGCAAAGTCGCCCAAGGCGATGGGGTCCAGCGAGTCGTCGGCCCCAGACAGCATCACCACCTGCAAAAAGTTGCCACGCGACTTGTCCACGCGGACACCTTGCTGGTTCACGATGGAGGGCAGGCGTGGTGTGGCTCGGGCCAATCGGTTTTGGACATCCACCTGAGCGAGGTTAGGGTCCGTGCCGGGCTCAAAGCTCAGGGTGATACTGCCTGAGCCATTGGCCTGCGCCACCGACTCCATGTAGATCAGGCCTGGTGAGCCGTTCATCTCGCGCTCTATGACAGACAGCACGCTGTCTTCCAGGGTTTGAGCCGAAGCGCCTGGGTAGGCGGCAGACACCACGATGGCCGGTGGCGCAACGGGCGGGTATTGGGACACCGGCAGCTGCGTGATCGCCACCGCACCAAGCACCATCACAAACAGTGCAATCACCCACGCAAAGATGGGTCGGTCAATAAAAAATTTAGCCATGATGGTGCGTCCTTAGCTCGCCGCTTTTTCAGCCTGTGCGGGCTTGCCTGCGCCAGGAGGGGTCCACGGCACCGCCTTCACGGGGGCCCCGCCACGCAGTTTTTGGAATCCATCAACCATGACTTGGTCGCCGGCTTTCAGGCCGTCCAGAACAACCCACTTGCCGTTTTGCTGGCCCCCCACTTTGATGGGACGCGGCGCGGCTTTGCCCTCGGCATCGACCACCATGACGGAGTCGCCTTTATTGGACCGGGTTACCGCCTGCTGCGGCAAGGTGATGGCGTTGCTCACCTGAGACTGCTCCAGCAGCACACGCACATACAGGCCGGGCAGTAACACGCCATCGGGGTTGGGGACTTCAGCACGCAGGGTGATTTGCCCGGTGGTGGCATCCACCGTCAAGTCGGTGAACAGCAGTTTGCCGGCGCGGGCGTATTCGCTGCCGTCTTCCAGCATCAGCTTCACGCTGGCCGCTTGGGTGCCATTTGCGCGCTTGAGCTGTCCTGCCTTCATGGCTTGCTGCAATTTCATGACGTCACCCGCAGACTGGGTGAAGTTGACAAACATGGGGTTGGTTTGCTGGATCACGGCAAGCGGGGTGGCTTCCCCTTGACCGACCAGCGCACCTTCTGTGACCAGCGCGCGCCCAATGCGGCCGGAAATAGGGGCGGTGACTGCAGCGTAATTGACGTTGATGCGGGCGCTCTGAACGGCCGCTTTGCCAACGGCGACATCCGCTTCGGCTTGTTTTTGTGCGGCTTGCGAGGCCACAAACTCTTGTTCGCTAATGGCTTTGGCGGCTGCCAGGGGCTTAAACCGCTCGGCCAAGGCGCTGGCTTGCATCAAGTTGGCTTCGGCCTTGGCAAGGTTGGCCTGTGCGCTGGCGTACACCGCTTGGTAAGGACTGGCGTCAATCTCGAACAAAGGTTGGCCAGCGTTGACATCGCCGCCTTCACGAAACAATCGCTTTTGCACAATGCCCGCCACACGAGCCCGAACCTGTGCGACACGTGAGGCTTCCAAGCGACCCGGCAGCTCAGTGATCAACCCCAGATCACCGGGGGCAACGGTGACGACGCCGACCTCGGCAGGGGGCATGCCACCGGGAGGTCCAGCGGGGGGCGCGGCTTTGGGGCTACAGCCCACCAGCAGGGCAGCGAGACCCAAGGCGCTCAGGGCCAGAGTTCGTTGAAGGGCGTGGGCTTGAGGCACGCCAGCGTGCAGCCGAGAGCGAAGTGTAGGCATGGGAAGGGTCCGGAAAAACTTGGGGTGGAGACTATTTTGCACCCCAATGGGTATTGGTTGGGACTCGATAGTATACATACACTGTTGAACGTATAAAATAACAGCTTGTTTGATGAACGCCTTAGGGTGGATGAAGGAGGGCTGCGATGGCGCGTTGTACCAAAGAAGAGGCCTTGGCCACCCGGCACCGTTTGCTGGATGCGGCGGAGCATGTGTTTTCAGAAAAAGGCGTGTCGCGCAGTTCTTTGAATGACATTGCGTTGGCTGCCGGTGTCACCCGGGGTGCCATTTACTGGCATTTCAAAAACAAAACTGATTTGTTTCACGCCATGATGGAGCGCATCACCATGCCCATGGAAGACGTGTTGCACCAAATTCAGGAGGAGGGTGACGCTGACCCGCTGGACCAGTTGCAGCGAGCGCTGATTGAGGCCTTGCGAAAAATTGAGACCGATGCACAAACTCGGCGTGTTTTTGAGGTGGCGATTCTCAAGGTGGAATATGTGGAAGAGCAGATTGAGTTGCAAGACCGCCATCGCCAGTCCCGTGACAGCGCCGTGCAACAAATGCAGCACCGCCTGGAGCAAGCCTGCATGCGGCGCGGGGTGACGCTGCCCTTGCCTGCCGCAGCGGCGGCGCAGGGCTTGCACGCGCTCATGGATGGGTTGATTCGCAACTGGTTGTTAGCACCCACTGTCTTTGGGCTGTTGGAGGTGGCACAAGCCACGATGCAGGTTTATTTGGTGGGGTTGGGATTGAGGTCTGACGCGGTGATGGGCGAACAGGCCATCCCCTAAACTCGCCCTCTATGTCGAAAAACTTGCAAATTTTGGGAATCGAGTCCTCGTGTGACGAAACGGGCGTGGCACTGGTGGCGTTGCGTGGCAACGAAGTGCCGACCCTGCTGGCGCACGCCTTGTACAGCCAGATTGACATGCACCAGGCCTATGGCGGCGTGGTGCCCGAGCTGGCCAGTCGCGATCACATTCGCCGGGTGCTGCCATTGACTGAACAAGTGCTGGCGCAATCCCATAGAACTTTGGCGGACATTGACGTGGTGGCGTTCACCCGGGGGCCGGGCTTGGCGGGCGCCTTGTTGGTGGGGGCTGGCGTGGCGTGTGCGCTGGGCGCGGCGCTGGGTAAGCCGATGCTGGGCGTGCACCATTTGGAAGGGCACTTGCTGTCGCCTTTTTTAAGCATCGATCCGCCTGAGTTTCCGTTTGTGGCGCTGCTGGTGTCGGGCGGGCACACGCAACTCATGCGGGTCAACGGGGTGGGGCGCTATGAAATGCTGGGTGAAACCATTGACGACGCCGCCGGTGAAGCGTTTGACAAATCCGCCAAACTGCTGGGCTTGGGCTACCCCGGGGGGCCAGCGCTGTCAAAGCTGGCTGAGGAAGGTGATCCCACCGCATTCAGGTTACCGCGACCTCTGCTCAAGAGTGACAACCTTGATTTCTCGTTTGCCGGTCTAAAAACGGCCGTGATGGTTCAAGCCAAAAAATTGGCGGCAGCCCATGCCTGCACAGTTGAAGCCCTGCCCGCGCCCCTGTTGGCCGATTTGGCCGCGTCCACGCAGGCGGCGATTGTGGAGGTGCTGGTCAAAAAATCGCTCATTGCGCTGAAGCAATCAGGCTTGAAACGCTTGGTGGTGGCGGGTGGCGTGGGCGCCAATCGGCTGTTGCGTGAGCAATTGAACGCCGAATGTGCCAAGCGCCAGATTCGCGTGCATTACCCTGAGTTGCATTTGTGTACCGATAACGGCGCCATGATTGCCATGGCCGCCGCCATGCGCTTGCAATCAGGCCAGCAAACTGCCAGCGAGGTGTACGCCTTTGACGTGAAACCCCGCTGGCCGCTGGATTCGATACAAATCAGCCTCTAGCCCCCGCCCCACCTGCGCAAGCAGCTATTAAATAAATAGCACTCTCGACGGGTGGCACCCAGGCGATCAATTGATCGTCAACTCGGTGACCCGGCTCACCGGAAGCAGTTTGCCTAACTTAAGGGTCAGAACGCCGTCGGCCAGTGTGGCTTCGCTGGTGCTCAGGTCAATGTCCTGTGGCAACTCCAACGCGAACTGGTAGTTGCGGGGCGCGCTTTCGCGGCTGTTGACCCGCACGGTACTGTCTTCAATACCAACCGTGAGCTGATCCTTCGGTACGCCGGGCACGTCGAACTTGAGGGTGAATGAGTTTTCATCCCAAATTTCCCATTAGCCCTAATTTCTAATGGAAGCCATTAGCGCAAGCGATTGATTTTGTTGAAGAATCTGAAGATTTCTGGGTAAAGTAGCTGATCTCGATTTGAGTGCGGGGTTGTCATGAACTTTGAACTACGTTTTACGGACAAAGAAATCACTGC
>JBAQDW010000262.1:0-4604 GCA_049286445.1 Rhodoferax sp. | reverse complement strand
TCCGACACCTGCGCCCGCGCCGTCGGCCGTGGCGCGGCCTGCCGCGGTTGAAACGCCAGCTCCCGCCCCCGCTGCCCCCAGTAACAATGACATCAAGGACGTGGAAGCGGCGGTCAGCAAGTGGGCCAAGGCTTGGGCAGACCAAGACATGACCGGCTATTTGGCGTCTTACGGCAAAGCGTTTGATACCCCAGGAAAGCAATCCCGAAGCGCTTGGGAGGCAGAGCGCCGCAGCCGCATCGTGGGCAAGTCCAGCATCGACGTGACCCTGTCTGACCTGTCGGTCACCGTCGATGGACAGGAGGCCAAAGCCCGTTTCCGCCAGGCCTATCGCGCAGGCTCTTTTGCGGTGACCAGCCGAAAAACACTCGAAATGACAAAAGTTAAAAATCAGTGGGTGATCGTCAAAGAAACGACGGGCAACTGATGAGAGGTGTGGGTAGTCCGCCGGCTGAGCCGGCTGCAGGGCTTTTCTGATTTGATGACGACATTCATGACACCGCGCTGGCTGACGCTTTTCGTTGCCCTGGGCTTGGCTCTAATGGGGCTGGCGCATGCCAGTCCGAATGCGAAATCGCGCTCTAAAAGACCCGTTGCATCGAAACCGATCATTGAAGCGGGGTTGGCGGAGTCGCGGTTGATTGAGGTGTACAAACTCATCGCCAAGTCCGAGAGTCGCGAGGCCTTGAACAAAGCAGGGGCCTTGGTCCGTGACTACCCCACCTTTCAGCTGGCGCAGTTGGTGTATGGCGATTTGTTAACGGCGCGTGTGCAACCCGTCAAAACCCTGGGCGATGTTCCCGCAGACCTGCTCAAAGTTGGTGCGCCGGCTTTGAATGAGTTGCGTGAAGAGTCTGCCATGCGCTTGAAAGCGCTGCGAGAGCGTCCCCCCGCAGGGGCGATTCCGTCGCAGTTTATTGCGCTGTCGCCTCGCAACAAGCACGCCATTGCGGTGGACACCTCGCGCTCACGCCTCTACTTGTTTCGCAACGGTCCCAATGGATTGACGCTGGAAGCGGACTACTACATCTCGGTCGGCAAATCCGGGGTGGAGAAATCGTTGGAAGGCGATGCACGCACACCGCTGGGCGTCTACTTTATTACCAGCAATCTGGACCCCTCCGCACTGGGTGATATTTATGGAAGCGGCGCCCTGCCCCTGAATTACCCCAACGAACTGGACAACAAGCGGGGCAAAACCGGCAGTGGTATTTGGCTCCATGGCACGCCGGCAGCCCAGTTTTCGCGCGCGCCGCTGGCAACCGATGGCTGCGTGGCCATTGCCAACCCCGATCTCAACAAAATTATTCGCACGGTCGAAATTCGCACGACCCCCGTGGTCATTGCCCAAGGTTTGACTTGGGTCGCACCCATGAGCTTGAGGTCCGACACCAAGCCCTTTGAAGAGGCTTTGGCCGCATGGCAAAAGGCCAAATCAAGTGGCAACCTGAACCAGGTGCTGAGCTTTTACAGCAGCGATTTCAAGAGCAATGGGCGCACCCTGGCCGAATGGTCGCCTGCGCTTCGCCGCGAATTAAGCAAAAGCGAGGGTCGTGCGATCCAACTCAAAGACCTGTCTTTGTTGCGCTGGACGGACACCAATGACACCATGGTGGTGACCTTTGGAGAGGTCACCGATGGCACGCGAAGTGGGCCCACCAAGCGCCAGTATTGGTCGCGCAGCGGCTCCCAATGGAAAATTTTCTACGAAGGAATTATTGGATGATTTATACGTGTTTTAGGCCTCTAGCCCCCGCCCTCATTGCGGGAGCAGCTCTCTTTTCAGTAGCATCTTCCGCCCTTGCAGAGGCCGCGCCCCGGGTTAAATTTGCCACCACCGTGGGTGATTTTGTGGTCGAGGTGTACCCCGACAAAGCGCCCAAAACAGTCGATAACTTTTTGCAGTATGTCAAAGACAAACATTACGACGGCACGATTTTTCACCGCGTGATTGAAAACTTTATGGTCCAGGGGGGTGGTTTCGACGCCAAGTACGTGCAAAAGAAAGTTCGCCCGCCGGTGGTTCACGAAGGACGTGAAGCGCTGGCCAAAGGGGGGCAAAAAAACGTGGTGGGCACGCTGGCCATGGCGCGCACCAATGACCCCCAGTCCGCCACTGCTCAATTTTTCATCAACGTGAAAGACAATGCCTTCCTGGACCCCACGATCATTCCTCCCGGCGACCCCGTGCCCCGGTTTGAATACCAAGGCCAGGTTTATGAAAACACACCGCGCGACAAGCTCGTCAACGCTGCACAGCTGTATGGTTACACCGTGTTTGGCAAGGTGGTCAGTGGCATGGACGTGGTAGAAAAGATCAAATCCAGTCCCACCGGCCCTGGCGGCCCATTTCCTACGGATGTTCCCAAAACACCCATTTTTATCAACTCTGCAACTCTGGTGAAATAAATCATGAGCAACCCTCAAGTCGAACTCCACATTACCAACTACGGCGTCATCACGCTTGAATTGGACCAAGAAAAAGCCCCCAAGTCGGTCGCTAACTTTTTGAGTTATGTGAACAAAGGCCACTACAACAACACCATTTTTCACCGTGTCATTCCGGGTTTCATGGTGCAAGGTGGCGGCATGGAGCCGGGCATGAAAGAAAAAAAAGGCGACAAGCCCATCGACAACGAAGCCAACAATGGCTTGAAAAACGCCATGTACACCGTCGCCATGGCGCGCACCGGTGACCCCCACTCGGCCACCGCCCAGTTCTTCATCAACGTGGCTGACAATGGTTTTCTGAACCACACCGCCATCTCCGCCCAGGGTTGGGGTTACGCCGTGTTTGGCAAGGTCATCTCCGGCACCGACGTGGTGGACAAAATCAAGGCCGTCAAAACGAGCCGCAAAGGCTACCACGACGATGTTCCGGTTGAAGATGTGGTGATGGAAAAGGCCGTGGCGCTGTGAGATGAAAGCGCACCCTCCAGGGAAAGCGATACCCAGCGCGGTTCCTCCTTGGTCGGTGCTGCAGGCGCCAGGCGCCTGGCGTCACATTGACCTCATCTCTGACCTGCATCTGCAAGTCAGCGAACCCGCAACCTTCGAGCTGTGGTGCCGCTACATGCAACACACCGCAGCGGATGCCGTCTTTATTTTGGGCGACCTGTTTGAGGTGTGGGTGGGGGATGACATGGCCACCTACCCTTCCCCGGATTCGACGAATCAAAGCTTTGAGGCCGCTTGTGCCCACGTGTTGAAGACTGCGGCACAGCGACTTGACCTTTATTTCATGCCCGGCAATCGCGATTTCCTGTTGGGCCCGGCATTTACCCAGACGTGTGGCATGACGCGGTTAAACGACCCCACGGTGCTGCAATTTGGGGGAGAGCGTTACTTGCTGTCGCATGGTGACGCTTTGTGTCTGGATGACACCGACTACATGAAATTTCGGGCTGAAGTGCGAACGTCTGCGTGGCAAACCCAATTTTTGAAGCAGCCACTAAAAGAGCGTGAAGCCGTAGCGCGTGCCCTGCGAAACAGCAGTGAATCACGCAAACGCTCGGGTGCAACTTACGCTGACTTGGACGCCCCAGCCACGTGCGAGTGGTTAAGTGCGACAGAAACAAAGACGATGATTCACGGCCACACCCACCGGCCCGCTGAGCACTCGCTGCCACACAGCATGCGCCGCCTCGTATTAAGTGACTGGGATGCGAGCAGCCAACCTGTTCGAGCCGAGGTGCTGCGACTTGAGTTGAATGGCATCCACCCTCCCCTCATGCAACGCCTGCGGCCCGCTCAAACTGGGCTTTAAACCCGGACTGAACGCGGATTCACCCAAGAGGGTGACTCCCCTGTGACTCAAAAAAACCCTGCCAACCTGAGCCAGCAGGGTTTTTTTCCGTCAGGGCTTGAGCAAGACTTTCATTACGTTTTGCAGACGGCGCGCGTTGGCGGCATCAAAAGCGCTGGCGAACACGGTGGTTGCGTCTTGGTTCCAGGTTTGTACGGGCGCTGGATCGTTGCGTTTGGTCAGCAGCTGAAGCTGCAACATGCGACGCGCGCTCAAATGCTCGGCAGGGGTGGGGGTCTCTGCGGCCATCTCCAAACGCAGCAAGGCAGTCGCCGCATCACCGGTGGGCGCGGCCGCCAAGACCTTGGTCCAGGCACTGCGCGCTGCGGCGTTCACACGGTTCCCCAGCTCCTGCGCCGAAGGCACCTGCTCTGCGTCACGGTGCTCCCAGGCACCGAGCAAATGGGTCAAGGCTTCGCCATGGGCCTGCGCTGCGAGCTTGCGCAGTGCAAACTGGGCTTGCTCCAAGGCGTCTCGTTGGGCACGAAAGGCCGTGTCACCCAAGCGAGGCGCATCGGACCAATGGCTGTTGTCGCGGGCATCGCGGCGAGGGCCTCGGTCGTCTGGACGGCCCGCAAACTTGGCATCACGGGGGCCCCGAGCACTGTCGCGGCCACCGTCTTTGCGGTCACCAAACTTGCCCCCGCGCCCAGGAACGGCGGGCTCTTCTTTTTTCATGCCAGGGCGATCGTCACCGCGCACGGCAACCACCCGCTTGGGCGGTACGACGGGTGCAGCCACCGGTGCGGCCACCTCAGGCTCAACGGACGCCATGACGTCACCCGTGGCGTCAGAAGAA
>JBAQDW010000261.1:0-9314 GCA_049286445.1 Rhodoferax sp. | reverse complement strand
TGCAGAAGTTTCAAAGCCTTGTTCTTTCCCCCCCTCTCCCCCAACCCCTCTCCACCCCCGCCGGGGGGATCAGGGGAGCTCAACAGCCCTATTCGGCCAACGCTTTGTCTGGGGTGGCGTTCACGTGCAGACGCCAACATTCAAACTCGCCGGGAACCACGTGAGCTTGGGACGCCACTGACGCTGCCTGCGTTGACTTTGAAGGTTGGCGGCTCACGGTGAACTCAACCACTTCCAACACGCGGCCACATCCGGCTGTTGGCCCCCCTTTCCCGCCCGGCGGGGCGGGAGAGGGGTTGGGGGTGAGAGTGGGGGTTGCAGCGCAAGAATTGCTATATTTTCGGTAGCTATCCATGCAAGGAGAGCAAGGGATAAAAGCCAAAAACACCACCATCCAAAGTTTTGCCTCTGCTTATTTTGACGGACGCCATGCCACCCGGGTGGGCTGACGGTTCACCGCCGGACGGCAGTGCAGGCTTAGTTGCAATGGCTTATCCAAGCCGGGTCGGGGCGCCAGTTGGCGTACCACGGGGGGATCTGTTTGGCAGGCATGGGGCGGGCGATGCCGTAGCCTTGGGCCAAGTCACAGCCCAGTTCCAGCAACATTTCGCAGTGGGCCGGTGTTTCCGCGCCCTCCGCCAAGGCTTGACGGCGAAAAGCGCGGGCCAGGCCCAGCACGCCTTCAACGATGGCGCGGTCCTCCGGGTCGTCGAGCATGTCGCGAATGAAACACTGGTCAATCTTGAGGGTTTGCGCAGGCAGGCGTTTCAGATAAGCCAGGCTGGAGTAGCCGGTGCCAAAGTCGTCCAAGGCAAATTGCACGCCCAATTGGGCGCACGCATGCATCACCTGGACGACGGTGTCGATCTCTTCAAGCGCCGTGGTTTCCAGCACCTCCAGTTCCAAGTGACCGAACGGCACTTTGGGGTGCGCCGCGATCAGGTGGGTGAGGCGTTCGGCAAAATTGGCCTGTTGCAAATGGTGCGCCGAGATATTGACGCTCACTGGCAAGTGCAGTGCTTGGTCAGACCAGCTTTCCATTTGCTGCAGTGCGGCGCTGATGACCCATTCCCCCACAGCGACACTCAGGGCATGCCCCTCGATGTCGGGCAGAAAAGCGCCGGGTGCAAGCAAGCCGCGCTCAGGGTGCTGCCAGCGGATCAAGGCCTCTGCGCCCACTACCGCACCCGTGCGCAGGTTGACTTTGGGCTGGTAATACAACACAAATTCCTGCTGTGCCAGCGCCTGGCGGATGCGCCCGATGGACTCATTCTTGACCCGCAGCGTGCGGTCGTGCTCGTTGTCAAACAATTGGTAGCGGTTTTTGCCTGAGAGTTTGGCGCCATACATGGCTTGGTCGGCCTGGCGGAGCAACTGATCGGCGTCGGTGTCGTCGGCTTGCGGGTAGTAACTCACCCCCATGCTGGCTGATACCTTGAGGGTGACACCGTCCAGCACGGTGGTCTGGGAGGCCACTTCCAGTAACCGGTCCACGAGCGTCAGACTGTCCTGTGCGTCGGCCAGGTCCACGAACACAGCCACAAATTCGTCACCCCCCATGCGGGCGATGGTGTCACCCTCCCGCAAGACGAGCTTCAAGCGTGTGGCAAGGTCAGCCAGCAAGCGGTCACCCATGGCGTGTCCGTGGCGGTCGTTGATGGCTTTGAAGCCGTCCAGATCAAGGTAGGCCACGGCGACCTGGGTGGCACGGCGCTTGGCTAGCGCCATGGCTTGGTACAAGCGGTCCGCCAACAACACCCGGTTGGGCAGGCCGGTGAGGGCGTCGTAATGGGCAATACGCTGCAGAGACAGTTGCTGCGCCTTTTGGTAGCTGATGTCGGTATAACTGCCCACCACGCGTTCAGGTTTTCCCTGCGCATCACGCTGTACCACCCGGCCCCGGTCTTGCACCCAGATGGCGTGCCCGTCTTTGCGCAGCATGCGGTGCTCTGAGTTGTACTGGTCCACCGTGCCTTCGAGCAGATCCTCAAGGCGCTGGTTCACCTGGGGAAGGTCGTCAGGGTGAATCAAGGCCACAAAGACCTCAATGGAGGGCTCAATTTCACCTTCGGCATAGCCCAGTGCCGCATACCACTGGCGGTTGTGTTGTACCGCCCCACTGGGCAGGTGCCAGTCCCATATGCCTTCACGGGTGACTTCCAGCACATGCAACAGGCGCAGCTCGCTCTCTTTAAGTTGGTGTTGCACCCGAATCACATCGGTGATGTCTTGGGCCAAGACCAGAATCTGGTCTTCGCCATCGCGGCCCTTGATCGGTTTTTTAATGGAGCGGTAGTGGCGCAGCTCGCCCGTGGTGGCGTCACAGCTGTCTTCAAAAACAACGTCGGCGACACCCCGGGCCATGATGCCCAGCACACTCTTGCGCATCGCGTCGGCCAAGTCTTGGGGCACGCCGAAGTCACCGTCGTGCTTGCCCACCATGGCAGCGGGCGTGGTGTTGTACAGCCTGGCGGTGGCTTGATTGCACAAAAGAAAATTGCCCTGCTGGTCTTTCAGCACCAGCGGATCGGGAATTTCATCAATGATGGTGCGCAAGAACGATTCGCTGGCGCGCAGCGCCTGTTCAGCTTGCCTGCGTTGCGCGGTGTTGATGTCCACACAGTACATTTCTGGCTCGCCATGGGCAGCGGTGAACATCACATGGCTGGAGAACACTTCCACGGGTTGCCCATCGGCGTCTTTTAAAGTCAGTTCAGAGGCCGCCACGGCCGGCCCTCCCCGTTGCCACGCAGTGATCATTTCAATCCCGGATTCGCGCAGGGTCGCCGGGATGATCAGGTCTTCGAGCTGCCGGCCCATGGCCTGTTCTCGGGTGTAGCCGTACAACAGTTCACTGGCATGGTTCCAGAAAATGACCTGTCGCGCCCGGTTGTAACCCTGCACTGAAATCGCCGGCAGCTGCTCGAAAATGGTTTTGAACCGGTATTCGTTTTCAGTCAGGGCGTGCTGGGTTTGCTCTTCAGTCAGCTGCAGTTCCACAAAAGCCGTCGGCGTGTCAGGTGGGTTCAACCGGTGAGCGACCTTGAAGCTGCGAATGCAGCCATCCCGGTGCAGAAGCCGTAGGGTGACAGGGCCCTGGGCAGGGCTGACCTCTCCCGCGAGCAGCCGCTTGACGGTGGGCTGATCGTCGGGGTGTACCCGCTGCATCCAATCGGCCTGGCCATGCAAAAACTGTTCGGCAGAAAACCCCAGCAGCGCCTCAATGGAGTCGGTGGCGGCCAGCACGCGGGGGTGAGGTGCTGTGCTGTGCTGAATCGAAGCGTTGTGGTCAAAGGGGCGGTCATGGTGCTTGAGTTTTTGGCCACCATTATGAGCGTTGCAAAGCACTTTGGTCACCCCCTCTTCAAGCCGTCACCCGCTTGGAGGCAAAGGTGCCTGCGAGCCCGTGTGTCGGGCTTCACACCGCCTTGGCAATCAGAACAGTGCCGCTGCTTGCGGGTCACTTGTTTGCACCACTTGCCCTGCCGTGCATGAACGCACCCTGTGCCGAGGCAGAGGGGTCTGCGTTCATTATTTGACCCCCGCATTTCGGTCAGGCGCGGGGCGAGGATAGAGTGGCTGCTTGCGCGGTGCGGTGATGGGCGTTGTATTTTGGAGGAATTTATGTTGCGACGAGTCAAACGGTGGGTGGTACTGGGGTGGATGGCGGGCGCCGTCAGCGTTATGGCGCAGACGGCTGAGGTGCGTGTGGAGCGGGTGGCCACGGGGTTGCAGAACCCTTGGGGTTTGGCCTTCATTGGCGAGGGGCGCATGCTGGTTACCGAGCGTGCGGGTCGCATGCGGGTGGTGCAGGCAGATGGTCGGTTGGGTGCCCCGTTGACCGGACTGCCTGCCGTTGACGCGGTGGGGCAGGGCGGGCTGCTGGATGTGATCACCGACCGTGACTTCGCTCGCAATCGCAGCGTGTATTTTTGCTACGCCGAGCCCGCGGCGCAGGGTCAGAAGGGCAATTCGACAGCGTTGGCGGCGGCACGGCTCTCTGATGACGCGACGCGGCTGGAGCAGGTGCGGGTGCTGTTCAGTCAGCGGCCCAAATTCAGCAGCGGTGCCCATTTTGGTTGTCGCATCGTGGACGCGGGCGATGGCAATTTGTTTTTGACGTTGGGCGACCGTTTCTCGCGCATGGACGATGCGCAAACCTTGGACAACCACCACGGCAAAATCGTGCGCATTGGCAAAGACGGCAGCGTGCCAAAAGACAACCCGTTCACCCACGTGGCGGGCGCGCTGCCTGAGATTTGGACCTTGGGACACCGCAACCTGCAGGGCGCGGCCTTGGGTCCGGAGGGGCAGCTCTGGACGCTGGAGCATGGCCCGCAGGGCGGGGACGAGCTCAACCGCCCGGTGAAGGGCAAGAATTACGGCTGGCCGGTGATCACCTATGGCGAAAACTATGGTGGCGGCGCCATTGGCAAAGGGCTCACCACGCAGCCTGGCTTGGAGCAGCCGATTCACCACTGGACACCGTCCATCGCCCCTTCGGGCATGGCGTTTGTCACCAGCACCCGTTATGGACGCGACTGGGTGGGCACCTTGTTGGTCGGCTCATTGAAGTTTGGCTACTTGGCACGTCTCACCCTCCAGGGATCGCAAGTGGTGAGTGAAGAGCGGCTGCTGACCGACTTGAAGCGGCGGGTGCGGGACGTGCGCCAAGGGCCGGATGGCTTCATTTATTTGCTGACCGATGAGCGCCAGGGCGAGCTGCTGCGGGTGGTACTGCCCTGAGTATCCGTTTCGTGTAAGACTACGGGGTTGAAATAGACCTTTTCAACGCTGGCCGCTCAGGCACCTGTTGCGCATCTTCAACCCGCATGCCCATGACCACACCTCAACGCACTTTGGTGCTTTTTAACCACGACTGGGACGCCATCGCCCACCAGCGGCTGGCCCGCACGCAAGGCCTGGTCTTCGACGAAGATGGGTTTGACCTGTTCTCTTTTCCCAGCAATGCACGTCTGGCCTGGTTTGACATGGCCCGTTTTGTCGAAGGTCTGGCGCGCCGGGCCAAGCGAAAAGGCTGGACCGCTGTGACCTCAAACCAAGAACAGTTTGGGGCGCTGGCCGCGGCCTTGTTGGCCGAGCGCATGGGCTGGCCCGGCACTCCCGTGAAAGCGATTTTGGCGTGCCAGCACAAGGTGTACGCGCGCCAAGTCTTGCAACAGGTGGCCCCCGAGGCCAACCTTCGTTTTCAGTTGCTGGATGCCGAGTACGGCGCCCCCGTGCCGCAGGGCCTGACCTACCCGGTGTTTGTCAAGCCGGTGAAGGCGGCGTTTTCGGTGCTGGCCAAGCGGGTGGACAGCGTTGAGGAATTGCACCGCCACACGCGTTTTTCATGGGGCGAGCTGTGGGTCATTCGCCGCTTGGTTGAGCCGTTTGAATGCATGGCCCGTGAACGCTTGGGGCCCGGCGTGCCCAGCGCCCACCGTATGCTGTTGGAAGAGCCGGTGCAGGCAGACCAGTTCAATTTGGACGGCTATGTGTTTGACGGCGAGACGAAAGCCATTGGCGTGGTCGATGCCATCATGTACCCCGGCACGCAGGCCTTCATGCGGCACGAAGCCCCTTCGCGCCTGCCCGCTGCGGTCGGTTACCGTGCCCTCGATGTGGCGCGGCGCTTCTTGCAGGCGGTGGGTTTCACCCATGGCCTGTTCAACATGGAATTTTTCTACGACGCCGCCACTGACCGACTCACCGTGATCGAATTCAACCCGCGCATGGCCTCGCAGTATTCCGACCTGTACCAGCGTGTGCTGGGCGTCGATATGCATGCCATGGCTCTGGCGCTGGCCTATGGGCAAGACCCGGCCAAAGTGCCACGACAGGCCCCGACTGCGGGCACGGCGGCCAGCCTGGTGTACCGGGCGTTTGACCCGCAGGCGCCTGTCACCTTACCCACCCGGGCACAAAGCCACGCGATGTTGTCAGCGTTTCCAGATGCGCTGCTGTTTCCCTACCCCAAGTCGGCGGGTTCCATTGCGCGTGATTACAAATGGCTGGGCAGCTACCGCTTCGGAATCATCCACCTCGGCGGTCGCGATGCCGCCGATCTGCGCCAGCGCTGCGAGCGCGCCAGTGCCCTGCTGGGCTGGGTCGCCCCGTACGCTGACGCGCAGGCGCAGGCAACGCTTGGAACCTTCTCTGCCCCCGCCCCTCACACTCCTCCTCATGCGGCTGGCGCTGCCGCACGCGCTGTTTCTTCAACTCCACAGGCAACACCATGACTTCAACCTCTCTTCGCCCCTCTGACCTGGGCCGTGCGGCCCTCGCCGTCTCTTTGTCCGCCGCCCTGTTGGGGCTGACGGGCTGTGGTGCCATGTCGGCGCAAAACCCCAGCTCGGCGCTCAAGCCGGTCAACGCGGTGGCCATTGCGCCCGATGCACGCGTGATGCTCAAAGGCGCTGACGTGGTGGCCTATTTTTCAGACGGCCGTTTTGAGCAAGGCGTGCCCCAGTTCAAAAGCACTTATGAAGAGGTGACGTTTCACTTCGCTACGGCGGCCCGCAAAGCCCGGTTTGACCAATCGCCCGCCGCGTTCCTGCCCCAGTTTGGCGGCTACTGTGCGGACGGTTTGGTTTATGGCATTCCTTGGGGAGGTGACGCCAACACCTGGAAGATGATCGACGGCAAACTCTACATTTTTGGCGGCCAGGGCAGCAAAGACGCGTTTGAGCTTGATGAGGCCCGCAATGTCGCCCTGTCCCAGAAGTACTGGGCCGAAGAGGTCCAAGGGGGCAACAGCTTTGCCCAGCGCGCCAAACGCATGGTGTTTCGGGTGCCCCATTACAAAAGTGGTGACGAGCTGGCCCAGGCAGTGGCAGCGGCCAAAGCCAAAGCCAAACAGCCCTGAACGGCGGGCACCACCATGTTGAGCCGTCGCACTTGGCTCTGCGCTGCGGGCGCGGCGGCGGCCACGGGTGCGCTTAACGCCTGCTCGCTTAGCCCGGATCAAGACCATAACGGACCCAACGCCCCGCGCGTGCAGGCCTTGCCACACATCCCGCGCGTGGCGTGGGTGTTCAGCTCAGGCGGGCCGCGCGGGTTTGTGCACGTGGGCGTGGTTAAAGCGCTGCTTGAGTTGGGGTTAAGGCCCGATCTCATCGTTGGTGCATCGGCGGGCGCGGTGGTCGGCAGTTTGCTGGCAGCGGGCTTGAGTGGCGCTGAGCTGGAGTTTTTGGCGCTTGACCTGCAACCTTTGAGCCTGGCACGCTGGGCCGTTGGCACCCCTGAGCGCTTGAGCGGCTCGGCGGTGGCGGACCTGATGCGCGAGCACACCCCGGTGCGCCTGTTGGAAAATTTGACCATTCCCATGGCCTGTGTGGTTCAGCGCCAGCACGATGGCGAAACGATAGCGTTCACCGCCGGCGATGTGGGGTTGGCCGTGCAGGCCTCGGCGGCCATTGAAGGGCAGTTTTCGCCGGTGCGCATTCGCGGTGAGCGGTATATGGACGCGGACGGGTCCATGCCACTGCCGGTGCGGGTCGCCCGCGCGTTGGGGGCGCACAAAGTGCTCGCCGTTGACGCCACCGCCCACCTGGCCTCGCCACCGCCTGGCTCAGAGCGCTACCGTGAAAGTGACTTGCGCAAACAGGCCTTGGTGGAGGTGGACGCCGTGCTGGCCGATGTGCTGCTCAAGCCCCACTTTGGCTACTGGGTCAGCCTGTCGCGCGAGTTCAGAACGCGCGCCATAACAGCAGGGTACCGCGACACACTCGCCCAAGCAGACCGCCTACTGGCGCTGCACGCGGTCTAGCGCTTTTCACTGGAGGGCAAAGGCCCGCTTGACCCGACTGAACCAGTGCCATTGCGTTCATCGACAACACACGAAGTTCTTGAAGAGCCCGCAGGCTCAATGCCCCACGCGGCTGGCCGAGTGCAAACCCAGCACCCCGATGACGATCAGCCCAATGCTCACCATCTTGATGGCCGTTGCGGGTTCCTTGAAGTAATAGACCCCAATCAGCGCGGTCAGCACCGTGCCCACACCACACCACACCCCATAGGTCACGCTCAAGCCCAGCACCCGGATCACCATCGTGTTCAAGGTGAACGACACGGTGTAGAAAACCACCATCATCACCGACGGTGTGACACGGGTAAACCCCTCTGCCAGTCGCATGCTGGTGGTGCCACCCACTTCAAAAAGAATGGCAATGACCAGCGCGGTCCAAGCCTGGGGGTGGGTGAGTAAGGGCATAAGCTGCGAATTATTACCCGCCTTGACCGATAAGATGGGGTCAAAGCGCCCTCACCGGCGATGGGCTCTCAGGGCGTGAGGCTGGCCGACCCAAGGCACGGGCCTTGCCTGGTACGGGGTGAGCGGACACGCCAGCGCTCCACCGGCCCTTTCTTTGGTGACAATGCGCCCCTCAAACCACCCACCCAGATGAGCAACATGACCCTGATTCAGACTAAAAATCCAAACTTTTCACTGCGCTTTGCCACGCCGGACGATGCCGGTCTGGTGCTGGACTACATGAAAAAACTCGGCGCTTATCAAAAGATGTCCGACAAAATAACCGCCACAGAAGAGGGCATTCGCAAGCTGCTGGTGGAGGGCAAAGGGGAGGCGGTGTTGGGCGACTACGACGGCCTAACGGTGGGGTTTGTTTATTTTTTTCAAAACTCTTCGGCCTTTATTGGGCAGTCAGGGCTTTACGTGGACGGCTTCTTGGTGGACGACGCCGTGCGTTTTCAGGGCCTGGGGCAAATCATGATGGCCTTCATGTCCAAGCTCGCCGTGGAGCGAGGCTGCCAGCGTCTGGAGTGGGGCTGTTTGGATTGGAACGAGCCCACCATCGCGTTCTATCGAAAGATGGGTGCGTACAGTGTGGACGCCATGACCATTTTTCGCTTTTCGCCAGACCAGCTGAAGGTCAATGCCGCGCTGTTTTAAGCCTTTGGATCATGACGCCGTTGCACTCCCACCGGGTGCGCGGGGCACCGACCCGAATGGCAGTTACTGACAGTTGGCGGCTCACGGCGAACGCATGCCCTTCCAACACGCGATCCGATCCGGCTGTTGGCTTCTTATCCCGCTTGGCGCGGTGGGCGTTGTATCTTAAGAATTGCTATATTTTCGGTAGCTGCTTGTGCAGGTCCGGCAAGGGCTTGCGGCCTAAAAACCATTCAAAGGCCTTGCGGGGTGAGATGGCAGAAGTTTCAAAGCCTTGTTCATTCCCCCCCCTCTCCCCCAACCCCTCTCCACCCCCGCCGGGGGGATCAGGGGAGCTCAACAGCCCTATTTGGCCAACGCTTTGTCTGGGGTGGGGTTCACGGGCAGACGCCAACATTCA
>JBAQDW010000260.1:0-10053 GCA_049286445.1 Rhodoferax sp. | reverse complement strand
AGCCAATACTCGATTGGCTGCGACTCTCATTTCTTGCTCAAACGGTGGTAATTCGGGTCAGATTAATCGTTCCGGCAGTTCTACACGGAATGCCTGCAATTGCGACGATAAACTGCCCTTTTTAAGTAAACCGCTCTCTTCGCGCAATGGCACAGGCCACATCGGTCATCTCTTTCACGCTGACCACGTCAGGAATGTGGACTGAGTGCACCTCCCAGGCCCGCGCCAAACGATCTGCCGTCTCCCTGCTTGGCGTCAGACTTATCATCGGCGACTCCGGGTGCTCACGCGCTGCACGAAGACTGGTGTGGCCTGATCTCGGATAGCATTGTTCTCCCCATAAGGGGAAACAAATGTAGTGTGGGATTGGTGGCGGTCATGCCGCCTCGATCACGATGGCGCGGAAATCATTCACATTGGTCAAGGTGGGCCCGGTCACCACAGAATTTCCCATTGCTTCAAAGAAACCATGACCGTCGTTGTTGGCGAGGCTGTCATTGGGTTTGATCCCCAACGCCCAGGCTCTCTCCAACGCGTCGGGGGTGAGGCACGCCCCAGCGATCTCTTCCTGACCGTCGACCCCATCGGTGTCACCGGCCATGGCGTGGATGCGTGGGTGCCCGCCCAAGGCGATGCCCATGGCCAGCAAAAACTCGACGTTTCGTCCCCCTCGACCCTGGCCACGCACGGTCACCGTGGTTTCACCGCCTGACAGCAACACACAGGGTGCAACAACGGGTTGCCCCCGCTGGGCCACCTGAAGCGCGATACCCGCCATGACTTTGCCCACGTCGCTGGCTTCGCCTTCAATCGCATCGCCCAAGATGTAAGGCGTGACACCGGCTTCCTGCGCCACGCTGGCTGCAGCTTCGAGCGCCATTTGAGGCGTGGCGATGATGCGCACTTCTGCCCGAGCCAGACGTGAATCGTCCGCCTTCAGTGATTCACCCTGACCACTCTCCAGCACCTTCAGCACCTCTTGGGGTACCTCGATGCCGTAGCGGCGGATGATGTCGAGTGCGTCGTCGCAGGTAGTCGGGTCGGCCACGGTGGGGCCTGAGGCGATGTCCATCGGGTTGTCGCCCGGCACATCTGAAATCAGCAGGGTGAGCACCCGCGCGGGATGGCAGGCGGCCGCGAGGCGGCCGCCCTTGATCGCAGAGAGGTGGCGCCGCACACAGTTTATTTCGCTTATGGTGGCGCCCGATTTGAGCAACGCCCGGTTGACCGCCTGCTTGTGCGCCAACGTCAGCCCGGGCAGGGGCAAAGGCAACAGCGAAGAGCCTCCACCCGAGATCAGGCACAAAACCGTGTCCTGCGCCGTTAGGCCGTAGACCATCTCCATCAGCCGAACGGCAGCGGCCATGCCAGCGCCATCCGGGACCGGGTGTGCAGCTTCAACGATTTCGATGTGGTCGCAGGCCACTTGGTAGCCATAGCGTGTGACCACCAGACCACTCAACTGGCTCTTGGAGCCGGTCCAGTGGTCTTCGACGGCACGCGCCATGGCCGCTGAAGCCTTGCCGGCACCAATCACAATCAGCCGCCCCTTGCCCACTTGCTCGGGCGTGGGCAGATGATCAGGAATGCAGCGCGTGGGTTGCGCCGATGCCACTGCAGCGGCAAACATGCGCCGCAGCAGCGTTTGCGAATTCACGGGCGCGATGACTTCAGAGACTTTCATGGCGGACTGCTTTCTGGCTAGGTTCAAGCTGGTTTTTGACCGATTTCGAAGTTAGACAACTTCTCTAGTGCGCGCACCATGCCGGAATGGTCCCAAGCGGTACCGCCATGTGACACGCAGGCGCTGAACAACTGCTGCGCGGTTGAGGTGGCAGGCAAGGCCAACCCCAACTGCTTGGCCGCGCTGAGCGCCAAGTTCAAGTCCTTCTGGTGCAATGCAATACGGAAACCAGGGTCAAAAGTGCGCTTGACCATGCGATCACCCAGAATATCGAGAATGCGCGAGGTGGCCAGGCCACCCATTAGCGCGGCGCGCACCTTGGCCGGATCGGCACCCGCTCTGGCCGCGAACAACAAGCCTTCGGCTACCGCATTGATGGTCAACGCCACCACAATCTGGTTCGCCACCTTGCAAGTCTGTCCGTCGCCCGAGCCACCCACGAGGATGATATTTTTCCCCATCAGTTCGAACACAGGCTTGACACGCTCAAACACCTCGGACTTGCCGCCGACCATGATCGACAGTGCGGCGTTCTTGGCCCCCACATCGCCGCCTGACACGGGGGCGTCTAGGTAGTGGCAACCCATTGCTTCAATTTTCTGTGCATATAGTTTGGTTTCTACGGGGGAGATAGACGACATGTCGACCACCGTCTTACCCGCCTTCAGGCCTTTGGCAACGCCCTTCTCGCCAAACAGTACTTCACCCACGTCCGGGGTGTCGGGCACCATGATGAGGATGAGGTCGGCGCGCTCGGCCACGCCTTTTGCGTCCAGGCACTGGGTTGCGCCTGACTCTGCAATCTCTGCAGGCAGTTTGCCGCGTGTGTAGACAAAAAGCTGGTGTCCGGCCTTGATAAGGTGGCTCGCCATGGGTGTGCCCATGATGCCCAAGCCAATGAATCCGATGTTGAGAGGTTGGTTCGTCATTGTTGTCTTCCTTGGGAAATATGTCTTTTAAATGCGGGTTGTGTGCCCTTATGGGGCCAATCTCTTGATCCAGCCCAGACCAGCCTCTGTGGTGGTGGTGGGCTTGTATTCACAGCCGATCCAACCGTCGTAGCCGATGCGGTCTAGGTGCGTAAACAAGAAGGCGTAATTGATCTCGCCGGTGCCCGGTTCGTTGCGCCCCGGGTTGTCGGCCAGCTGCACGTGTCCAATCCGCGCTAGGTGTTTCTGCGCCGTGTTGGCCAATTCACCTTCCATGCGTTGTGCGTGGTAAATGTCGTATTGCACAAAGGCGTTATCGGCACCCACCTCGTCCAGAATCTCGATGGCCTGAACGGTGCGACTAAGGTAGAAATTCGGAATGTCGAAAGTGTTGATTGGTTCGATCAGCAGCCGAAGGCCCGCTTTCTTCAACTCAGCTGCGGCAAAACGCAGGTTCTCAATCACGGTGTGACGCAACAGGTCTTCAGGCACCCCAGCAGGCGCCTTGCCCACTAGGCAGTTAAGTTGTCCCACGCCCAGCACCTTGGCGTAGGCAATTGCTTTGCTTACCCCATCGCGGAACTCGCTCACCCGGTCCGGGTGGCAAGCGATGCCCCGCTCGCCTGCATCCCAGTCGCCAGCGGGCAGGTTGTGCAGCACGGGCGTCAGGCCGTTGGCATCGAGCCGCTGCTTGATCTCTTCGGCAGTCCAAGCGTAGGGGAATAAGAATTCGACAGCCTTGAAACCCGCCTTGGCGGCGGCTTCGAAACGGTCCAGAAAAGCATGCTCGGTAAAGAGCATGGTCAGGTTAGCGGCAAATTTGGGCATTATGGTTTCTCTTCAATCAAGCATAGAAATAGCGGTGGGCACATCGGCCTTGCCGCCAGCGAGTTCCTCGAATTCACCGATATTGTCGATCTCGGTGCCCATGGCGATATTGGTCACACGTTCCAGAATGACCTCAATGACCACCGGCACCTTGAACTCCGCCATCCAGGCCTGCGCCTGCTTAATGGCGGGAGCCAACTCTTGCGGCTGGTGCACGCGAATGCCCTTACAGCCCAGACCTTCAACCACTTTCATATGATCAACGCCGTAGCCCTGCGCTGTCACGTCGTCGGGATCGGAGTTGATGTTGTCAAAACCGAGTCCCACGCAGAAGTCCATCGCAAAGCCCCGCTGCGACTGACGAATCAGGCCAAGGTAGCTGTTGTTCACCAGCATGTGGATATAGGGCAGCTTGAATTGAGCGCCAACGGCCAGCTCTTCAATCATGAATTGGAAGTCATAGTCGCCCGAGAGAGCAACCACCTTGCGCTTCGGATCGGCTGCGACCACCCCCAAGGCGGCAGGCAAAGTCCAGCCCAGCGGGCCGGCTTGACCGCAGTTGATCCAGTGGCGTGGCTTGTAAACGTGCAGGAACTGCGCGCCAGCGATTTGCGACAGACCAATGGTCGAGACGTAGGTGACATCCTTGCCAAAAGCATTGACCATGCACTGGTACACGCGCTGTGGCTTCATGGGGACGTTGTTGAAATTGGTTTTACGCAGGTATTCAATAGAAGACTTGCGTGCCTGGCACTCTCCAGCCCAGCCAGAACGATCGTGCAACTTGCCGGCCTGCTTCCACTCACGAGCGATTTCAACAAACAATTGAAGTGCTGCTTTGGCGTCCGATACGACGCCATAGTCGGGCGCGAAAACACGGCCAATCTGGGTAGGTTCAATGTCGATGTGAACGAACTTGCGACCCTTGCAATAGACTTCAGGTGAACCCGTATGTCGGTTGGCCCAGCGGTTGCCGATGCCCAACACAAAGTCGCTGGCCAGCATGTTGGCGTTACCGTAGCGGTGGCTGGTTTGCAGTCCACACATGCCTGCCATTAACTTGTGGTCGTCGGGAATCGTGCCCCAACCCATCAGGGTCGGGATGACCGGAATACCAGCCAATTCAGCGAACGCCATCAGCAAATCAGAAGCGTCAGCGTTGATGATGCCTCCCCCAGCCACGATCAGCGGGCGTTCGGCGTCATTCAGCATGTCCATTGCTTTTTCGATTTGTTTTCGGCTGGCTGCAGGCTTGTAGACTGGTAATGGCTCGTAAGTGTCAATGTCGAATTCGATCTCAGCCATCTGCACATCAAATGGCAGGTCAATCAGAACGGGGCCAGGACGGCCAGAGCGCATCAGATGAAAGGCTTGCTGGAAAGCGCGGGGCACCTGGGCTGGCTCCATCACGGTGGTGGACCATTTGGTAACCGGCTTGGAGATGGTTGCTATGTCTACCGCCTGGAAATCTTCCTTGTGCATCCGGGCACGCGGTGCCTGACCCGTGATGCACAAAATTGGAATGCTGTCAGCCTGGGCAGAGTACAGACCAGTAATCATGTCTGTACCGGCAGGGCCGGAGGTGCCGATGCAAACACCAATATTGCCCGCGACAGCGCGGGTGTAACCCTCGGCCATGTGCGAAGCACCCTCAACGTGACGGGCCAGCACGTGGCTGATCGTCTGCCGTTCGCGCATTTGTGCATAAAGCGGATTGATGGCTGCCCCCGGCACACCGAAAACTAACGAGACGCCCTCTTTTTCCATAACCAACACTGCAGCCATTGCAGCCTTCATTTTTGCCATTGAGTGTCTCCTTTTAGTAGATGCATCGATGATCTGTTTTTCGGTCCGGCTTGTGAACCGAAGCGCGGGGATAACAACTATTCCCCGGTGGAATGAAGAGCCGAAGTACTGCTACAGTGCAAGACATGGACCGTCTGGCAGGCTTGGATCTTTTTGTGCGCATTGTCGAAACCGGCAGCTTCAGCAAAGCTGCGAAGGACCTCGGCATTGCGCAGTCCACCGCCACCAAAGCGGTCGCTGCGATAGAGCAGCGCTTGGGTGCCCGCCTATTGCACCGGTCCACCCGTGGCATCACGCCCACGGAAGTGGGGGCACTCTACTTTGAAAAATGCAAAAGCATTGCCCACGAGATCGACATCGCTGAAAACCTAGCGACTTTGGTGCAGAGTGGGATCAGCGGCCACGTTCGAATCAGTACCTCACTGGCCTTTGGGCGACGCGTGGTGGTGCCTTTGATGATCAAGTACATGCGAGACAATCCAGGCGTCACCGTTGACCTGGGCTTCGACGATCGCTATGTAAATATGGTGGAACAAGGAGCCGACTTGGCCATTCGTATGGGGCGCCTGGCTGACTCAATGTTGGGGTCGCGCCACTTGGGAACCAACCCCTGGCTACTTGCGGCCTCGCCGGACTACCTCAAACATCACCCTGCACCCATGATTCCGCCAGACCTGCTGCAGCACGCCTGTTTGATTTACAGCAGCGTGCAGGGTGATGCTCGCTGGAGCTTCACGGGAGCCTCCCAGAAAGAAGTATCTATTCCTGTGGCAGGGCCTTTGCGTTCCAATAATTTGTCAACTGTTCTTGCTGCCGCTCGTGCCCATATGGGGCTCGCTGTTTTGCCTTGGTATGTGGCCCGCGAGTCCGTCGCACAAGGCCGCCTGGTACCGGTTCTGACTGACTTCGTGCTACCTGCTCAGGAAGTGAATGCGGTATTTCCTTCGCCCAAACTGGTCCCTGCCAAGGTTACCCACCTCATCGCGTATTTTCAGAAGACATTGACGGGAGACTGGTGGATGCGCGACCACTAGCGCCATGGCATCCACGTTCTAAGCGTGGGCGAAGCGTTGGGCAGAAAAAATCTGAGGGACGGTGCCCAGCAAGCCGAGTTTTCGCGACGCTTGGAAGCAGTCCCAGCATTGCATCATTCCCGCCGACGCGATTTTTAAGCCCGATTGGCGCAGCGGGCGCGCCGTGCCTACCCGCACTGCCCGGGCCGATGGCGAGTCCATGGGCATCGCGGGTTTGTGGTCTGCTTGGCAATCACCCCAAGGCGAGCGGGTGCACAGCTTCATCATGCTCACCATCAACGCCGCGCAGCACCCGCTGATGCGGCTGTTTCACAAACCAGCAGACGACCTTGTTCTGATGAATCAACTTCGCTTTTGTGCATCAAGCCGCGTCGGCTTGGGCCTCGGGGGCGGCGCGCTGAAAGGCATCAAGTGCCAGGCAAGCGGCTTCAATGCGGCACAGGGTGGGGAAGCCCTCTAAGGGCGTGGCAAAGCGGCGGGCGTTGAACATTTGAGGCACCAAGCAGCAGTCGGCCAGCGTTGGGGCGTCGCCGTGGCAGAAGAGGCCGGTGCTGGCGTGCTGCAGCTGGGCTTCCAGTGCGGTGAAACCGAGCGTGATCCAGTGGCGCACCCACATGGCTTTGGCGGCCTCGTCCAACTGGTGCTCCCGGCTCAAATACTGCAGCACGCGCAGGTTGTTCAGCGGGTGCATGTCGCAGGAAATGCTTTGCGCCAGCGCACGGATGCGCGCACGCGCCAAAGCGTTGCCCGGCAGCAGGGGGGGGCTGGGGTGCACTTCATCCAGGTATTCGATGATGGCCAGTGACTGGCCCAAGGCGTGCTCGCTGTCTACCAAGGTGGGCACCAGCTCAGCCGGGTTGAGGCGGGCGTAGTCGTCTGAGTGCTGTTCGCCCCCGTCGCGCAGCAGGTGCACGGGCACCGACTCGTAAGGCAGGCCTTTGAGGTTCAAGGCAATGCGCACGCGGTAGGCCGCCGAGCTGCGAAAGTAGGTGTAAAGCTTCAACATGACAACGTTTAAACCAGAGCCCGCGCAGGCAGCAGCGTGCCGCTGACCTCGCCAAACCCAATGCGCGCCGCACCCGGCTTCTCGCACGCGCCCCGAAAGGTCACGGTGTCGCCGTCTTCCAAAAAGGTACGAGACTCGCCTGAAGGCAAGGCCAGAGAGCGACTGCCGCCCACCGACAGTTCAATCAACGCCCCGGCCTCGTCCAGCGTGGGGCCAGACTGGGTGCCGCTGCCCAGCAAATCACCGGGCTGCAGGTTGCAGCCGTTCACCGTGTGGTGCGCCACCATTTGCGACACCGACCAGTAAGCATGGCGAAAGTTGCTGCGCGAGAGGCGGTGCTGCGGCACGCCTTGCTCGCGCATGGCCGCACTTTGAATAAAAACCTCCAACTCAATATCAATCGCACCGCTGGCGCGCAGCGTGGGTGAGTCGAGGTAGGGCAGGGGTTGCGGGTCGTCGCTGGGTCGGGTCCAGGGCTGGCGGTAGGGGGCGAGGGCCTCCAGCGTCACGATCCACGGTGAGACGGTGCTGGCAAAGTTCTTTGCCAAGAACGGGCCCAGCGGCTGGTATTCCCAGCCCTGAATGTCGCGGGCCGACCAGTCGTTGAACAAGCACAAGCCAAAGACGTGGTCTTCAGCCTCGTCCAGCGGCACGGGCTCGCCCAGTGCGTTGGCTGTGCCCATGTAAACGCCCAGCTCCAGCTCGTAGTCCATGCGCTTGCTGGCGCTCAAAGTCGGCTCTGTCGCGCCGGGTGCCATCGTCTGGCTCACCGGGCGGTGAAACGCTTGGCCTGAGATGCCAATAGAGGAAGAGCGCCCGTGGTAGCCAATGGGCAACCACTTGTAGTTGGGCATCAACGGGTTGTCCGGCCGAAACAGCTTGCCCACATTGGTGGCGTGGTAAACCGAGGTGTAGAAGTCGGTGTAGTCGCCAATGCGCGCTGGCACCGTGAACTCGGCTTGCGCCTGCGCCACCAAGCAGCGCGTCAGGGCTGGTTCTAAATCAGCGCCTGCAGTCAAAGCGCGTGACAAGGCGGCGCGCAAGGCCGACCACGCCTTGGGGCCCAAAGCCATGAAGGCATTGAGGGTGGGGGCACTGCAAGCGTGGGCTGCGTCACCCGCTTCGCCGCTGAAAGCACCCAAGGCGTGCGCGGCGTTCAGGTCCAAAATTTGGTCGCCAATGGCCACGCCACCGCGAAAGGCTTCGGTGCTGCTGGCCCGGCGAAACACACCAAACGGCAGGTTCTGAATCGGGAAATCACAGCCAGGCTGGTTGGCAGAGGTGACCCAGCTTGTCAGCTCGGCGTGGTGGGTGGCGTTCAACCCGATCACAGCGGCACTCCGCTGCCGTCATGCATCCAGGCGGCGTGCTTGGGGGCTTTTTTGGTGCGGTCCCACTCATTGAGCATCTCCCACTTCACCTCGTCGAGCTGTTTGTTCATGGCCGGGGTGGCGGTGTTGAAGGCCAACTCCAAACGGTGACCGCTGGGGTCAAAGAAGTAAATTGATTTGAAGAGTGTGTGGTCGGTGACGCCAATCACCTCAATGCCAGCGGCCTCCAAACGCTGCTTGGCGGTGAGCAGGTCGTCCATGCTGGCCACCTCAAACGCAATGTGCTGCGTCCAAGCCGGGGTGTTGTTGTCGCGGTCCATCGGCAGTGAGTTGGGCAACTCAAAAAACGCCAAGATGTTGCCCATGCCCGCGTCAATGAAAACGTGCATATAAGGGTCGGGCGCTTTGGTGGACGGCACCTCGTCCTCGGCAATGGCCAGCACAAACTTCATGCCCAAGTGCTTTTCGTACCACTCGACGGTTTGTTTGGCGTTAACGCAGCGGTAGGCTACATGGTGTATTTTTTTGACGAGCATGGCAGTCTCCAAGTGTGTGTGGGGTCAGGGTGGGTCGGTTAGACCGATTAAAAAGCCATTTCATCTATCATTCAAACGAATTTTTATGATGAATTTAGTGATGTAGCTTATGAATGTCACCTTGCGCCAATTGCGCGCCTTTTGTGCCTTGGCACATACCAGCAGTTTCACCGAAGCCGCTGGCAGCTTGCATGTCACGCAGTCGGCTTTGAGCGGGCTGATCAAAGAGTTAGAGCAAATCTTGGGCGTGCAAGTGGTGCACCGCAGCACCCGCAAAGTGCAACTGTCTGAGGCGGGGCGCGAGTTTTATCCCTTGGCCATCAAAATTTTGCAAGACTTGGACGGCGCGCTGGACGCCATGGCCGACCTCAAAGCCCTCAAGCGCGGCGTGGTGCGCATTGCCGCGCCGCAGTTGTTGTCCTGCACGGTGCTGCCTGACGTCATGGCCGCTTTCAAGCGCGTGTGCCCCGACATTCAGGTGCGTCTTTTTGACAGCATGGTCGAAAGCGTGCTGCCCCGCGTTAGCAGCGGCGAGGTGGACTTGGGCGTGGGCCCAGAGCGCGAGTCCTTGCCTGAGATCGAGGCCAGCACCCTGTTTGAACTGCCCTTTGTGGTGGTGTTTCCCCCCGGCCACGCCTTGGCGGCCAAGGCTGAAGTGCGCTGGAGTGAGGCGCTGGCGCACCCGCTGATTGCGCTGCAAGGCGAGTTCACGCAACGCCTGCGCGGTGACTTGCACGAAGCCTTGCGCGACGGCCCGCTGACCCCCAGCACCGAAGTCGGCTTCATGACCACCGCCTTCAGCATGGTGAGCGCGGGGCTGGGGGTGACCACCTGCCTGCCCTACGCCAGCACCTTAATCAAGCGCTTTCAGTTGGAAAGCCGCCCGCTGGTGGCACCGC
>JBAQDW010000259.1:0-5735 GCA_049286445.1 Rhodoferax sp. | reverse complement strand
GGCATCTTGGGAATGTTCAACATGTTCTCTGGCGGTGCCCTTTCTCGCTTTACAATTTTCGCGCTAGGAATCATGCCTTATATTTCGGCATCAATTGTTATGCAATTGTTGACGTATGTTTTGCCGGCATTTGAGCAACTGAAAAAAGAAGGTGAGGCGGGTCGCCGCAAGATTACCCAGTACACCCGTTACGGGACCTTGGGCTTGGCTTTATTCCAGTCAATGGGTATTGCTCTGGCTTTGGAAAGTTCTGCGGGGCTCGTTGTTTCTCCAGGTTTTGGGTTCCGAGTAACTGCGATTGTCACTTTGACATCGGGAACGATGTTTTTAATGTGGTTGGGCGAGCAGATCACTGAGCGTGGGTTGGGTAATGGCATATCGATTTTGATTTTTGGTGGAATTGCCGCCGGTCTTCCTAATGCAATTGGTGGGCTGTTGGCGTTGGTCAGGACAGGTGCGATGAGCATCATTGTGGCGATGTTCATCGTTGTCTTGGTTGCTGCGGTGACTTACTTTGTCGTATTCGTGGAACGCGGGCAAAGAAAGATACTGGTTAATTACGCAAGACGCCAAGTCGGCAATAAAGTGTACGGTGGTCAATCGAGCCATCTTCCTTTAAAGTTGAATATGGCAGGCGTTATCCCACCGATTTTTGCATCATCTATTATTCTGATGCCGGCGACCATTGTTGGTTGGTTGAGTGCTGGTGATTCCATGCGATGGTTGAAGGATATTGCAGGTTCTCTGACACCTGGGCAACCGATTTACGTGATGTTTTACGCTGCAGCCATCATATTTTTCTGCTTTTTCTATACTGCCTTGGTTTTCAACAGCAGAGAAACGGCTGACAACTTAAAGAAAAGCGGCGCATTTATTCCAGGTATTCGTCCCGGTGATCAAACAGCGAAGTACATTGATAAAATACTGCTGCGCTTGACTTTCGCGGGTGCTATTTACATCACACTGGTTTGCTTGCTGCCAGAGTTCTTAATTTTGAAGTACAACGTACCGTTCTACTTTGGGGGAACTTCTCTCTTGATCATTGTTGTTGTGACGATGGATTTCATGTCACAAGTGCAGAACTACATGATGTCTCAGCAATACGACTCTCTTTTGAAGAAGGCTAGTTTTAAATCTTCTTGATTCAGACGTAGTCTGAGTCTTCGTCGAAACTTTTTACAAGAGGCGTCGTTGATTCTGTTTAATAGGCCGTCATCATTTAGATTTCGGCTCTGGTCTTGGGAAGTGATTATTTTGGTATGAGTGCCAATGCATTCAATCTAAATTGTCGAGTTGGGGCGCTGCATCAGAGGTAACTCGACGGGTAGTTTCGACTTGAGGTGTAGGTTATGGCCGTTTGGCTACATGAGTTGTTTTTGTTGGCACGCTGGCAAATGCATAAAAACTGTTTTAGGAGAATGAAATGAAGGTTTCGGCTTCGGTCAAAAAAATTTGCCGTAACTGCAAGGTAATTCGGCGTAAGGGCGTTGTGCGTGTGATCTGTACAGATCCCCGTCACAAGCAGCGCCAGGGTTAATTGCAAGAGTATTAGAGGTTAAAAATGGCACGTATTGCTGGTATCAATATCCCACCGCAACAGCATTCTGAAATTGGCTTAACTGCTATTTTCGGCATCGGTCGCACTCGAGCTCGCCAAATCTGCGAAGCTTGCGGTATCGCTTATTCCAAGAAGGTCAAAGATTTGACTGACGCGGATTTGGAAAAAATTCGCGATCACATCGCGCAGTTCACTATTGAAGGTGATTTGCGTCGTGAGACAACAATGAACATCAAGCGCTTGATGGACATCGGCTGCTATCGCGGATTCCGTCATCGTCGTGGTCTGCCAATGCGCGGTCAGCGGACTCGCACGAATGCGCGCACCCGCAAAGGTCCTCGCAAAGCTGCGCAGTCACTGAAGAAATAAAAGGCATTGAAAGAATATTATGGCTAAATCCCCCGCCAATAACGCGGCCCAGCGGGTCCGTAAAAAAGTACGCAAGAATATTGCTGATGGTGTTGCTCACGTGCACGCTTCATTCAACAACACGATTATTACGATCACGGACCGTCAAGGCAACGCCTTGTCTTGGGCTTCTTCTGGTGGTCAAGGATTTAAAGGCTCACGTAAATCAACCCCTTTTGCGGCTCAGGTTGCATCTGAAGTTGCCGGGCGCGCTGCCCTCGAGCAGGGAATTAAAAACCTGGATGTTGAAATTAAAGGTCCAGGTCCTGGTCGCGAGTCGTCGGTTCGCGCACTCGCTGCCCTCGGAATTCGCATCAATATGATTGCAGATGTGACGCCAGTTCCGCACAACGGTTGCCGCCCTCAAAAGCGTCGTCGCATTTAAGCTATTTTTTAAGCCCACCGCTGACAGCAACGCGCTGGCAGCTCCCACAGTTTCTGTGGCAGATGACATAAAAGGAAATTCAAGTGGCACGTTACCTCGGTCCAAAGGCCAAACTCTCCCGCCGTGAAGGCACAGACCTGTTCCTCAAGAGCGCTCGTCGCGCCATTGGCGACAAGGCGAAATTTGATTCGAAGCCTGGCCAACACGGCCGCACCTCTGGTGCCCGTACTTCTGATTACGGTCTTCAGTTGCGCGAGAAGCAGAAGGTCAAACGCATGTACGGCGTGTTGGAAAAACAGTTCCGCCGCTACTTTGAAGAGGCGGATCGCCGCAAGGGCAATACAGGATCTAATCTGCTGGCTTTGTTGGAGTCGCGTTTAGACAATGTTGTTTATCGTATGGGTTTTGGTTCAACCCGTGCAGAAGCCAGGCAGTTGGTTTCTCACAAAGCCATGACCGTGAATGGAAAGAGTGTCAACATTCCTTCGTACATGGTGAAAGCAGGCGATGTCATTTCAGTTCGTGATAAGTCCAAGAAGCAGACTCGCATCGCGGAAGCACTGCAATTGGCTCAACAAGTTGGAATGCCAGCTTGGGTTGAGGTGAGTTCGGATAAAACTGAAGGCACTTTCAAATCAGTGCCTGATCGCGATCAATTCGCAGCTGACGTTAATGAGTCGCTCATCGTTGAGTTGTACTCACGTTAATCGCTTCCTTCCGAAGTAATTCGAAATTGTTCCTGAAGCGCAGATGTCTGCGCTTCAGGCGCTCCACCAGCCTTACCGGTGTAACGAGCCGAGGGTATTGAGAGGAAATTCGCGTGCAAAATAGTTTATTGAAACCTAAAACCATTAACGTAGAGCAGCTTGGCCCCAATCGGGCCAAAGTTGCTTTGGAGCCATTTGAACGTGGTTACGGTCACACCCTTGGTAACGCTTTGCGTCGTGTCTTGTTGTCCTCCATGTCAGGCTATGCCCCAACGGAAGTGACCATTGCGGGTGTATTGCATGAATATTCTTCGATAGATGGCGTCCAAGAGGATGTCGTTAATATTTTGCTGAATTTGAAGGGTGTCGTTTTTAAACTTCACAATCGTGATGAAGTCACCCTGAGTTTGCGCAAAGACAGTGAAGGATTAGTCACGGCTGCTGACATCCAGACACCACATGATGTTGAAATCATCAATCCTGATCATGTGATTGCCCATTTGTCACACGGTGGCAAGTTGGACATGCAAGTCAAGGTCGAAAAAGGTCGCGGATACGTGCCTGGATCGATGCGTCGCCACGCCGATGAGCCCAGCAAAGCGGTAGGTCGTATTGTGCTGGATGCTTCGTTTTCTCCCGTTCGTCGCGTGAGCTACACCGTTGAGAGTGCGCGTGTTGAACAGCGTACTGACTTGGATAAGTTAGTGGTTGACATTGAGACCAACGGTGCGATTTCTGCCGAAGACGCCGTCAGAGCCTCTGCTAAAATTTTGGTCGAGCAGTTGGCTGTGTTCGCCCAGCTGGAAGGTAGCGAAATGATATTTGAGCCGTCCGCTCCTCGTGGCGCAGCTCAATTTGATCCTATTTTGTTGCGCCCTGTCGATGAGTTAGAACTTACTGTTCGCTCAGCTAACTGTTTGAAGGCTGAAAACATTTATTACATCGGCGATTTGATTCAGCGGACAGAGAATGAATTGCTCAAAACGCCAAATCTTGGTCGTAAATCGTTGAATGAAATTAAAGAGGTTTTGGCCTCTAGAGGGTTGACCTTGGGTATGAAACTCGAGAATTGGCCACCAGCTGCTTTGGAAAAGCGGTAATAGTCACAAAAGCCAACAAACGGCTTCGTGCGGCGGACAGTACCTGACACGGCTATTCGCAATATATAAACTTAAGGAATGCACCATGCGTCACGGACACGGATTACGGAAACTCAATCGCACTAGCTCACATCGTCTGGCGATGTTGCGCAATATGATGAACTCGCTCATCGAGCATGAAGCCATTAAGACCACAGTGCCAAAGGCCAAAGAGTTGCGTCGGGTTATTGAGCCGATGATTACTTTGGCCAAAGAAGCCACGGTTGCCAACCGTCGCCTGGCATTCGATCGTCTTCGCGACCGCGATAGCGTCGTTAAATTGTTCAATGAACTCGGCCCTCGCTTTAAAGCCCGTCCAGGTGGTTACACTCGTATCTTGAAGATGGGTTTCCGCGTTGGCGACAACGCGCCCATGGCTTTGGTCGAATTTGTTGATCGCGCCGAAGAAATTGTTGCAGTAGAAGATAAAGCTGCTGTTTAAACGGTTACAATAGATACATGACGCGCGATGGAGCAGCCTGGTAGCTCGTTGGGCTCATAACCCAAAGGTCGTAGGTTCAAATCCTACTCGCGCAACCAGCATTTATGTGGTATCCAATAAAAAAGCTCACTTAGGTGGGCTTTTTTTTGTTATGAAACCTTCGAAAATCAGCCGTAATCATGCACCGCTGTGGTTGTTTGATTTTTTAACATGCTCACCATTCGGTTAGGGTGTCCTTGGCTCTGGGTGGACTGGATGCGCCCCAAGGGCCTTTGAGGTTTGGCGCACTGGACCGCTGTCATTGCCTTGAGTTCAATGGCTGTTCAAGAACGCGATTGGGTTCGACGACTTGACAGGTGGATCGGCAAGCTTAGTCTTTGGCTTTTGAATGGATTCCTCGCTCTGGAGAGGGAGTCTTCACTTGGGGTTGGCGCGGGCTCATGCCAGTTTCAAACCGCGTTGTCTGACGTGAAAGGACTGGTTTTTTTCTCGGCAGCATTGTTAGGTTGATCCTCTTTGTTGGTTGGCCTTTTTGTCGCTCCTCGTTCGGGCCTTGCGATGTCAAGGCACAGTGATTGCAAGCCATTCTCCAAAACGTTCAGAGTGGTGAGGGACCTCACGAGCCAGAGGCGGTTGTGAGGCACCGACGGGACCAACGCGTTGCTGTGTACGTGTTCGTCGAATTTCTTCCTTGGCTCAGCAAGTGGGCTGCATGCGGGCCACACTGGTTCGCGAACGGCTATCCTGCATTTCATGACAACCACTCAAAGCAACGTTTACCCCCCTGGATTTATGGTCTTGCACAGCAATCGCCTGGAGGATTTGCGTGATCTTTTGACCCAGTTCCTTAAATCACAACCTTTGGGGCCGTTAGTGTCTGAGGTTATTCTGGTTCAGAGCAACGGCATGAAACACTGGCTGGAAATTGCGCTGGCCGATGACGCAGCCATGGGGGTATGTGCCGCGACACGCATGGAGCTGCCCAGCAGCTATTTATGGCAAATGTACAGACAAGTGCTTGGTGCTGATGCGGTTCCACTGCACATGCCATTCGATAAGAACAATTTGGTTTGGCGCTTGGTTCAGCTTCTGCCGA